>NZ_OY761440.1:319583-639166 GCF_963664415.1 uncultured Desulfobacter sp. | reverse complement strand
TAAAAAAAAACTGCCGATGCCTGAAACCTTTTTATCCGACCTTGCCTTGATGCCCCCCGCTGCCGGTATCGCCCTTGGCATGGATCGTCTGGCCATGCTGTTCTGCAATGCGCCGGATATTGAACAGGTTGTTGCTTTCCCACCTGAGTTACTTTAGGGGGGCAACACTTTTATACTCTGACATATGTTCCGTTTGAGAACTGATTTTATTGGCTTTTTTGCATAGGCAGTTTTCGCAGTCTCCTGTGCATTTATGGCAAGTCTGTTGAGTCTCCCCGTCTTTTATGGTGCAGCAGCCCTCAGGGGCAATCTGGTCAGCCATGGCACCGCTGAAGTATACACACTTTCTGCATCTTTTAGGCATATTATACGCCAAAATGGCTCTGCCGAAAGGATAAACCTTTGAGATATCATTGGTTTCCACATGAATATTGTTCGTTGCATCATAAAGCCCATCTCCGATTTCATGAATCAGGGCAAAAGCCGATGCCCCGTCAAAGGTTCCTTTCATATCAATATAAAGGTCTTGATCCTGTTTATGGGTTTCCATGGTAAAATTATTTTCCATCTATTTTCTCCTTCAAGGGGATTACAGTGAACTTTTATTACAAGTACAATCGGTGCTGCTTCCTTGGTCTTGGTTTAGACGTTGAATTAAATAGGTTTATTTGATTGGTTTATGACAATAGAAGTTAGTCTTGGCTAAATATTTAGGTGAAAACAGTGTTTATGTCAAGTGCTATTTTAAATTATCGCCCACTATTTTTTAGTTGAAACAAACTTATTGTTGATATATGTATATTTTTTGATATTACTTAGTTGATAATTGACGGATTTTGACGGGAACATAATTTAAAAGATTTAAGGAAGACCAGTTTATGACCGCTTGTATTCAGATGAGATCTGATTTTATCTATCCTGGTGCCGGTCAGTTGGGCGAATTCTTTTTTGAATTAAAAGGGGCTGACGATATGGCGTTTTTACCGGAAATTTTACCGGTGGCCCCCGGGCTTTATTTGTGCATAATGACCGGCCCTGCCACGAACTATCCCCGTATAGATTTCAGGGTAGGCAACTCCCCTGTTACCTTCTGCCTGACCCTCTCAGGGCGCTTTTCCAGTACATTTTCCAGCCCGGGCGGTTCTAAGCAAAGAGATCACTATGTCGGGCCCAACACAAATACCATAGGCTCCCTTCAAAAAACATGGGGCCAAATGACCATTGACCCTTCACTTCCGGTACGCTGTGTGGAGTTGATGATTGACCCCCGCCTTTTACAGCGTTATCTTCCGGGCCATCTCATTTCGAACGTCACAGGGCGAAAACAGATCCGTTTTTTCCGTGGGCAGGAATTTTTATCTCACCCCCTGGACCCGGAATTAAGGAAAACGGCCCTGGAAATCTTGAATCCGCCACCGCTTAACGGACCGGCCCTTGAGTTGTTTTATCAGAGCCGGGCTATGATACTTTTGTCCCGCCAGGTGGAATTGTTCTGTCATAGTGCCGGAAAGGGTAATAACCTGTCTTTAAAGCCTGACCTTAGAGATCAATTGGCCCATGCAAAGTCCATTTTGACGGAAGATTTTCTTGACCCGCCTACCATCCCGGTATTGGCCAGGCGCTGTGGACTCAATGAATTTACCTTGAAAAAAGAGTTTAAAAGAACGTTTAACTCCACCATTTTCACCTTTGTTCAGAAATTGAAAATGGAACAGGCCTGGGCACTGATCCGGGAGAAAAACCATTCCGTGTCTGAAGCTGCCAATGCCGTTGGGTACATCAATGTCAGCCATTTTTCCAGGGCCTTTAAAAAACAGTTCAGCATTAATCCCGGCATTCTTAAAAAAAATGAGAACCTGTGCCGTCCGGCCCTACAGGCATTATTGGGGCGGGCGAAGTAAGCCTTTGGTTTTCATTTGCGGTCCTAAAATATTTTGCGTTTAAAAATAGCGATAGACGCAATAGTCAGACCGAAAAACAGTACTGTTTTGAAAAGTCCGGATTTTTTTGCCGGCGCTTTAGGTTCCGTTTTAAGTGTTTCCTTTTGACCGGACGGTGTCTCCGGCGGGACGTCAGTTGGTTGCGTCAGGTCATTTTCAACAGGATCTGACTCCAATGTCAGTTTTGCTCGTTTTACCATAAGTTTTCCTTTAACCAGTCATACAGCGCTCTGATTTCCAAAGCTGCCTTGCCCGTTTTTTCAAATTCAGTTACCGCCCTGCCGTCAATGAGAGAGTGGCTGAATGCCACCCGGTTTGACAATGCCATGGGCGCTACGGGCAACCCATAGATCTGAAGTGCGTCTCTGGCTTCGGAGACAATCGCGCGTTCACCGCCCGGACCGGGATAAGGACAGCCGTTTAACACAATGGCCCCTTTTCCCTGGGCGGTTTTCACAATGTCAACCGACCGGCGGATCGCTTCAAGATCGAGAATGGCCGGCCGGGTGGGAATAAGGATGCTGTCTGCGGCCTTTACTGCCAGTAAAGCATCTTCCCATGAATGGGGGGCGGTATCAATGATTAAAAGATCCGTACCTTGGGTCTTTAGATCAACGATGGTTTGGTCCAGATCCGTTGCATTTATGCCCAGCACCACCGGATTGTCTAAAGCCCGTCTTTTTTTCCAGAACAAGGCGCTTTGCTGGGGGTCTATATCTGCAATGGCAGCTTTTTGGCCTGCAGCCATTGCCAGAACTGCCAGGTGAATGGAAAGGGTTGTTTTCCCGGTGCCGCCCTTTTGGGCCAGAAGGGTTAAAATCTGCATGGTCCGCCACCTTTTTCTATTAGATTTCGTTAGGGCACTGTACCTGTTCTTGCCGGGTATTGCAATCACCCTCGCGGTGAATTTGTTCTAACCGCCAATTAACCCGTTTCAGGCCCTTCAGGTTGTTAAAATTTCGTTTGGCGTCGTAAATTTTACAGGTAAAATGACGATTATGACGTCAAAATTCATGATAAATCGACATATTGCAGATCAGTTGCCTTCAACGGTTCAAAATCGCATTGTTATCCTCACAGGAGCCGGACAAACGGGGAAAATAAACCCTGGTTTAACGGGTTCAAGCCGAATTCTGCTGTTGAAAAATATCCGGGAGACGCTGGCCGGCCGTGCCTTTTTGTTCGAGCTTTGGCCTTTGCTTCAATCAGAACTTCATCCGGCTTGTACAGGCTTTTTCAATGATCCGAATACCTGATCCAATTGATTCCGGATGCAGTAACAGCACCTCTGCGCTCTTGTAATGACCGGCTTTCAGGCGTTTATCCACAGCTCCCCCGCGACCGCCGGTGAGCACAATCAGTTCCTTAGGATACTGCGCCGGCAATGCCGGATCAATCTGCGGGCAACCAATAAAGCCGAAAGTTTGTGCAATCCGATCAAATTAGTTGTTAAAAACAATATTTTGAACTACTATCTCCGATCATCCTAAGATGATATAAATTGAACGTAGTTGATTCCGATGACCTATGAGTTTGAATGGTTACTTTGGCGTGGAACCGGTTTGTTCACCCCCTGGTTCCGGAAGGATCTGTTAAAATGGAAAAGATATATCCCGCATCTCAACTCCTGGGAAATACCAATGATAATAATGACCGGACCTCACTCTCCCCTTCCATGGGAAAGGGCTACATTCAGGGCGTCCAATTCAAATCCGGGATACAATTGACCACGGCGGATTATACGCTTCAACATCCCACCATCCTGAAGTATTATGCTCCCCCTTTTCCCCTTCCTCCCAGCATTGCATTTGGCTTCCGCTTGTCGGGATGGAGCCGGGGATATTCGGCAAGTCAAAAAAAGTGCTGGGAGTTCAGGCCGGGTCGAGCAGCTTGTGCCTGTTTCCCGGGCTTGGGCGATTTTACCGAAACCACAAGTACGGAACGGGTCGTACGTGTATTTATACATATGGACCTGGAACGGTTTTATTCCCTTGCCGAAGAGGAAGCCGATGCCCTTCCGCCACAGATGGAGAATCTGTCAACCAGAACCTTTTATCATGAGATCCCAATTACACCGGCCATGCGCGCTACGATTTTTCAGATATTTAATTGTTCTTACCAGGGATGGGCTAAAAAATTTTTTCTTGAAGGCAAGGTTCTGGAACTGGTGGCCCATAAAATCGGGCAAATTGAAGCTGTTGACAGCCGGAAACCTGACACCAGGCCCCTGACTTCCACAGATGTGGACCGTATAAGGGAAGCAGCGCGTCTGCTGACCAATGATATGGAAAAAAGTCCTGATCTGAATCAATTGGCCCGGTCGGTTGGGATGTGCCGTAGCAAGCTGCACCGCTGTTTCCGGATGGTTTATGGTATTACACCCTTTGAATACATGCGTAACCGACGCCTTGAAGTTGCCATGGATTTTTTGATGGAAGGCCGGATGAATGTTACCCAAGCCGCCTATGCGGTTGGCTATTCCAGCCCCAGCTATTTTACCAAGGCATTTAAAAAATATTTCGGCCACCTGCCCAGTGAAAAATCCTCTTAAATAAGGCTTAATGAATTATGGCTCCCTCTCCTTAAAAAAACGATCGGGCTAATTAAAAAGAGCCAATTACCAGTATCTCTCCTAAGAATGTATTATATCCCTATCTAAAGCTTGTTTTTATCATATGTTTGCCGAAATTGTTTATATGGGTGGGACTGTTACGTTAAGTTTAAGGAGAAACAAAATGAAAATTTCTCAAGCGGCTATTGTATTCATTTCGATCTTGATTGCCATAAATCAATCCATAGCAGATAGTAAACAATCCGAAATATCATTGGATTCCATCACTGTAACTGCAAATAAACAGAAAGAAAATATTCAGGATGTTCCAATGAGCATCACAGCATTTGATGAATTTATGCTCGATGACAGGAATATTTCTTCTGTTAGCGAGTTGACCGATTACGTTCCAAACCTAATACTCGATGGTCAAGGCGTTTCAGCTGTGGCAATACCTGTTATGAGGGGTATGTCGGCTGAATTAGGGGCCGGCACTGTTTCAACTGCCATGTTCATCGACGGGGTCCCGGTTTTAACTTTTGCCGGCTATGAAGATACACTGCAGAATATTGAGCGAGTGGAGGTGTTACGCGGTCCTCAAGGAACCTTGTACGGAAAAAGTGCCGAAGTAGGTGTTATCAATATTATTACCCGCCAACCGGATAATACTTATCGTGGAAAAATTTCGGTTGATTGTGGAGAGGATTATAAAAAAGAAGTCGCTTTTAACGTGAGCGGGCCGATCGTTCAGGATAAGCTCTTCTTTGGACTGTCCGGCCAATATTACGA
This sequence comes from uncultured Desulfobacter sp., assembly GCF_963664415.1. Taxonomy (NCBI): domain Bacteria; kingdom Pseudomonadati; phylum Thermodesulfobacteriota; class Desulfobacteria; order Desulfobacterales; family Desulfobacteraceae; genus Desulfobacter; species uncultured Desulfobacter sp. Next base: position 633,886 of record NZ_OY761440.1, on the reverse strand, counting down.
CAAAAACGGTTTTATTAAAAATGGGTACACCGGCGACGAGGCAAACGATGAAGCACATTGGTTTGGAAAAGGCCAAGTTAAATGGACGCCGATAGACAACCTTGATATTAGCTTAATTTTTTCTCAGCTTGAATATGACAATGACGGCAACACAATAGGGTTGAGTGAAAATGGAGCCGCAGTTTATGGACTGACTGCTTCCGGTGACCGAGAAGTATATTCTGATTTTGACACCATAGAGGAATCATATACCAGCACCCAATCCTTAAAAGTTAGTTACGATTTTAGTGATACATTAAGTGTAACTTCAATCACCTCTCACCGCTTTTCTAAAACTGATCATGATATTGATTTTGACTTTAATCCCATTGAATTATTTCCTGCTACAAATGACTGTGAATACGATAAAATTGCTCAGGAATTGAGGTTAGCATCAACTACGGAGAAGATAAGTTGGGTGGCCGGTATCTATTATGATAAAGACGATAATACAACTAGCGTTTCATTTTCTTCTATGGCAAGCAATAGGGATCTCGGGGGCGAGGCCTTCGCCCTTTTTGGCCAACTTCGTTACTCATTAACGCCCAAAATCGGCGTGACCGGCGGTCTTCGTTATGAAACACAGGACAAAGACATGCAAGATTATGCTTCCGGCAACTCCTTTGATGATACCTGGGATGACATTGCACCCAAATTCAGTGTGGATTATGCCATAACGGAACAGGTAATGGGGTACGCCACGGTTGCGAAGGGCTTCCGATCAGGTGGTTTCAATGCTTATAGTACGGATTCAGAATATGACAGTTATGATAGCGAAAAGCTGTGGTCCTATGAAATAGGCGTTAAAAGTCAACTTTTTGAAAACAGATTGATCGTAAACGGTGCACTATTTTACATGGATATAGATGACATGCAGGTGACGGAAGATACGATCTCCTCATGGAGTTACATAACCAATGCTGCCACGGCACTCTCCTATGGAGTTGAACTGGAAATACAGGCAAAAATCACACCTCAATTTACCATGACAGGAAACGTTGGCTATACTAATGTAAAATTTGATGAATATCAGGACGAGTCAGGCGACTATAGCGATAACAATACTCCTAATGTCCCGGAATATACATTTGCCATAGGATGCCAATATCGAACAGGAAACGGCTTTTATGTCGGAGTTGATTTGATTGGTGTTGGAAAAACGTATTTAGAAAGGACAAATACTTATAAAAGAGATGCTTATCAACTGGTTAATGCCAAAATTGGGTATGAAGCTGAAAATTGGGATATTTATCTCTATGGTAAAAACATCTTTGATGAAGATTACTCAAGTGAAGGAGAGACGTATGTATACTATAGCGATCCCCGTGAAATAGGCGTAAAGCTTACCTACCGGTTTTAAGACACAAAACTCTGCGGCAGTGGGAACCCAGGCAATGAATCGCTTTATCCGATTACAGGATTCAACACGATAGTCGGGTTTAATGCGAAATTTTAGCCAAAGATATTTAAATTTAAAAGGTTGGCAAAAAAACGGGTGCCAACAGCACACATGAATTTTTTAATCCAAATAGTATTAAAGGAGAATATGAATGAGAATCACAGGTAAAATTGCGATAGCCGCAGCAGCATCACTGTTCATGGCAACCACGGTTTATGCCCACAGCTTTTGGGTGAGTATCTTTGAATCATTTTCCCATAAACCGGGCCATGTCCTCGTGGGCCTGGGCTGGGGTCATACCCTGCCCATTGATGACATCCTAAACTCCTCCTATAAAGTTCCGGTTGAATCCTTTACCGTAACCGACCCCGGGGGAAAAACCATTCAGCTGAAAATTCCCTCTGCCGAAACGGCAACCGCAGATAAGCAGACCCCCAATTTGGATTTGTTCAGTGCAGATATCGGCCTTCAGAAAATTGCCCTGAAAAAAGAGAGCATACCGGGTGTCTACAAAATAGAAGCCAGGTCCAAACCCGCCTTTTACACCCGGTTTATCGACAAAAAAGATAGAATGCGACTGAAAATGAAATCCAAAGACCAGATCAAAAATATTAAAAAAGTGTTGATGTCCATGAGATACCAGGCCAATGCCGTATCCTATGTGACATTGAAAAAATGGGAAACGCCCGAGCCCACAAACCAGGGCCTGGAAATCATTCCCATGACTGATCTTTCGCAGGTCAAGCCCGGGGATCTTGTGAAGTTCAAGGTGCTGTTCATGGGCAAACCGCTCAATAGCAATTACTCCCCCCAGAGCAGTGAATTTATCACCGCCTCAACCCCGGCCTTTGACAAAGGGCAACATTTCAAAGTTTATTCAAAGATCTGGAATGGCGACGCCAAGCTTATGGTGCAATGTCCGGGCAAGTGGCTGGTTAAGTGTTCCCATAAGGGCCAAGTTGACAAGGAAGGGCCTTTAAAAGATCTCTACGGCAAGGCGGATTTATCATCTAACGAGGCAACCTTGACCTTTAACGTAAATTAGCCCGAACCGTCTTAGGCCGCATTCCCAGGCTTAACCCAAGACAAAGACTGAAAGCCTTTCGGATTTCCAAAGGCTTTCAGATTCAGTCACCGTTCTGCTGTCAGTGAAAGAATGGGTATATATCGTCCGGTTTGATAACCGCCATGACGTCACGGGCAATCTATAGACCAGGAGCGCGGCCCCCCATCCCCGAACCGGTACGCGTCAGGAAATCTGCATACAATAATGTCAAGTTCAAACATCTACATGTTTAAAAAACAGTTGACAAATAGATGATACAAGTTAATTGTTAAAAACAATTTTTTGAATTGCTAATGTCGATCTTCCCAAGGATGATATAAATTGAATGTAGTTGATTCGGGCGGTTTAATGCCCAAATTGGGTATGAAGCTGTAAATTGGGATATTTATCTCTATGGCAAAAATATCTTTGATGAAGATTACTCAAGTCAAGGAGAGACGTATGTATACTATAGCGACCCCCGTGAAATAGGCGTAAAGCTTACCTGCCGATTTTAGGACATGAAGTGGACCCGGAAGAAACAATATAGATAAAGGAACCCAACATGAAAAAATTACCTGATTTGGATACACGAATAGATCACCTTTACGACATTATGAATGGCTATACAGGAACCCGGTTACTTATTACCGCGATTGAGCTGAAGATTTTCGATTGTCTGTCAACACCGCAATCCGCGGAAACGGTGGCGTCCCGGTTGGAAACCCATCCGGTGTACACAGGGTATTTGCTTGACGGACTGGCCGCGTTAAGCCTGCTGGACAAGAATAACGGCTGTTACAGCAATACGCCGGATACCCAGGCCGTCCTGCACAGCCAAAGCCCGGCCTATCAGGGCCAAGGATTTTCCATGATGCATAAAATGTCTGAATCCGTTCTAAGGGATATGGACCATATTGTGCGCTTTGGCCCCCGTGAAAACCCTGTGGATGTAAGTGACGAATCTGTGTGGGAAGCCTATGCCCGGTCCATGGCCAATTACGAAAGGGGTGGAACGGCCCAGCAAATGGCTCTCAGGGTTGCTGAAATCGAAGGTTTTTCATCCTTTAAAAAAATGCTGGACCTTGGCGGCGGTCCGGGTCTTCACTGCATTGCAACGGTGGCTGAGCATCCCAGTATGCAAGGTGTAATCTTTGACCGGCCTGGGGTTGTTAAAGTGGCTGAGGAATTCATTGCCGAGTACGAAATGACAGACCGGGTAACGACCATGGCGGGTGATTATATCAACGATCCCATCGGTGGAGACTACGACCTGATTTGGGCCAGCGCAACGCTCAATTTCGCTCGTTTTGACCTGAAAACCATGCTCGAAAAAATTTATCATGCCCTGAAACCGGGTGGCGTCTTTGTCAGTTTTGCGGATGGGGTAACACATGAACGCACTCGCCCTAAGGCCTATGTGTTAGGAAGCATCTCCTGGATGTTTTCAGGGCAGGACCTGATGTTTAACCGCGGCGAAATAGCCGAAACCATGCGAAGCGTTGGTTTTTCATCCGTGGAAAGTGAGACTGTGAATACTGCCATGATGCCCATGGAACTGGATATTGCCAGGAAAGCACTTTGAGATTTGAGCGTGCTCATGGATAAATTTAGGTTGTTTGAACAATTTCAGTGCTACGGGAAGCATCCTGACCAGGATGAGGCTGAAACCGTGTTGACCCTGCCTGGTGCCATCGGCGAGGGATACCGCAGGGAGATATCCCTGGAACCCGGGTTAAAGCTTTATTTGGAACATTATACATTAAAAGAACAGCTTTGTGCCCGGGTGGCTTCTGAACATTATCCCTAGGCATTTCCGTTTGCATGTCCGGCCGGATCAACTGGACCCCGGACCTGCCGGGACCCGTTCACACATACCAGACACTGCCGGCCCGTTTTTTTTCTGATTCTCCCCTGAAGCCCATGACCGCCTTCCCAGCAGCCGTGAAAGGGAGCAGCTTTGCCGGGTCCGGCGGATCCTGGACCGGCAGTATCACGACCCGCCGGCCTTAGCCGTGCTTGCCCGGCAGACCGGGCTGAATATATCCGGGCAGCAGCATCTGGGAAGACCAGGCCGAAAGGATGAGCCGCCCGCCGGGCTTTACCACCCGTTTCATTTCCGACAACGGGGTATCATTCAGGTCTTTGGCGTAGTTGACACAATCCATGCTCCAGACCCAGTCAAAACAATTGTTTTCAAATTCAAGCCTGTCTGCATGCCCCTGGACAAACACCGGGGAATTTTTAAGTTTAAGTTTCCCGGCAATACCTTCGGTGATTTCTATAAATTGTGCTTCACTGTCAAGGCCGGCCACATCAAGGCCTTTTTGGGCCATCTCCACAGCAGGAAGCCCGATGCCGCACCCGACATCAAGCCCTTTACCCCTGAGGGAAAGAAAGTCCAGCATGGCGTAGATCACCGGCTTTCTTAACGGATGGGAGCCGGCAAGGCAGCGGATATATTCATTAGCATGGCCGGATAAAGATTCTATGATATGTTTCATAATTTTCCGTTCCTTTGGCTTTTTTGGGGGAGGGGAATTATAGTTGATATGACTCAACAATCTTGGAAACGAACCCTTGCCCATGGCGGTTACTTTCTGGCGATGTCCACTTCCATTTCATTGGATACCATGAACACCTTCCGGGTCTGCACCTGTTTAAACCCGGCCCGGAGCAGGACCGGTGCCAGAAATCCTTCACACGGCAGTTCCCCCTGGCCCATAAGGGCATCCGGGAGCATGCCCAGGACCATGTTACCCGGACCGGTCCGGTCCAGTTCGCCTCCCTGATAATACAGGGTATCTGAAGACAGCACCAGGTCAAACCCTTTTCCCGGGTCATCTTTGGTGTAATCACCGGCAAGCGTGCTGATCCGGTCTGCACACCCGAACCGTTCAATATATGTTTGGGCAATGAACACTACGGATGCCCGGTTAAACACTTTAAGCTTGATGGCGCAAAGCACTAATTTTGATTTTACACTGCCGAAAATCAAAGGAAGATACCCGGATCACACAGACCAATGCCGTTTCCATGGAAGACAACCGGACCGAGATACCAGGAATCTGTCAAAGGATCAGGATTTCAAGGAACTTCTTCCCCGGTTTTCTTTAGGCGTTGATCTGACGGACGATATTTATACTTATGCCCTTGTATCAAAAGGATTCCTGGCCGGCGGATACAATTATTCCCTGGCCGTGGACACCGCAACCCTTACCTATGACCCCGAGTATGTCTGGAACTATGAGGCAGGTATTAAGGCCTCTTTTTTTCAAGGACGTCTTGCAACCAGCCTGTCCGCATTTTATTTGAAAATTTCGGACAAGCAGGTGCACGAGCAGATCAGCGGTGCCAGTCCAGGGACAAAAAGCGCGTCCCCTCATCCCCGGACCGGGACGCGTCAGGAAATCTGCATACAATAATGTCAGGTTCAATTCGTGGTAAATCGTATTTTGTCCTCGTTAACAACGAATCAAGGATTGACCCCATATCTCTTAGCCCATGGCTATTATTAAATTAATTTTGTAAGAAATCTTGACCACCGTGAATGTAAAAAAGATTTATCTCTTGAAATAACCACTACTGTCGCCTGCCCAACAATGCGTTCCCTGTCCACAAAACCAAAGAAACGGGAATCCGCACTGTTGTCCCTGTTGTCGCCCATCATAAAGTATTTTCCCTGGGGGATTGTTACAGGTCCAAAGGACCTTAATGCTGGACGTGACGGGGAAAACATAACGGCGTGCTGCTTTCCTTTCAAATTTTCGGTGAAAAATAAATTTCCATCTCGCAGGTTTTTTTCTATTTTATCAATGTCTTGCTGTCCAAAAGAATTGTAACCCACAAATTGCTCATTGATGAAAAGCCTGTTGTCAGCCATGGCTATTGTATCTCCCGGTGTTCCGATTACACGTTTAATTAAACGCTTACCGTCTTCGGGGGAAAAAAAGACAACGATTTCTCCGCGTTTTGGATCAGACCATTTGGACAGATGAAACGTTGTATATGGTATTTTAAAGTCATAAGCCAGTTTGTTTACAAATACCCGGTCTCCCACCAGAATAGTTGGCTGCATCGACCCTGAAGGGATATCATTCCAATCGGCAAGAGATGACTTGACCGATGTTGCAATCAACAGGGCAATTGCAAGGCTGAACAACCAGCTTTTTATTAAGCTTAAAAGTATTTTCTTAAAATTGGTTTTCATAGATATCTCCTTTAAATTATCAAAACATCCATAGAGGTCTGATCTGTACCATGTCACATCTAATTAGTAGTGATTGGCTTAAGAACAAATGAATAGCCAACTATTAATTATGAATCAAGATTTTTTTATAGCAACGTGATGTGGAAATGTTTTTAGTTGACGTAAAAAAAAATCGTATTTTATTGTAAGTTTTCCAAGGCTATATAGCTTGAATTCGCCCCCCCTTTTTTATTGTTTTTTGACAATTTATGTTACTTGTTGGGTTTCCCCATCATGGCGACGACCGGAATTCGTCTGGATGATATTCCTGCCTGTGGACGTTTATGCATCCAAGGATAGATGGTCAAACTCTTTTCAAATCGTTAAATTTGTGATTAAATACTTTCATATCAAAGCTCCAATAAATTATTGAATTACTTTCATGTTTTGTTGTTGGGTGAGCTTGGGTGGTGATTAATTTAGGTTCCCTCATGGCTGTTACTTCATTAAAGAAATCAAATACTGTAATACCCAACGTCCCATTCAAAATCATTTGAAAGAGAAGGACAATGGAAGAGAACAAGAGAATATTAGTCATTGACGATGATGAAACCATCCGGGAGACTTATCAAAGTATATTATTGCCCGAAGATGAGCCGGACAGCCTTTCCATGGGCCGGGCCCTTTTTGATATGCCCATGGACGATGATGATACTTTTTCAGATTCCCTGCATCCTGCCGCAGCGTCGTCCGATGGGCATAATATCCCTCTGACCGGTCACTTTGATTCAAAAAATCCGGATGCATATGAGTTGGCTCTGGCAGATCGGGGAATCCAGGGCATTGAATTGGTTGAAAACGCTCTTCATGAAAAAAATCCCTTTTCCGTGGCTTTTATTGATATGAAAATGCCGGGCCTTAACGGCGCTGAAACCGCAGGGAAGATATGGACACTTGATCCTCGTATCAAGATCGTCATTGTGACGGCATATAGTGAATACTCCCCGGAGGACATCATTGCCGTAACCGGAAGGGATGATCTCTTCTATCTAAGAAAACCGTTCAATCATGAAGAGATTCTTCAATTTGCCCGGGCACTTACCCATACTTGGGGCCTGGAGCAAAAAAAGATCGCGCTTCAGAGTGAGTTGGAACAATCCAATAGAGCGCTTGCAGAGGCCAACCGAGGATTGGAAAATAAAGTGCGAGCCCAAGCATCCATGATTGTTCAAGCGGATAAAATGGCTTCCATCGGACTTCTTGCCGCAGGCGTGGCCCATGAAATCAATAATCCTCTGGCTTATGTTCGCTCCAATCTGGACACCAGCAAAAAGTATTTTACCCGGATCGTTTCATTAATTAAAAAATATGAGGCGCTTGAGTCCTATCTTGCATCGTCAACAGATCAGACAACAGCACAACTATTGGATGACTTGACCGATGAAAAAAAAGAAAAAGATCTTGATTTTATCGTAGAGGATCTGGACGATCTTATTACTGAATCCCTACACGGCGTAAATAGAATCAGAGAAATTGTTCAGGATTTAAGAACCTTTTCCCGTGTGGATGATGCCAAACAGAATGATCTTTATCTCAACGAGGCTTTGGACAACACGTTAAAGATACTGAAAACCCAGATCAAACAGGACACGATGGTAATCAAAAGCTTTGGCGATATTCCGCCGATTCAATGCTATCCCCAAAAGATCAGCCAGGTTCTCATGAATGTGTTGATTAATGCGATCCAAGCCATCGAGGGCAGCGGTACCATCGAATTGTCCACCAGATTCGTTCGAACCGGTAGAAGAGTTGAAGACCGCTTTGTTGAAATCGTTGTTTCGGACACCGGATGCGGCATTCCCCAAGAAAATATAAAAAAACTGTTCGATCCCTTTTTTACCACCAAACCGGTGGGCACCGGAACCGGCCTGGGACTCAGTATTGTGTACGAAATCATTACATTCCACGGGGGAAGTATCGATGTCACCAGTGAGTTGGGTCATGGCAGTCGATTTAGAATCTTGTTGCCGGAGAAAATGAGAGATATAGCGTTGAAAGCGGGGCCGAACTGAAGAATTTTATTCTGTTTTAATATGAAAGTTACAATTAGTTGTTGAATTATTTTGTTGTGGGTTGAGCCTGGGTGTTGATCGGCCAGGTCGACCCATGGCCGTTAATAGGGGAGAGAGACAATGGGGAAAAAAAATATCTTCCTGATCATATGTCTGGTGCTGATTTGTGCCTGTGGGCCGGATAAGGGAAAAATGGTTCAGGAAGAAAAAAACAGCTTGGAAAGCATCACTCGGCAGATCAGCAACGATTTTTTGATTATCAAAAACAGAATAAAAGCGCTGGCAGACCAAATCACCTCGCTTTATGAAAACCAAGATCAATACGATTATGACTCCCACAGGGAAAAATACGGTTTAAGCCCCCAGGGTGTGTTATACAAACCTGAAGATGACGGAGGGTCTGCCGTATTTGTCTCTGGCGTCATTCCTGTGGACGACAGGATTAAGCGGATTGTTGCCTTCACATCTCCCCTTGATAAAACGTTCAAAAAGATTATCAAAGAATTGCCCAGTGTCGTTCAGGTCTATTATAATGACGAATATTCGTATAACCGCATCTATCCTTTTTTTGAGGTCCTTTCCCAGTATGAACCCGGAATGGATATCCCTGCTTTCAATTTCTATTACCTTGCTGATCAAGAACATAATCCGGAGAAAAAAGCCGTCTGGGTGGATGAGCCTTATGTGGATCCCGCCGGAAGGGGATGGATGATATCCGCCATCGCCCCTGTTTACTATAACGACAGACTGGTCGGCGTGCCGGGCATGGACGTTACGGTGAATAAAATCATCGATAAATATCTGGAAGGGCATCCGTCTGTTTTCATTCTTGATAAAACCGGGGTACTGGTAGCCGTTAACCACAAACTAGTCCATCTTCTCTCTCTTCCTCCGCTGGAAAATCATGAATATCTTGAAACGATCAAAAGTGATAAATATCGTAAAAATGACTATAACCTCCTAAAAAGCAAGGACCGGACAATACGGGAAATGGCCATGTCCATCATCACCGGCCAAAAGAAAGACTATGCGGTTTCAATTGACAAAAAGAATTACAGAGCGGTGTCTGTTACCATGAATGATTTGGGCTGGACATTTGTAAGCATATTGGAACTGTAATCTGTCAATGAAAAAAAATTATATTATTTTTCTTTTCAGTCTGATGACTCTGGTATGTGTCAGTGCATATCAGTATTCTGTCTTTCTGGATAATTTCCTTCAGGGAAAAATGGACCAGATGTTGAAAGTGGCTCAGATTTCCGGAATAAATATGGTTGCAGATTTTAATGTGTTTGAAAATGAACTCTCCACTTTAAACAGCGAACAGTTCATTAACCAGATCCTTTCCGATAAAATCGATACCGAGGCTATCCGCCGCCTGAAACATTTTTTTTTCAGGAACCAGGGGCTGGCAAAAAAGCTCACTTTCTTCAATAACGACAGGATGGTATCGATTTGGAAAACACCGGAAAATCATTTCCATTTTGAACATGTGAACAGTACCGAAGGAGATGATTATTTATATGAAAGCGCGCTTGATGAATCGTCTACCCATCTAATCGTTATCACCGTTACGGATAAAAATGCCGGTGTGGACAATGCCCTAGGCGTCAAAGCCACATTGGACCTGCAGATGTATGCAAAGGAACTTTTTAAAAGATTTCACCTGGGCAAGGAATCCTGGCGATTTTTTATTTGTTCCGATACATTCCCGATCTATGCCGACTATTCAGAGTCCGAGTCTGGGGTTGATATTGATGCATTAAAATTTGAAAAATCAGATTTTCAGCCTATTTGGGCAGAGCTGAATGAGGGGTTCCAGGGAACCCGGGATATCATGATCCGGTTCGGCGAAAAACAGATAAGGCTGATCAGTGCCTATTATCCAGTAACGTTGATGTCAAAGCAATACGGCATGATTTTTTCAATGGACAAAATCGCTTTACTGTCCAGTCTGGGTCAGATTATTGTTATTACGGTGGTGATTTCTGCCTGTCTTATCTGTGCACTGATATTTTTGTTTACACAGATCAACAGAAGGAACCAGCTGATCAACCGACAGCTTGAAGAGAATCAAAAAAAACTGCTTGAGGATATTGATGCAAGGAAAAGGGTTGAAAAACAGCTGAAACGGGAAATCATTATCAGTAAGTCGCTTGGACAAAGCCTGAGAGAGAGCGAAGAGAAATTTAGAACCATCGGAGTGGCTGCCCAGGATGCCATCATTATGATCGATAACGATGGTCTTGTCTCATTCTGGAACGATGCTGCAACACAGATTTTGGGATATGCTGAAGATGAAATGATGTCCAAAAAATTTCATTTGATTGCTATTCCTGAAGAATACCATGACAGTTATAGAAAAAATTTTGCGATCTTTCGCCAAACCGGAAAAGGACGTGCCGTTGGAAAAACCTTGGAATTTAAGGCCAGGAAAAAAGGGGGCGAGATTATTCCAGTAGAAATTTCCCTTTCGGCGGTAAAAATCGAGAAAAAATGGAATGCGATAGGGATTCTCAGGGATATCACAGAGAGAAAAAAGACGGAAGCGGAACTGGCTGAACACCGGGAAAACCTTGAAGCCCTTGTCAGAAAAAGGACAAAAGAACTAGAAGAGGCTCAAAAAGAGTTGCTGGATAAGGCCATGGATGCAGGCAGAGCTCAGCTATCGGCCATGGTTCTCCACAATATCGGAAATGCCGTGACACCTCTGGGTGTGAATCTGGAACGCCTCGGGAAAAGCAAAAGAAAGCAGCTGAGCTATTACCTGCGCCAATGCTATGAAGATTTGATAGCACATAAGCAGGATCTCACAACTTATGTCAATGCCCATCCCAGGGGTATTAAAGTGGCCGAGTATATGGGCCGGTTGATCGATGATTTAGAAAATGAGCAAAAGAAAGCAGCGGGGATTCTGGGCAACGCCACCACCGCCATTGAGTATGTGAGTGAAGTGCTCAGCCTCCAGAGAAGCTACGCACCGGGAAGTCAGGAAATAAGGGAGAAGGTGCGTCTTAATCAGTTGGTAAAAGATGCCCTGAAAATTCAAAAAGCCACCATTTCCGCCAACAATATTCATGTGGTAGAAAAGCTGGCGCCAGAGCTTCCACTTTTTTCCATCGAGAAAAACAAGCTCATGCAGGTGGTGATTAATTTCATTAAAAACAGCTGTGATGCCATTGGGGAAAATCAGGAGATTGGGGACCACCGGATTACCATTTCAACCGTGTTTGAAGATCATAAAATATCTTTGATGATAGCCGATACCGGCTGTGGTGTGGACGCGGATAATCTAAAAGGCATTTTTGAGTTCGGCATCTCCACCAAAGGATCATCAGGGTTTGGGCTTTATTATTGCAAAAGTTTTGTGGAAGCCAATAACGGGGTGTTGACCCTTACAAGTCCCGGGCGGAATCAGGGGGCAAAGGTCACAATGGCGTTTTCGCTTGTTGAGTGATGTTACATCAACATCGCTGCGTAATTTCCACTATGGTGGCTGTTTTTGCCATGTAAGCATTTTTTTACATCGTTAAAACCGGAAAACAATATTTGCGCCGATGGTTCTCGGGCTGCCCACCATATATGAATTTCTGATGCTGCTGGTAAAGATGCTGGTGTAATATTCTTCGTCAAACAGATTTTTGGCGTAAACATAAAAATCCCAGTGGGAAAGCTCCAGGCCAAGCTTTAAATTGACAACAGCATAAGGGTCCCGTACTGAATTGTCTTGGTTGGATTCGTTAAAATAGGTTTTCCCATATCCCTGAACGTCCAGGCCGGTGTAAATGCCGGACGGATGGCGGTATTGAATGGCGGCGTTTATGGAATATTCAGGGGTGTTTTTCAATTTGTTTCCGGCATAAGCTTCCCCGCCGTATCCCATATATTCATCGTATTCGCCCTGGACCAGGCCAAGGCCCGTAGAAAGGATAAGCCCTGTAACCGGTCTGAATTTAACTTCCAGTTCTCCCCCATAACTGTGGGCTTTGCCCGCGTTAGAGGCCACCATGACATAGGCTGAAGGGTATTCAGTTACCTGCATGTCTTTTATGTCCATATAAAATATGGAAAGGTTGCAAGACAAGCGGTTGTTGAGCCACGAGGTTTTGGCACCCCATTCATAACTGGTTGAGGTCTGGGGATCATAGGTGGTGGCGTCCGGATCATCAATGGTGTTGTTAAACCCTCCGGCAAGATACCCCTGGGATACGCTGACATAGGTCATGATGTTATCTGAAATTCGGTAATCCAGGCTGGCTTTTGGTGTGAAACTGTCCCAGTCGTCCTCAATGGTGTAGGCCGCTGAGCTGACTACGGTGTTGGTGTCGAGATTGGTGGTGGTCCTGTGGTAATTCATCTCCTTGTTTACGATTTCATACCGGGCGCCAATGGTAAATTTAAAGGCATTAAAGAACGGAATCGAAGTCTGGGCAAATACGGCCGCAGTTTTACCGGTTGTGGTGCAGGGCCAGTCAGTTTTTCGGTTAAAATTCATCATGGCCGTGGGAAGATATTGCATGGACATCTCGTTGTCCTTGTCCTGGTCATATTCAAAGTAACCGCCGGCAATCCAGGCGATACCGTCTCGGTCATCCGGGGACTGAAGGCGCAGTTCATGGGAAAAGGTGGTGTTTTCGTAATCCAGAATGCCGTGGCTCACCGAACTGCTTCCATATGAATAATCCACATCATAGTCTTCTGTTGCGTTTCTATATGTGGTGGTGGACACGATATCAAATTTTTTTGCATGGAAACGGGCATGAAGGGCATTGTCAAAACTGTCCGCGTCCACATAATCATCAGGGTTTTTGTATTCATGAAACCGGATCTGCGAATCCCCGATCATGGGGCCGTCTCCCCCCTGCCGGATCTCTTTGCCTGAGAGTAGATTGATCTCCAGCTGCTCTGAAGGCACCCAGCGCAGCCGCCCTCTGACGTTGAGGATATTCCTGTCATCGTAATAGTCCTGGTCCGGATGGTCGTTTTCCATATAGCCCCGGGTCTGGTATTCGGATGCCCAAAGGCCGAAAAACAGAGTATTTTTTTTAATGGGGCCGCTGACATTGGCGTTAAAAAGATAGGTCTCGTATTCTGAAATATCCAGGGAGACCCGGCCTTCCAAATCATTGGACGGTGCTTTGGTGGTGATGTTCATGACGCCGCCCATGGCGTTTTTACCGTAAAGGGTGCCTTGGGGGCCCCTGAGGAGTTCAACGGATTCAACATTGGTGAAGTCGGCACTGTATCCGCTGATTTTACTGAAAGGCACCCCGTCCACGTACATGACAAAAGGGTTCCGGCGGTTAATCATGCTGGGGCTGACGCCCCGGCAGCCCACATACGTCACATTTTGATTTTGGGAGCTTACTGACAGGTTGGGAACCAGGTTAAAGATGTCCTTGACATCCCTGACATTTCGGTCCTGGATTTCAAGATCGTCGATAACAGTGATGGAAACAGGGACTTCTTTTAACATTTGTTTGCGTTTTTCCGCGGTAACTACCACATCATCTATTATTTGGGACGCTTCTTTGGGGATTTGGGCAAGGCCTGGCCGGGCCATTGAAAATACGGGCAGCAATATTGCAATGATCAAAAGGTGAAACTGGGCGAGGTTCAATGGTTTCATTGGTTAAATTTCCTTTATTTTTTTGGCTGACACCAGGGTATTGTTTAGATGGGTTCCGTCTTTGGCCGGCCTGGTCCTGAATTCCGAAAATCCGGCCAGAGAAAGGGCATGTTTTAATTTTGAGTCATCCAGTGTAAGCGTGGGATACCCTTGGACTTTGGCTAAAAGCTCAATGATTGAGTGGGTGATATGGTCCGGGTCCTTTGTTACATTGCCGATATGATTGGACACAAAAATTCCGCCTGGGCGCATGGCCCGGTTCACCTGTTTGAAAAACCTGGGCAGAAGGCCCTGTACCGCCCAGTGGTACAGAAAATGGGAAACAAAAAACAGATCATATCCCCGGCCGAAATCCGAACAGGCCTCCAGGTCGATCCCGATGAATTCCAGGCGGCCGCAGGTTCCCCTGTCGCCCATCATTTGCCCGGCAAGAACGGCTGCGTTCGGTGTGTCATACACCCGTGATCTCAAATTCGGATTTTTATTCAACAGTGCCTGGGAATAGTACCCGGAACTTCCGGCTAAGTCGCACATGAGCTTAAAAGACTCGAATTGCGGGATGGCGCAGATGAAATTCACCACTTCCTGAATTTGCCCGCCCCGGGCCCTTTGCTCGAGATCCAGGAGGGCTTCTTTTTCGGAAAAGCCGGCAGGGTTGAAATGCTGCGGTCTGTTTTTCAATCGGCCGGTTAGATCGTCAAAGGGACCGGGCTGCATGCAAAACGACCGGATGTCCCTGATTTGAGCGGTCGGCGATGACTCAAGAAGAAAGTGCTTTGCCGGCCTGCTTAAGTGATACCGGGAATCCTCGTCGCAGATCAAAAGCTTTATTGCCGCAAGGACCTCCAGAATGCCTCCAAGAATGCCGGGATCTGCATGAAGCTTTTCGGCTAATGTGACTGTACTTGCGCCTTCTTTTTCCAGGGCCTCAAATATGCCTGCCTGTTGTGCGCCGTTGACAATGGCTGGCAAATACCCCTGGGTCAACTGGTTGTAGAGGGGTTTGAATCTTAAGAGTGATGATTCCATGCTGTTTATCTGTCCTTATTCTAAGGGTTACTACATACTTGTGAACTATTCGGACAGATGTACAAAAGACCGGCATTAATTTCTAACGATCCCATACCTTTTTTGAATGATTTTGTACTGGAGAGGGTTGGGGAAAAATTCAGGCACCTTTATTAAGCTGGTATTGCTTTGGTGAAATACCGTATTTTTTCTTAAAGGCTTTGGCAAAGTGGCTTAGGGATGCATAGCCCACATCCATGGCCACCTGGGTGACGTTGCCGGTTTGTGACTTGAGAAGTGTCCGGGATTTTTCCAGCCTCAGATCCCTGAGCAGGGCAAAGGGGGTGGTGCCGTACATGGCCTGGAAACCCATGGAAAGACGGTTGTGGGGCATCCCCACCATCCCGGCAAGGGCCTGGAAAGTGGGCGGGGCATCAATATGCCGGACAAGGATGTCTCTGGCTGCCTGAATTTTGTCACGCTCATGCCCGGAAAGCCGGGCCGGCTGCCGGGAGGGGATAAGCCCGTGGAGTTGGCAGGAGGCAAGCTCCAATGCTTTGCCCTCCAGAAAGACTTTTTTCAGGTTTCCGTGAAAGGTGCAGTTAAAGATATCCAGGGCTGCGGTTTCCATGGCCGGGGTATTGGGGCTGATATGGAAAAACGCTTTGTTCAATGCCGGAACGGGCATCGCTGAAAGCAACCTGGAATGGTCATCTTGAAATAAAGAAAGAAAAAAGGATGGGGCCATGGAAATGATCACGACTTTAACCCTGTCTCTTGACATGCATTGGCCGGATCCTCCGGAAGCAGGGAAAAACGCAAAACGGTTAAGCCCTGCGGTCATGAGCATTTCCTCGTTAACGGCACAGTTCTGATATTTCATTTTCCCTGAGATGAAGAACTTGAATCCAAACCCGGCATGACGGACCGAGGCGTTCATGGTGAATCCAATCCCGGGATCCCAATCCATGACGTAAATGTCAAGCCCGGGTTTCAGGTGGATTTTTTTCAGATAACCGTCTGCCATGGGCCAGCAGGATTCAAAGGACGTATCTATCTCATGGGCGCAGGGGGTTTCCCTGACGACCTCACGCCGTTGGCTTGGGCTCCATAATTCAATATGTATGTTGTCTTCCATTAAGCTTTCATAATAATTAGTAATGTTTGGCTTAAGAATGAATCAATAGCTAACTATCGCTTGTAAATCAAGATTTTTTTGTAGCGAAGTGATGTAAAAATGTATTTAGGTGGTGTAATAAAAGATTTCGTTTTATTATAAGTTCACCTTGACTAGATATTAAAGGCGAGATATACAAAACGGGTCGGGCAGATTGAACTTTTTATTGCCGGAGACAACCTGCTTGATAAAAACGCTGTGGGCAGCGGCAACCCGGACCGCAAAACGCTTTATCCCATATTATGAATGTAGCTTTATTAATTTATCCTTAAGGAGACGCAACATGAGAAAAAAACTGGCCATTTCCCTATTTTTGATTGTATCCATTTTTTCCAGCACAGTATTTGCCGCAGATAAGGAAAAGGAGAGCATCACCGACCTCACGCCGTGGAAAGGAAACAATGCCCCCTTTGTCAAACTTTACGACAGTGAAGCCGGAGAAAAGTTTTTTGAAAAAATGACGGAACACGCACCCAAGGGATATACAAAAGAAATGGTAAAAGACCATATTTTCAACACGCATTCCTTGAAATTTAAATCCCTGAACGTTGTGGATGAAAATACGATCATCATTGATGACAAAATTACCGGGGATTATGCCCATGTTGGCAGCCTCAGTACAAAATGGGAGAAATATGACATCACCTGGCATATTTTTAAAACCGATTCAAAAGAAATGATCCAGGCCGGGTTTAAATATTTTATTTTCCTCCCGTTTCACGGGAAAGGCGAGGATACTTTAAGGCACGCCCATCTCAGGTATGGCAATGAAAATTTTGATTATCTGGCGACGGATCCTTCGGTGGAATCGTGGTGGCCCACCGTTTATCAGCCGGAAACAACGAATGAAGCCAAAATTATGGCGCAGATGACCAAAAAAGCAAAGTTGCAGGCAACAATGCTGCCGCCGCTGGAAAAGGAATAAACGAGTAAGGGGTGCGAAAATAAATAATGAATTCCCCATTTCGCGCCCCTAATCAGTAAGACGAAAAAGGGATAATAATGAATCAATGAAAAAATGAATCTATGAGAATCGTGCTAACAGTTCACCCTAAATAATTGCTTGGTGTATCACCAAAATACTTCTTAAATTCTTTAGAAAACGTCCTTTGCTGGGCGTACCCTACTTCAAAAGCAACTTGTGTCACACTTCGGTCCCCGGCTTGTAGCAGACGCCTGGATTCTTCCAGCCTGAAATTGCGAAGAAAGTCAAAAATAGTAACACCATAAACCTTACGAAATCTCTGGCTTAACGTGGTCCTGTTCACCCCCACCATCCTGGAAAGTTCTGTAAGGGAGGGCGGATTTTTAATGTCGGAAATCATTATGTCTCTGGCTTGGTGAACGAAATTCGGGGAATCGGTTGTTAAGTTAAAACAGGATATGTCCTGTCCCTTATCAGGATTGAGTTGGTCAAAACTAAACCTCATCAGTTCCAGGGCTTTACTTGTTAAAAAGAGGTGCCTGCGGGCATCAACATAAGTACATCCGAGGATTTCATGAATACAAACATTAATAGAAGGCGTCATGAACACTGGGCAGCAAAAAAATTCACCTTCATTTTGGAGCGCCAACATTTCTTCTATCTTTCGGGCAAATTCTCCTGCTATTCTCTGGGAAAAACGTCTTACAAACCACGGCTCCATTAAAAGTCCAATGGTAGAAAAGGGTTTTGCGGGGCAATGGAGCAACCCGCTTTGGTAGTTGCGTGAGTAGGTTAACTCCCCATGATTTGAGCAAAAAGTGGCTTCTTGTTCTTGGCGATGACATTGGGTACAAGGACCTTCACCAAGAATAAAATTAAGATTAACAAAATATGTTTTTCCCCCTTCAATAGGAATGCTGAAAGCAGTGGATGGATAATGCCTTGCGATCGCCAAAGTAAGACCAGGCAGGCACTTGAGCGTATATACAAACCCCTGGCTTAGACCGTTCAAGTGATCGGACCAATTATAGAATATTTCATCCCCGTCTTTTTTTTCTAAAAAAATATTCAGATTATGGCATGGCCCATAATAGTCTTGACATGAAATAATGACAAGATCGCGTCTTTTCATGTAAGAGAACCTTTTCGTTTTCAAAATTTATTATCCAAGCCAAAGTTAACTTATTATTTCATAAATTGTTTAGTCAAGGCTTTTTTGTAGCAAGGTGACGTGAAAATGTTTTTAGGTGATATAAAAAAAGATTACGTTCTATTATAAGTTTGGCTTATTTGATTTTGTTTGTATTTGTTTTCTATAAAGGAGATAAAGATGTATCTAAAAAAATTTTTGCTGTTGTACTGCTGCATGTGTTTTGGCTTGCATTTGCTAACTGTTCCATTGTGGGCTGAGGAGACGGAAGATAAGACGGTAGCGGAGATGGAAAGCATTACTGTCACCGCCAATAAAATTGAAGAGGATGTTCAAAAAATTCCCCAGAGCATCACCGTTATGGATGAAGCTTTCCTGGAGGAAAAGGGCATTACCGACGTTCCTGACGTGATCAGGGAAATTCCTAACATGGTTGTTCAGGAAGGCCTTTCAGGAAATTCGGTGAGTTTCCGGGGATTGAACTCTTCCACGTTTACCTATAACAATCCGGTGGTCATCTATATTGACGGGGTCCCTGTTATCAACCAATATGGTTTTGATGCTTCCCTGGTCAATGTGGAGCGGGTTGAGGTGCTGCGCGGCCCCCAGGGAACATTGTACGGCAAGGACGCCATTGGCGGGGTTATCAATATCGTCACCAAAGAGCCGGAAAATCAATGGCATGGAATGGTTGGTGCCGAATATGGCAGCTACAACTACATGCAGGGCATTTTTAACCTCAACGGTTCAGTGATTAAAGACTCGCTGTTTATGGGGATTAACGGCAAATACGAGCAGGATGACGGCTGGATCGAGAACACCAATCCCGGAGCGGACGGGAATGAATCCGATCAACAGCAATTCAGCGGCTACCTTTTATACACACCCACAGACAGGTTTACTGCAAAGTTGACGCTTTCCATGGCAAATCAAAGTAATTCATGGATCAACGGTTATAAGCTTCCTGCCGGAGCGGATTATAGTGATTTTAACAGGGATGATGCTGAAAAAGGCAACTTTTCCGATATGCCGACGGAAGTTGATATCGATTGTTTTTCTCAAAGCCTGTATTTAAGCTATGCATTTGATTCCGTGACCCTTACCTCGATCTCAACCCACAGAAAACAGGACATGGACGGTGATTACGATGGGGATTACCTGGTCGGCACCGATTACGACGGATTGAAACAGTTTAACTATAATGAAACGGATGCCTATACCCAGGAACTGCGCATATCGAGTAACAATAAAAGCGGCATCCGCTGGGTAGCCGGTCTTTACATTGATTCAGAAGAATTCGAACAGAAGCCTTTGGGTATGCAATATCCTTCTTATGACAAAGGGGTGTTTAATGGAAATTTTGATTATTTTGTCGACTCAGAAATCGACAGTACTACCTATGCGGCATTTGGTCAGGCAATAGTACCTCTGGGAGAGCGATTTGAGCTGACCCTGGGCGGCCGGTATCAGCATATTGACAAAGAGATTGATCTGAATCTATATGTCCTTCCGGTGGGAACAACCGGTTCTCCCTCCTTTTCATTGTCCGGAGACAAAGACTGGGATGTTTTTTTGCCCAAAGCGGCGCTTTCTTATGCCTTGAACGATAATTGGCATACCTATATTTCGTATTCCCAGGGATACATGCCCGGAGGGTTTAACCCCATTCCTTCTTCCGGTACGATTGAGGACAATTCTTTTGAACCCCAAAAATCAGCAAATTACGAGATAGGGATCAAGGGGAGTCTGAATAGGTTGAGGTTGGCGGCCAACTTATTTTACATGGATATAGAAGATATCCATATCTTTAAGTCGGATGGCGTCCTTCTTCATACGAGTAATGCGGATAGCGGCCATTCTCAAGGAGTTGAGTTGGAATTGGCCTATCAACTCACCAATGCCGTTGAACTGACCGGTTCAATAGGTCTTATAGAAGCGGAGTACGATAATTATGATGCCGGGGACGGTATATCCTATGATGGAAAGGATATCACGGGCACCCCTTCCTACACTGCGACGGCCGGTGTCTCTTATAAACATCCCAGTGGATTGTATGGGCGCGTCGATATGAGGGCGGCAGGTGAAACGTCTTTCGATGAAGCAAACCTCTATGAGGAAGATGCGTATGTTGTTTTTGATGCAAAGATAGGTTATCTGACCGGGGGATGGGATTTCTATGTGTATGGAAAAAACCTGACAGATGAGGAGTATTTTATTTCTTTTGATGGGACTATGGCTGAATTCGGGCCACCGATGACCATTGGCGTCGGGCTTCGCTACCGGTTTTAAAAATTTTTTTATAACTAGTTATACGTATGGCTCAGATCCTTTCTATCTATAATCAAATACTGGATAACTAATTAAAATGAAACTCATCATAAAAAATTTATCAAAAACTTATTCCAACGGCGTTCAGGCCCTGAAGGATGTCAATTTGACCATTGGTAAAGGCATGTTTGGCCTTTTAGGGCAAAACGGAGCCGGGAAATCATCCCTCATGCGCACGCTTGCAACTTTACAGGACGCGGATCAGGGGCAAATTCTCCTGGGCGAAACAAATGCCATGAAAGAACCTGAAAAGATTCGCAGAGCCCTGGGGTATTTGCCCCAGGAATTTGGTGTCTATGATGCGGTGTCGGCTGAAGATATGCTTGATTACTTGGCTGAGATTAAAGGGGTTACAAAACGATCGGAGCGGCACGATCATGTTTCGTACCTGCTCAACAAGGTTAACCTCTACGAAGTGCGGAAGAAACGGTTGAAAACCTACTCTGGCGGAATGAAGCAACGGTTCGGAATTGCCCAAGCGCTTATCGGCAACCCTGAATTAATTATCGTGGATGAGCCCACGGCCGGACTGGACCCTGAAGAGAGAAATAGATTTTACAATATCTTAAGTGAATTAGGGGAAGAAGTCATTGTGATTCTTTCCACCCACATTGTGGAGGATGTGACCTCCCTTTGTTCGGATATGGCAATTATCGGCTCTGGTCGAGTGCTCGTTCATGCGTCGCCCAAAAGTATTATCAAGGCGGTTGATGGAAAGATATGGGGACGTAAGATTGAACGAAAAGAGCTTGCTCTTTACCAAGAAAATCATAGCGTTATTGCCACCTATCTTAATCATGGCCGGATGCGTATCCACGTGTTCAGCAATGAGCAGCCGGATTCCCTTTTTGAGCCTGTAACCCCGGATATGGAAGATGCATATTTTTCGGTAATTCACGACCCTGCAGGTTTATCTAATCTGTCTATCTTCCATTCAGAACACAAGGCAGACCAATGAAACTATCCTCTATCATTAAATTTGAGTGTTTATACAACGCTAAACATATCTACACCCATCTCTTTTTCTTTCTGCTTATCTTTCAGGGCATTTGGTACAATATGGGCATTAGTGACGATATCTCTAATAAGAATATGATGATTAATGCACCGGCAATAGCCTATGGGAATTTAGCCCTCATGGGTATTATTTTATTTGCTGTCACCGCGATTATTACTGCCGGCAGCTTGGCTCGAGATTTAGAGTCCGGTTCTGCCCATATCCTTTATCCCGCAGTGGTAGAAGAAAAAAAATATTTTTTCGGAAAATATCTTGGAACAGTAATCGTCAATTTTATGGTTGTCCTGGGGTACCCTCTAGGCATATTGCTCTTTCCCCTTTTAGGTATTGGGCTGCCGGAACAGTATGGACCGGTACCCATAGGTCAGTTACTGCACGGGGTTTTTCTGCTCACAGTGCCAAATCTGATTTTTCTGGTCACCTTATCCATATTCATGGTGGTGATGTTTCGGCGGGCTGCCGCCGCCTACCTTGGTGTTTTACTGATTTTTATATTTTTTTTGGTGTCGGTTTCACTTCGGGATAAAACTGCCTATCCTCTTGCGATCGAACTTTTAGATCCCTTTGGGTATAATTGTGTGGAGTATCTCACTGATAAAATGGATATTCTGGAATTCAATTCCGCCTATCTGCCTTTATCCCAAACACTACTCCTTAACCGTCTGGTCTGGATAGCTGTTTCTATCTTCCTGTTTGTTGCATCTGTTTTTAAATTTAATTTCAAAACTTTCATTGCGCACCCCGGCAAGGCGGCCAAGCAAGAGGAAGTGGTTGCCAAACCTGCTTTAGACATTGGCCCGCAAGTCTTTCCGTCCATGAATTACGGAATTTGGTCCTGCCTGATTAAATCAGTAAAATTTGCCTTGGTTAATGTGAAAAGCATTCTTGGTTCCCCCGGTTTTCCGGCTATGCTGATAACGCTTCTTCTCATGTTTTTAGGCTATGATTTTTTATGGACCTCGACCAATTATCTAACCACGTCCCATCTGCCTTTAACCTCAATAATGACGATTATCAGGGTTCCCATGATGCTCGTCATCGGCGTTATGATTCTGATTATATCAGGGGAGATCCTGTTTAAGGATAGAGCTTCAAGCTTATGGCCTGTTGTCGATGCGATGCCCACACCCTCCTGGGTGTATATTCTTTCTCGCTGGATTACCATGGGAGGGCTTGCCTTTATCATCGCTTCCCTGATGTTTGCGGCAGGGGTGTTTTCCCAATGGGTAATGGGGTTTCATGACATCGAGTGGGGATTGTATATTCGAGATTTGTATGGACCCCGGTTTGGCTGGTTGACAAGCCTGCAGCTTATCAGCCTCGCTTTCTTTTTCGGGGCCGTTTTCAATGATCGGCTCAAAGGGCACATTGTGTCCATAGCTGTATTTCTTTTTATTGTCATGTCTGTTGATCATCAACTTATTGAGCGGCAGCACCTGGCCTTTTCAATCGTTCCCGCTTCTCTTGGTCCGGAAATGATCAATTATTCCGAGATGAACGGTTATGGGGTGCTGGATGCAGGTTTATCCTTTTATACCGGTGCCTGGATGTCTCTGTCAGCATTGTTTTTTGTAGTCACGTTGCTTTTATGGAACCAGGGGGTAAACCGGAGTTTTAAAGAGCGGTTGCAGGTGTTGAAAAGGACCGTGCGCATGCCCTTGGGAAAGGTTTTGAGCGGCACGGCAATCATTTGTTTCATCCTTTTTGGCGGTTTCCAGTACGGCATTCATGATAATTTGATTTGTAAGGCCGGGTATCAAACTAAAGCACAAAAGAAAGTGGCAGCCACAGCATATGAAAAAAAATATGCAAAGTACCGGGAAGTGGTTCAGCCGAAAATTACAAATCTGGATCTGACCCTGGATCTTTTTCCCTCCAAACGACAAGCTGCTTATAGGGCCAAATTGGCACTGAAGAATGAAAGCGGCCAACCCATAGATACGTTGCATCTGGATTGGGATAAAAAACTGGTCGTGGAAAAAATTTTTTCTAACAACTATTGCCTTGAAAAATTTGAAGATGACGCAGGGCTTCGCCATACCATCTTTCGGCTGACGCCCAGCCTGGAGGCAGGTGAAAGCTTAACTCTTAATCTTGTGGCTAATCTTTCCTACAAAGGGTTCCATCAGTCAGAATTCCAAGGCGATCTCACTTATAACGGAACTGTCTTGGGCACGGATTTCTTACCTATTTTCGGTTATGACCGTTCCCGTGAACTTACCAACAACAAAAAACGCTTGCAGCAAGGCCTTGCACCACTGGATTCCCGGATGGATACTATGGACAACGCCTTTTCCAGGCGTAATCGGTTTGAGTCTGTCCAGTCTGACAGCCTGACCTGGAATATGGTGATCAGTACCGATGGAGACCAGAGAGTTATCGGGCCGGGAGAAGAAGTAAACACCTGGCAAGAAGAGGGCCGAAATTATGCCGAGTACAGGTCTGAGCGTCCGGGAGCAATGGATTTTAAAATCATTTCTGCACGGCTTGCCACTCAGGAGTTTGACTGTCAGGGAACGCCATGCAGATTGTCTTATGAGCCTTGCCATACCTACAATCTTTCAGTTTTTGAAGATGCTGTTCAAAAGGCGGTGCCCTGGCTTGCCGAAAGGCTGGGACCATATCCTTACAGCGTGGTGAGGATAGTTGAAAAACCGTTTTATGATTCGGAATTCATCACCTTTGCCAATGTTACAGCCATCTCCGAAGCTCGCGGCTGGACGGCTGACATCAAAAATGATGAAGAAGGGCAATATATTTATCTGACAATAGCACGTGAGCTTGCCAGGCAGTGGATTTTGGCTTCCTTGAGGGCCGCTGATGTACAGGGCGCTGAACTTCTTATCCAGTCTTTGGCCCAATACTATGCATTCCGGTTTCTGGAGGGAATAATGGGCCGAGACCATATAGGACAATGGCTGGATAAAGCATATGAAGACTATGAAAAGGAAAGGGCCGATGAAGGCATTGAAGAAAAACCCTTGCTTTATGTGGATGAGGCTGCCTATCTTTCCCGTGATAAAGGGGGTCTTGCCCTGTATGCCCTGGCCCAGCGCATAGGTGCTGAGCAATTTGACGGTTGGCTGGCCCAATGGCTGGCACAGGCAGCTCAAAAAGAAGATCTTCTTACCTCTGCCGATTATTATAATGACCTGAAACATTTTGTCCCTGCCGGTCTTCACCCCTTTGTCCGGGACTGGTTTGAAGGCCGTATTCAATATCGGCTGTCCCTGGATAATGCACAGATAGAGGACGGGAAACTTGCCCTGACCATTTCTGCCGCCAAAATGGAATCCGGGGGTGAAAGAGGGACGATGGAAAAAGCCTTCTCTGCTCCCCTTGAGGTTGGAATCGCAGATGAATCCGGGAGCGTTAAGGATGTCAGGCAGATCATGATCCGGCCGGGACAGAACAGCTACGACCTGGATTGCCGGCTTTCTTCGGCCGCCGTAGTCCTTGATCCGTATTATTGGTATCTAATCGAAGCCAGACAAAAATGTTCGAAAGAATTATAAGTTCAACCCAGATAATGGCTTGGTGTATCACCAAAGAATTTTTTAAATTCTCTGGAGAATGTCCTGTGTTGGGCGTACCTCACTTCAAAAGCAACGTCCGTAACACTTTGGTTCCCAGCCTGTAACAGACGCTTGGATTCTTCCAGCCTGAACGTGCGAAGATACAGAATCGGGTTGTGAATGGATATATATTGTAATTGGTTGTTCGCTGGTGTATCATTTTAAAAAAACATACACATGGAGGAACAATGAGAACTAATATAGTCATTCGGGATGATTTGATGCAAGAAGCGCTGCAACTCTCTGATGTGAAAACCAAAAAAGCGGTTGTTGAAGAGGGGCTTAAACTGTTCGTCAAATTAAAAAAACAGCAGAAAATTGCATCATTGAGAGGAAAATTGCATTGGGAAGGCGATTTGAACGCCATGAGGCTTGATAAGTGATCCTGGTTGATTCTTCGGTGTGGATTGCCTATTTTAACGGGCAGATAAATTGGCAGACCAATACACTGGATACCCTGCTGCACGAAGCGCCCGTATTGTTGGGTGATCTGATCCTCGTTGAAATTTTGCAAGGATTTAAAACAAACAAAGAATTTGATGCGGCAAGAGATTTATTGGCTGTTTTGGATTGCGTTTCGCTCAACAGCTGTTCCCTGGCAGTTGCCTCAGCTGCAAATTACAGAACAATGCGCAGACAGGGAATTACCGTGAGAAAAACCATAGATGTTATAATCGGAACTTATTGTATAGAAAACGATTTGCCGTTACTTCATGATGATCGCGATTTTAACCCCATGGAAACCATTCTTGGATTACAGGCCGTTACACCATAAACCTTCTGTTAAAGGTTTATTGGCATGCCTGCAACAGCTCCCATTCAAAGGTTACGATATTGCGCTCATTACGGTCGAATTCCACACCGATCAGGTAGATTTCGGCCATGCCGGTCCTGTATTTTTCGGCATATCCCTTTTGTTTTATCTGTTCCAGGGCCGTTCCCGGTGTCTTGTCTATATCCACCACCTTGAATTCAAATATATAGGCCCTGTTATCTATTTTTACCGTCATGTCTATGCGGCCGTGGCTGGTGGTGTCCTCGGCCGTCACGTCCAGGCCAAGGGCCGTGAAATAGCAGTAAAAAATAGATGCATAATAACCTTCGTATGCGGATAATTTGTTTTTCCGGTACCAGTCATGGGGGATAGCGGAAAACAACGCGGAAAAAATTTTTTCGATATCTTTTATCTTGGCATTCGCAAGGGATTGATACAAATCAATCTTGTACCTTTCATATTCAGGGCGTCCGGACAGCAAGCGGGCCGATATGCTGTCGGTAAAACTCATTTTTACCTCCAGGTTGGGAAAATTCAGCAGATATGCCGCCATATTGCCGTATTGACGTTTCTCCTGGATTGTCAGGTACCCGGTCTGAAACATTATGGTTTCAATCTCAATGGAATCGATATCAAAGCTGCCCAAAAGTCTTTCCGTGGCAAACATATGTTGCAGTGCCGGAATAAAATATCGTTTTTCAAGTACCAGTTTTATCAGGAATTCCGGGGTGCCCGTTTCAAACCAGTAGTTGCGGAATTCCCCGGTACGAAGGTAGTGGAGGATGCTGAAAGGGTTGTATACTTTTTCTCCGAGCCAGGCATAGCCGTTGTACCATTTGCGGATATCTTCCAGGGATTTGTTTTTCAGACGCTCTGAAAATACTGACACCATCTCCGATTCCGTATAGCCGCAGATCGCGGAATATTCAGCATCCAGCGTGATATCGGTCAGGTTGTTCAGCCCTGAAAACAGGCTTACCTTGGAAAACTTGGATACGCCGGTGAGAAAGACAAAGCGCAGATTGGCATCCTGTCCTTTGATCACGGAATAAAGGTTTTTCAGTCCTTCACGCATCTCTTCCGCGATTTTGGGGTTTACAATATTATCCAAGATAGGCTTGTCATATTCATCAATCAGGATTACAGCACGAAGACCGTATTTTTCACTTGATCTTTGAATAAGGTCACTGAAACAGCCGGAAACGCTGTCTTTGTACCGGCATTGGACCCCCAATCTTTTTTGATTGCCTTCAATCAGTTCAAATATCTTCTTGTCCAGTTCCTCCCTGCTTTTGAGAACGCCTTCAGCAAAGGAGATATGGATAACCGGATAGCGCTTTTCCCAGTCCCAGTTGTCATATAACCACAGTCCCCGGAAAAGGTCTTTATCGGCCTCGAACGCCGCTTTGAGGGTGTCGATGAACAGGGATTTACCAAAACGCCTGGGTCTGGAGAGAAAATAGTACTTGCCTCTTTCAGACAGGTCATGGACAAATTTGGATTTGTCCACATAAGCATGGCCTTCCTCAATAATTTCTTTCAGGGTGCTGATGCCCACGGGCAGTTTTTTCATGGCTACGCCTCCGGCGGGTTAAGGATCAAAACATGCCCGTCATTCCTTGCACCATCCATATTGTACCTCTCTTTTTTTTGGAAAGTCTGTGTAAGCGATACAGATCTTTCAACTTTCGTTGTGGGCTGAGCCTGGCAGTTGTGATATGTCAGGTCGACCCATGACCGTTTATTTAACGGCTGCAAAATAACACGTGAATCTACAGTGTAAACATTATTATCAGTTTCTGGAAAAATCAAACTATCTATGTAAAAAGTAAAAAAGATTACCTATTAACAAATTATATTTGTTTAGTTCGATCCCATCATGGAAAAAACAATTAAATTTTTTTCTCAATGGTCTATATTCAGCCAATTTTCATGTTATAAAAAATAGTTGACTATCAAAGATAAAAGTTAGACAATAAAAACAATATTTTAAATAGTTGACTCTGGCGGCGTATGGGTTTGAATGGTTGGGTGGAACGTATAACCGGTTTGTTCGGCCTTGCCTCCAAGGACCAGTTGAAATGGAAAAAATATGTATTGCCCTCCAGGACCTGACAAATCCCACCAAACCCACTCGGATCTGTATTCCACCTGCCATGGGAAAGGGAGACATAAAAAGCATTCCCCTTAAGTCCGGGATACAATTGATCATATATAATTTTGTCCCCCGGTTTCCTTTTGTCATAGAGACCGCACCCCCCTTTAAACCCATTGGATTCGGATTCCGTTTGTCAGGCGGCGGCCAGGGCCGGGCATCTTCGACACATCACAAATTCAGGGATGAATTAAGACAGGTTCAAGCCGGTTTTACTTGTTGCACGGACTTGGCTGAACTTTCAGAAACCGTAGGTATGGAACGGATGGTCCGTGTAAATATCGTAATGGATCTGGAGCGGTTTTACACTTTTGCCGAAGGGGAAACAGTTCGCTTGCCGCCGCAACTTGAAAATCCGTCACAGGGGAGATTCAATCATAACGGCCAGATCACACCGGCCATGCGTACCGCAATTTTTGACATATTTAACTGTCCGTACCAGGGATGGGCCAAAAATTTTTTTATTGAAAGTAAAGTTCTGGAACTGATTGCGCATAAAATCGGACAAATAGAAGCCGTTGACAACCGGCAATCGGACACCGGGCATTTACCTGCCCGGGACCTGGAGCGTATACGGGAAGTGGCACGTCTCCTGACCGGTGATCTGGAAACACCCCCTGATCTGAATCAATTGGCCCGGACGGTCGGGATGTGCCGCAGTAAAATGTACAGCAGTTTCCGGATGGTTTTCGGCGTTACACCCTTTGAATACCTGCGTAACCGCCGCCTTGAAACAGCTATGGATTTCATGATTGACGGCCGGATGAATGTCACCCAAGCGGCCTATGCCGTGGGCTATTCCTGTCCCAGCCATTTTAGCAAGGCATTTAAAAATTATTTCGGTCACCTGCCCAGTAAAAATTTTATCAAATAAGGTTTGGATAATTATAATTTGTAGCACTAAAAAAATACAATCGGCCTAATCAAAAAGACTCAGTTACCAGCGCCTCTCCTGCAAATGTATTATATGCCAACCTGCGTACGAAGGAGATCTTGGCGGCTCATTCGCGGGGATGTCCGGCAGATGAAACAACTATAATACATACGGAAAAGGAAGGTGAAATGAACTTGTTTTTTAAACCAATGATCGTTCTGGGAACCGCAATTCTGCTGTTTTCAGCACATTCTCCGGGCATTGCCGGACAAACCCTTAATAATCAGTCTGAAACCCAGCAAACCAGCCTGGAAATGGAAACTATCACCGTAACTGCCAATAAAATTGAAGAGGATATTCAGGATGTTCCGCAGAGTATCATGGTCATCGAAGATGAGGTTCTAAAAGAGAAGGGGATCAGGGATATCCCTGATCTTATCAATGAGATTCCTAATATGACTTTTAGCTCCGGCATTGACGATAACGTGAACTTCAGGGGCTTGAATAAATCGATGTTTACCAGCAACAATCCGGTGGTCATCTATATCGACGGGGTAGCCTACAGCAATTCGGGTGGTTTTGACGCTTCGATGAACAATGTCGAGCGAATTGAAGTCCTGCGCGGCCCCCAGGGCACGCTTTACGGCAAGGACGCCATCGGTGCGGTTATCAAGGTCGTGACCAAGGAACCGGAAAACCAATGGCATGGAAATATCGGCGCTGAATACGGCAGCTACAATGACATACAGGGCTCTTTCAATGTCAACGGCGCTCTTATTCAGGATAAGCTCTATCTCGGGTTGAACGCCCGCTATCAGCAGGATGACGGCTGGATCACAAACGACTACACCGGTGACGACGAAGCCAATAAGAGTGAGAATCAGAACCTCGGTGCGTTCCTGCTGTACAAGCCCACCGACAGGTTCTCCGCAAAATTTACTCTATCAAAGGATTCCTCCGACAATTCCGGGTACACGGGTTACGCTATGCCCGCTGGAACCGGCCTCAACGAGTTCGACCGGGACGATGCCGAGCATAGCTCCTTCGATGAAGACGTTTTTTATGAGACCGAAGCTCTGGCGCAGAGTCTTCATCTGAAGTACGAGTTCGAGTCGGTGACTCTCAGTTCGGTGACGACCCACAGAGACCTTGACGCTGAAAGTGCCAGAGATGTCGATTGCATGGCAGATAACGCTTTAGACGGGCTTATTTCGTTTGCGAACCAAGACACTGAAACCTGGACCGAGGAGCTGAGGTTATCGAGCAATAATACTGAGGGCTTTCGTTGGGTTGCCGGCGCATATTTCGACACCGAGGATATGGAGACAGGGCCTACCGGGAGGCAGTTTATGGTTTCCGGATCTGTTTACGAATGGGATTGGGAAGCCGAAACTGAAAGTGAGACCATGGCTCTGTTCGGACAGATGATGATTCCCCTTGGCCACAGCTTTGAGTTGACTCTCGGGCTGCGTTATCAGCAGATCGACAAGGAGATGGATTTGGATGCGTACAAACACTATGAACTGGATGCGGTCCGCGGAGATCCTTGGTACACCCTCCATGCGGATGAAACCTGGACCGCCCTTTTGTCTAAGGCTGCGCTCTCATACCGGTTGAACGACAACTGGAACACTTACGCGTCAGTGGCCCAAGGCTATATGCCGGGTGGTTTTACAACACTGGCCACCTCCGGTTCGGAGGAATACAATACCTTTGATCCACAGAAATCAATCAACTACGAAATCGGCATCAAAGGGAAGTTTAACCGCGCACGTCTTGCCGCCTCCGTCTTTTACATGGATATTGAAGACACCCAGTACAACAAATACGAATATGATACGTGGGTGACCGGTAACGCCGGCAGCTCTCATTCCCTGGGCTTGGAACTGGAGTTGACCTATTTCCTGACCGATTCCATCGAATTGACCGCAGCACTCGGCATTATCGAGGCGGAATACGATGACTACGATACCGGCACTGTTAATTGGGACGGTGAATCGATCCAGCATACGCCGTCGTATTTGGGGCGGATCGGTGCCGCTTACTACAACCCAAACGGATTTTATGCTCGTGGGGATGTCAGGAGCCAGGGCGAGGTTCCCTACTATGATAATGTCGACAAGGAGTTCCGCGAGATGGATGACTACATCACCGCTGACGTCAAGGTCGGTTATCGCTTCAAGGGCTTTGACATCTACGCCTTTTGCAATAACCTGACCGATGAAGAATATATGACCTTTTTCATGGAAGGTACTTCCAGATCGCTTGGGATCTACGGCGATCCGCGCACTTTCGGTATCGGGGTCCGCTATAGCTTCTGATCTTACTCACGGTGCTCGACAGGCTGTTACGGAATAGATAATTTTTTTTCAAGTTCAAGATGGATGCGTAATAGCCCTCATAGTTGGCCGTCTGGTTTTTTCGGTACCAGTCGTGGGGAATGGAGGAAAAAAATGCCTGCAGGGTCTGCTTTAACGCATGAAAATCATTGCCGGCTAAAGCTTCATACAGTGCGAACTTGTTATTTTCCTGATCAACTGTGGTATCGGTGAGAAAGGAGAGAATATCATCGGTCAGGCTCTGCCGGACCTCCTGATTGGGGTAGCTGAGCTGAAACTGGCGCATGCCGCCCATGCGCTGTGTTGCCTTTATGGTCAAATAACCGGTTTGAAACAAAAGGGTTTCAATTTCCAGCCGGTCCACATCAAAGCTGCCCAGGTCTTGATCGTGGCCGGATCCGCGTCATTGTCAATCCGGCAGGCAAGTACGGTCTCCAGTTCTTCCTGGGTATAACCGCAAATATCAGAAAAACGCTTGTCCAGGGAAATATCCTTAAGATTGTTCAATCCGCTGAACAGGGAGACCTTGCTGAATTTGGATACCCCGGTGATGAATACGAACTCAATATAGGGGTCTGCGTCCTTAATCACGGAATAGAAATTTTTGAGTTCCTCACGAATGGCAATGGCAAGCGCTGTGTCTTCAATGCTGTCCAGAATCGGCTTGTCATATTCATCCACCAGCACCACCACCCGGCGCCCGCTGTTTTCATAAAGCGTCCGGATCAGTTCGGAAAAGCGCCCTTTGCGGCTTGCTTTGTGGTACCTAATGCCAAAATCCCGGCTGAGATCATACAGAATTTCATTAAAGGTGTTTTATCTACATACAGATAGCCTTCATCAATGAGATTGGCAAAGGTCTGAATTCCAATGGGAAGTTTTTTGCGTTTATGCAAGGGGCACCTCAATGACCATTTCAAATCATGGGATAAGCTGTTCGTCACAAGTATATATGGAACAAAACGGATGTCAATTTATTTTCCAACGAAGAAATTGGGAAAATCAGCATTCTGTAACGGCCTGTCCAGGTCGCACGCCAACATCAAGCTGTACGCCATGTTCGGGACGGATGCCGTGCATATTAAAAGTTCAACCCAAATAAGCGCTTGGTGTATCACCAAAATACTTTTTAAATTCTCTGGAGAATGTCCCGTGCTGGGCGTACCCCACTTCAAAAGCAACGTCCGTAACACTTCGGTTTCCAGCCTGTAACAGACGCTTGGATTCTTCCAGCCTGAACGTGCGAAGAAAATCAAAAATAGTAACGCCATAAACCTTACGAAAACACTGATTTAACCTGTTTCTATTCACCCCCACCATTCTGGAAAGTTCGGTAAGGGAAGGGGGATTTTTAATGTCGGAGATCATTATGTCTCTGGCTTTGTGAACGAAATTCCGGGAGCCGGTTTCCAAGTTAAAGCAGGAGATGTCCTGCCCCTTATCAGAATTGAGTTGATCAAAACCTAAGGTCATCAGTTCCAGGGCTTTACTCCCTAAAAAGAGGGGTCTGCGGGCATCAATATAAGTACATCCGAGGATTTCATGAATACAAACATGAATGGAAGGCGTCATGAACACTGGGTAGTAAAAAAATTCACCTTCATTTTGGGGAGCCAACATTTCTTCTATCTTTTGAGCAAAGTCTCCTGCTATTCCTTGCGAAAAACGTTTTATAAACCACGGCTCCATTAAAACCCCAATGAAACAAAAGGGTCTTTCGGGAAGATGGATCAACTTGCTTTTTAAGTTATGTCCATAGGACACCCCCCCCTGATTTAAGCAAAAAGAAGTTTCTTGCTCTTGGATATGGTGCTGGATATGAGAACCATCACGAAGGCCAAAACCAAGAGAAACACAATCTATTTCTTCTCCACGAGAAATGCTGATAGCGGTGGAAGGAGACTGCCTTGTTATTGCCAAGATTAAACCAGGCTGGCACTTGACTTGATATACAAACCCCTTGCTTAGACCTCTCAAGTGGTCGGACCAATTATAGAAGTATTCATCCCCGTCTTTTTTTTCAAAAAAAATATTTAGAATAGGGCATGTGCCATAATAGTCCTGGGCTGAAATAATGACAGGATCTGGTTTTTTCATGTAAAGAAACCTTTTTATTTCCAAAAGTTATTACCCTGCAAATAAATAACTTAGCATAGCAAGTTTTGTTTAGCCACGACAAATTTTCTTGTATCGGTATAGAATTAGTCAGGACTGATGACTATTGCAAGTAGAAAACGTACAAGAAGCGATAAATAACAGGTTGAATTGCCACTCTTCTATCTCGAATCAAAATTTTAAGATTTTTTTTGCAGCGAAGCGACATAATAATGCTTTTAGGCAATATGAAAAAAGATTGTACTTTATTATAAGTTTGCAAAGCTTGATTTTGTTTTTTTGTATTGTTTATGTGGGTGAGGCTATTACGCTTAAGTCTAAAAGGAGAAACAAAATGAAAATTTTTCAAACGGCTATTGTATTTATTTCGATCTTGGTTGCCGTAAATCAATCCATGGCAGATGGTAAACAACCCGAAATATCATTGGATTCCATCACTGTAACTGCAAATAAGCAGGAAGAAAATATCCAGGAAGTTCCAACTAGCATTACAGTTTTTGATGAACTTATACTTGATGACAAGAATATTAGTTCTGTTCGCGAGTTGACCGATTACGTCCCAAATCTAATACTCACTGATTCAGGCACTTCAGGTTTTACAAGACCTGCTATGAGGGGGATTTTGGCTGACGTAGGATCAGGTGTTTCAACTGCCATGTTCATTGACGGAATCCCTGTTTTATCAGGTTCTGGATATGACGACATCCTGCAAGATATTGAACGAGTCGAAGTGTTGCGCGGTCCTCAAGGGACGTTGTACGGGAAAAATGCTGAAGCCGGTGCTATCAATATTATTACCCGGCAACCAGATAATACTTTTCGTGGAAAGGTTTCGGTTGATGGTGGAGAGGATTATAAAAAAGAAGTTTCTTTAAACGTAAGCGGGCCTATTATTCAGGACAAGCTCTTCTTTGGATTGTCTGCCCAATATTACGACAAAGACGGTTTCATTAAAAATGGGTACACAGGTGATGAGGCCGACGATCTATCACATTGGTACGGAAAAGGACAACTTAGATGGACGCCGATAGACGACCTTGATATTAGCTTTATTTTTTCTCAGCTCGAATATGACAATGATGGCAATACCATGGGGTTGAGTGAAGATGGCGCCGCCGCTTTGGGCGTGGCTGCTTCCGGTGACCGGAAAGTATATTCTGATTTTGACACCAAAGAGGAATCAAAAACCAGCGCTCAAGCTTTAAAAGTTAGTTACGATTTTAATGATACATTAAATTTAACCTCAATCACCACTCACCACTCACCGATTTGTTGATGGTGATTCTGCTATGGATTATGACTTTAATCCAGGTGCAGTATCGCACGCTGGGAGTGATGACGAAGAAGACAAAATTTCTCAGGAAGTGAGATTGTCATCAAATACGGAGAAGATGAATTGGGTCGCCGGTATCTATTATGATAAGGACGATAGTAAAGGAGTAACATTCTATGGTCCTTTAACAATGGATAGGGATACTGGGGGCGAAGCCTACGCCTTTTTTGGTCAACTTCGTTACGCATTAACACCCAAAATGGGCGTTACCGGCGGTCTTCGTTATGAAACACAGGACAAAGACATGCAAGATTACAGTACCGGCAACTCCTTTGACGATACCTGGGACGACATAGCACCTAAATTCAGTGTGGATTATGCCATAACGGAACAGGTAATGGGGTACGCTACGGTTGCTAAAGGTTTCCGGTCGGGTGGTTTCAATGCTATGAGTAACGATTCAAAATATGACAGCTATGACAGTGAAGAGCTGTGGTCCTATGAAATAGGAGTTAAAAGTCAACTTCTTGAAAACAGATTGATCGTAAACGGTGCACTCTTTTACATGGATATAGATGACATGCAAGTGACTGAGTCTCTCGGCGATGGGAGGAACTATATAACCAATGCTGGTACGGCTGTTTCCTATGGAGCTGAACTGGAAGTACAGGCTAAAATTACACCTCAATTCACCATGACGGCAAGCGCAGGTTATACGAATGTAGAATTCGATGAATATCAGGACGCCGCAGGCGACTATAGAGATAACAAGGCCCCTAATGTCCCCGAATATACATTTGCCATAGGTGGCCAATATCGACCAGGGAACGGCTTTTATGCCGGAGTTGATTTGGTTGGTGTTGGGAAAACGTATTTAGAAAGGACAAATACATATAAAAGAGATGCGTATCAACTGATTAATGCCAAAGTTGGCTATGAAGCTGAAAATTGGGATATTTATCTCTATGGTAAAAACATCTTTGATGAAGATTACTCAAAAGAAGACGCGGATTTTAAATACTACAGTGACCCCCGTGAAATAGGCGTAAAGCTTACTCGCCGATTTTAAGACACAATTGTATTGCCAGGAAAACCGGTTTGATGAAGCCGCTGTGGACAGCGAAACGCTTTATCCTATATCGGGGATCAATGCAGTGTTTGGTATAAATTTAATTTATCTTTAAGGAGACGTAAAATGAGTAAAAGGCTGGTTAGTTCCATATTTCTGATTGCATGTATCTTTTCAAGCTTTGCATTTGCCGCAGATAAGGAAAAGGAAAAGATTACCGACCTCACGCCTTGGAAAGGAAACAATGCATCCATGGCCAAATTTTATGACAGTGAAGACGGAGAAAGGTATTTTGAAAAAGTGGCTGAACACGCGCCCAAGGGGTATACTAAAAAAATAGTAAAAGATCATATTTTGGGCAGATATGCCCCTGAATTTACATTCCTAAACATTGTGGATGAAAACACGGTCATAATCGACGATCAATTTACCGGGGATTATGTCCATGTCGGCAGCGTAACTACACACGCCCATATCGATAACGGAAGTAAAAATGTGTTTAAATTTGACGTCACTTGGCAGATTTTTAAAACCGATTCAGAGGAAATGATCAAGGCCGGATATAAATATCTTCTTTTTATCCCGTTTCACGGGCAGGGCAAGGATTCTTTAAGGCACTTCCACCTCAGGTATGGCAATGAGAATTTCGATTTTCTGGCGACGGACCCTTCTCTAGAATTGTGGTGGCCCACCCTTTATCAACCGGCAGAAACCGATGAAGCCAAAATTATAGCGAAGAAGAACAAAGACGCAAAAAGTCGGGGAGAAAATCTGCCGCCGTTGAAAGAGGCAATAAACGAGTGATTCCTAAGACGTGAAAAGGGTGCTGATGGTAAACCGGGGGACATTTTCAACTCTTGAAACGGAAAACACCTTCCTTAATTGCGAATCATTAAGGAAGGTGGCTCCGAATTACTCCAGAAATAGCCAAACCGGCAGAGATACAAAAACTGGGTTATGAAATGGAATCGGGGGGGGGGGGGGGGGAGAGGGACGATGGAAAAAAGCTTCTCTGCTCTCCTTGAGGTCGGGATAACAGATGAATCCGGGAACGTTAAGGGCATCAGGCAGATCGTGATCCGGCCGGGACAAAACAGCTACGACCTGGATTGCTGGCTTTCTTCGGCCTCCGTAGTCCTTGATCCGAATTATTGGTATTTAATCGAAGCCAGGAAAAAATGTTCGAAAAAATTATAATAGACAGACTGATCATTCATCGGTTGACGGTTTATTGGCTCGCCTGCAACTGCTCCCATTCAAAGGTTACGATATTGCGTTCATCGCGGTCAAATTCCACACCGATCAGGTAGATTTCGGCCATGCCGGCCCTGTATTTTTCGGCATATCCCTTTTGTTTTATCTGTCCCAGGGCCGTTCCCGGTGTTTTGTCTATATCCACCACCTTGAATTCAAATATATAGGCCCTGTTATCTATTTTTACCGTCAT
Source organism: uncultured Desulfobacter sp. (assembly GCF_963664415.1). Lineage (NCBI taxonomy): Bacteria > Pseudomonadati > Thermodesulfobacteriota > Desulfobacteria > Desulfobacterales > Desulfobacteraceae > Desulfobacter > uncultured Desulfobacter sp. The sequence continues at coordinate 596,285 of NZ_OY761440.1, read as the reverse complement.
GTCTATGCGGCCGTGGCTGGTGGTATCCTCGGCCGTCACGTCCAGGCCAAGGGCCGTGAAATAGCAGTAAAAAACGGATGCGTAGTAGCCTTCGTATGCGGATAATTTATTTTTCCGGTACCAGTCATGGGGGATGGCGGAAAAAAGAGACTGGAAAATCTTGTGAAGAGAATCCGGGTCCGCGTCCTGAAATGCCTGGTATATCCGAAGCTGGGTTCTTTCTTTCAGCACGGTGTCATGGGAGTATCTGTTCAGGATATAATCCGATAAACTTGCTTTCACCTCCATGTTTGGGTATTGAAGCTTATAGAAAATTTTTCCCGCCACCCTGCGGTCATGGGCGATTGTAAGATAACCTGCCTGGAAAAGGAGGTTTTCAGGCCTGATAAAGTCAATATCAAATGCGCCGATCAGGGTTTCGGACGCCTCGATGTTCTCAATATCCGGGATATAATATTGATTTTTCTGTAAAAGATTTATCAAAAATGTGGGCGTGCCCGTCTCAAACCAGTAGTTGCGGAATTTCCCGGCACGAAGGTAGTGGAGAATGCTGAAAGGGTTGTATACTTTTTCTCCAAGCCAGGCATAGCCGTTGTACCATTTGCGGATATCTTCCAGGGATTTGTTTTCCAGACGCTCTGAAAATACTGAAACCATCTCCGGTTCCGTATAGCCGCAGATCGCGGAATATTCAGCATCCAGCGTGATATCGGTCAGGTTGTTCAGCCCTGAAAACAGGCTTACCTTGGAAAACTTGGATACGCCGGTGAGAAAGACGAACCGGAGATTGGCGTCACTGTCCTTAATAACGGAATAGAAGTTTTTCAGTCCTTCACGTATCTTTTCCGCGATTTCCGGTTCGACAATATTGTCCAGGATGGGCTTGTCATATTCGTCAATCAGAACAACGGTGCGAAGTCCGTATTTTTCACTTGATTTGCGTATAAGATCACTGAAAAAGTCTGAAACACTCTTTTTATATTCACAATCGACCCCCAATCTTTTCTGATTTGTATCAAGAATTGTAAATATTTTACCATCAAGTTCCTCCCGGCTCTTTATAACGCCGCTGCCAAACGAAACGTGAATCACCGGATAGCGCTTTTCCCAGTCCCAGTTGTCATATAACCACAGTCCCCGGAAAAGGTCTTTATCGGCCTCAAACGCCGCCTTGAGAGTGTCGATAAACAGGGATTTACCGAAACGCCTGGGTCTGGAAAGAAAATAGTACTTGCCTCTTTCAGACAGATTATGAACAAATTTGGATTTGTCCACATAGGCATGGCCTTCCTCAATAATTTCTTTCAGGGTGCTGATGCCCACAGGCAGTTTTTTCATGGCTACGCCCCCGGCGGGTTAAGGATCAAAATATGCCGGTCATCCCTTGCATCATCCATATTGCATCTCTCATTTTTTTTAGGAAAGTCTGTGTAAGCGATACAGATCTTTCAACTTTCGTTGTGGGCTGAGCCTGGCAGTTGATATGTCAGGTCGGCCCATGGCCGTTTATTTAACGGCTGCAAAATAACATGTGAATCTACTGTATAAACCTTATTATCAGTTCCTGAAAAAATCAAATTATCTATGTAAAAAAGTTTCTCAGCGCTCCTTGGAGTTGGGATGGCAGGTGAATCCTCCGAACGTGAGTGTTAAGGATGTCAGGCAGATCATGATCCGGCCGGGACAAAACAGCTATGATCTGGACTGCTCTTTCTAAAAAGAAAGATAAACAATCCTGCAGGCCAGGTTCGGGCGAATAAATGGAAGCCTTGCAATTACGCCGTAAATTCCCCAGCGGCCTTTACAATGGTCAGTCCTGCGCCTAAATTAATCACCACCGCGTCCGGGTGGCTGCTCAAATACTTTAACAGGGCCGTATCCAGAATCCGGGTCCGAACCGCCACACCGGTCTGGGTCAGTTTCCCCCCTTTGTCAAACCGGGTGAAATCATAATCAATCCGTCCGACCATTTCTACGGCCTTTTCATCCCGGATCAGGGGCGTGGGCATGCGTGTCTCAGCAGCCCTGGCCCACAGTGCAACCAACAAGGTTTCGGGGATGCCTGAAAGAGAATGTTCCATTAAATACTATTCCTTACAACCAATTAAAAGCCTGCCCGGCCCCACAAATATTGTCAGGCCGGGCAAGGGAAAAAACAAAAGAACGTCTGGGGTCGGGCACTATTTAGGTTTTGCCGTAAATGATACGGAAGCACCGTAATAAATGGACTGGCATTTTTTAACCAGATCTTTTAGGTCGTTATCTTTTGTTACCTCTTTTTTTACCGTGACCGAGGCCCTCCAGGCACCGGGGGTGGGGACTTTGATCTGGGCCTTGCCGTCCATGACATATGCCGTGAGCATGTATTGATCCGGACCTCCGAAGGTGTTGGAGGTCATGTGCAGGTAGTTCATGCCCTTCATATCGCAGGTCAACGGTTTGCCGTTGAGTGTAACAGTGAATTTAACCAGATCACCTGCCTTAACATTGCTCATGTCTGTTTCGGACATGATTTCAAGTTCATATCCCAGGGGTTTGGGCTGGGTCCATTTTTTAACACCGAAATAGGATTTGCCTACGGCCTTGTACCGGGTGCTGAAATCAAAGGATTTTGCTCCCTTTATTTCATCCATGGGTTTGGTGGTCATCTTGTGTTTGCCGTTGGCATCCACATACCCGGTAAAATAGGTGGCCTTAGATTCGGCAGTGACCTGGTAGGTCCCGGGGATGGTCTTATCAGTCAGAGAGATTTTTCTTAAGCCCAGATCTCCGGGCACAATGCTCATTCCGGTTTTAGACTCGGTTGTTTTTTCCTGTTTGATAACAGGCACAGGAATGGGGGTGATGGAATTGTCCGGACCCACCAGGCTGTATTTTTCAATTTCAATGGCACCGGCTTCGGACATCAGAAAGTCATCCAGGGGCATGGCATGTCCCCATCCAAGGCTGGTGATGACATGTCCCGGGGGATGGGCAAAGGATTCGTTGATGTTGACCCACAGGGAATGCGCATAAACGGTACCTGTGCACAGCGCTGTCAGGGCAAGTGTTAAACCGGTGAGCTTCAAATTTCGTAACATGTGATTTCTCCTTTTGAGGTTGTTATTGTTTCTTTTCGGAATTTATAGGTCCGTCTTCGCGTACGGTATGTCCCGGGCCGCCGTCCAGAAATACGGTATACGGCTGATCCGGGATGTTAAATTCGGCTTCTCCGTTTTCATCCAGTTTGATTTTTAAGATCTTTTTTTCATTTTTATCCAGCAGATACAGGGGCAGGTTTGCGGCCATTGCACCGGTGGAAAACATGCCTTCCACGGACACGGTACCATCCTCGTTGTCTGTCAGATTCATGAAAAGGGTGTGGCCAAAGGCCGGGGCAGTAACAAGCACCAGGGCGATGAACGCAGCAAGCAGGGTAAATACATTTTTCTTCATTGGGTTACCTCCTTATTCAAATGGTATTGGGGCTGTGTTTTTTTGTCGGCAATTGTTTCCGGACCAAAGGCCTTCAAGGTTCTGAGCAGGACCGGGGTAACAAAATAATCGCTCAGCAAGGCCGTCATGATGCCTGTGCCTGTGAAAATACCAAGATAAAACAAAACCTTGGCCGGAGAACTTAAATAAACACTGAAATTGGCCGTCAGGATCAGGGAGGTAAACAAAAGCGGAATCCCGATGGCGCTGAACGTGTGGCGGATGGCGTCGGCATAGCCGCGCTTTTGTTCAAAGGCCAGTTTGGCATGGTTGATAAAATGGATGGTGTCGTCCACGGCAAGCCCTAACAGCATGGGCATAATCGTAATGGTCATCAGGTCCAGGGGCACCCGCATCCATCCCATGAGCCCGCCCACGGCTATGGCTGGGGTGATATTGGGAATCATGGCGATTAAGCCGATTTTAAAGCTGCCGAAAACCAGGACCATCAGCGCCGTAATCACGCAGATGGCGATGAGAAACGAGGTGAGCTGGCCCTTGGACACAATATCCTGCATCACCGTAAACTGGGCCACAGAGCCTGCCAGGGTCACGTTTGCCCCGGGGAAAAGCGCGTGGGCTTTTTGGGTGATTTGGTTCAGTTCCCGGTATACTTCAACCGTGTTGTAGTCCTTCAGGTCAATCGTCATGCGCAGGCGCCGGTATTCGTAATCAATCCATTTTTCCGCTTCCCGGCCGCCGGCATTTTCATAAAGCAGCATGATCTGGGCCACCATCTCCCGGCTTTCAGGAATACCGAAAAAACGGGAATCACCATCGTGAAGCACCTGGTTCATATCCTTGATGATTTCGGTAATGGATGTCACCTTTTTGGTTAAGGGGTAGCTTAATGCCTCCTGTTCCAGCAGATCCAGTTTTTCTAGATTTTCCGGTTCCCGAGCCATGTCTTCGTTGGGGAATTCCACCACCACGTTATAAGAGTACAAGGCGCCCAAAGGTGATTTGCATACCTGATCCAAACGGTTTACGTAAGGCACCTTGAGTCCCGCATTTTTGCGGACATCAAAGTTGACCTCAAAATGGCGCATCCCTGCCGCAGTGATCAGGACGCCCAGAATAAATATGATCATGATGGGAATCGGTCGGGCCAGAACCAGATTGGCCAACTTTGCCATCAGGCTTTCCAACATGGCATTGGAGTGCAGCCGGACTTTTTTTGCATCCTGGTCTTTTCCAAAAGAGAGCAGGGCGGGGATCATGATGACCACCATAAGAAAAACGATGGATACCAGCAAAGAGGTCGACGATCCGATCCAGCGTACCGGCTTGACATCCACAAAGTGAAAGGAAGAAAGCGCCCCTATAGTGGTCAGGGCTGTGAATAAAATGGGCCAGCCCGTCTCTTTGACGGCCAGGCGGACCGACTCTTTTCTTTTTCCTGTTTTAAGAAAATGGCGCTTGAAAAATGAAAAAATATGAATGGAGTATCCGATGGATACGGCAATGCCGAGATACAACGGCATCATGATCATGGCAACATCAATGGGTTTGCCGATCCAGCCTAGAATACCAAAAGTCAAGATTACAGATCCGGCGGTGACGATAACCGTCATGGTGATGCCCTTGACGGACCGCAATGCCAGGGACAGCACCACAAGGGAGACGATCAGGGACAGCCCCATGGTCCGGGACATCTCGTGTTTATAGAATGCGGTTTTGTCATAGGCAATAATAGGCATACCCGACGATTTTGGATTCAAAGACGAATACTTGTCCTGGCGGATGATGGTGGCGGCGACTTCTCCGACCACCATATCCGCGGATTTGTTGTCTTTGCTTCGCCAGCCTTCGGGGTAGGGGGTCAACCTCAAAATAATCCAGGAGAACCGGCCGTCGGATGAAATCAATTTGCCGTTGAGCATTTGTTTATCCAGAATCTGCTGCCGGATACCTGCAAGGGTGTTACTGCCCCGGGGGATAGGGTCAGGCACCGGCGTGATAATTTCAATACCTCCTTCATGGCCCAGGGAAAATTCGCAGTCTGTGATAGATAAGATGTCATCGGCAAAAGGCACTTGAGTTTTCAGCTCTTTGCCCAGGGCCCGGATCAGGGTCAGGGTCTCCGGATTAAACATGTGGTCCGATTCAATCAATACTCCCACATAGTCATTGTTGCCGAAAATTTCTTTAAATTCATCCTCGGCCATTTTCAGCTTTGAGCTGTCCAAAAGCCATTTATCCCAGCCCGCATCGGTTTGAATCCTTTTTAAACCGGCAAACCCGAAGACCAGGGCCAGAATAAATACGGCCACCACCAGATAACGAAGGCGGATAATCAAACTGCCGAATTTTTCAAACAGCTGATTGATTTTATTTATGTTAATCATGATCAATCCTTTAAAAATGGTATTTTATTTTCGTCCAGACCTGGGTGTTGTCTTTATACCGGCCATAGGATCCTTCCCGGTCCCCGGCAAAGATGTCGGTTCCTAAAAAGACTTCCAGGTTGTCGATGAATTCGTACTCTGCCGTCAGCCGGACCAAAAAGTCCCTTTCATCAATATCCATATATCCGAAAGCCGACAGCGTCAGTTTTTCCCTAAAGAGATCCTTTGAAACGCTGAATGTTATGGTCTTTGTACAATCGTTTTTGGTAAGGCCTGTACCGGAATCCAGGATATGGTCCTGGGCATACTGCCAGGTCAGGTTCCAGTCGTTTCCGGGATACCAGTCCAGGCCGGTAAGCCACTTGACCCGGTCCTTTTCCGCTGTGAAATAATCGCCGGCATATCCCTGGACCAGACTGCCCGCAAAATAAGCTGCTTCAGTTCTGAAAACAAACTCTCCCCAGGGTTTTGAAAACTCGGCGCCCAAGATATGAACCCGGTCGTACACCGGTTCCAGAGCTGTGCCGGACCGCTGGTAACAGGGAAAGTCGTTCCAGGTGTAAAAATAGGAAAAGGCCAGATCCATGCCGGACAGGTACAGGGTATACCGCAATGCCAGTTCACTGTCTTTAAACAGGTCATCAGGTTCATCCTTGGGCAGCAATGTGTTGTCACCAAAGCCGCCAAGGTACCAGGGGCTGTCCTTTGACGGCTGTTCTCCGGAATTATAAACCGGGATCCATAACAGCTGAAGATCTCCCCATCCGGACGCATATTTGAGATTCAAGGCGTCCACGGCCATGCGCATTTCGTCAAAGTCCCGGGTGATGGTCTCTGTGTAGTCCAGTGGTGAAACATTATCCACAATCCGGATGCCGTCCGCCTGGCCCCAGATGATGATCTGGCGGCCTGCCCGGATGGTTATATTGTTAAGGACATAGTCCAGGTATCCTTCGTGAAGGCTGACTCCGGACTCATCTTCCAGAAGATGGTTGGCCGACAGATTGACCGCGCCAAAGAAAGTGAAGTTTTCCTGGCAAGCGGTCAGTTCCAGCCGGGCCAAGGTTTCCGAGGCCAGAATATCGTTAGGCGATTTAACCTGAGCGTTGTGCCGGGTCTCCAGAAAACCGGAAAATTCAGTCTCCATTGCCATTAGATGGACCGGCAGGACTGAGACAAAAACCACGGCCAGGCTGAAAATGGCGGTGAGTGCCTTGTTCACCGCAGATGCCCCCGGGAGATGGTGTTGACGCTGAAAAATCCGTCGTCCACACCGGTATTGTACTCAAGATTGGACAGGGTCATCAGGGTGGTGTGCTTTTCCCGATGATTTTCCATCTTCATCTTGAACACGGTCCAAAATCCCTGGTGCTCACGCAGATCTTCCACGGTATAGGTCTTGATGAGGCCTTGGGCGTCGTAGTATTCGGCCTTAATCGTTTTATGGGCGTCTTTGCGAACCCAGATGATTTTTTCGTCATAAAGGGAATCATCTTCTCTGGGGATAGACTTGATCTTCCAGCAGGCACGTCCATCCACTGTCTCTTCCCCGATAAGGGTGTGGTCGTCCTCGTCCACATTCCGGTCCCCCATATCATCATAGGTGAAATCCGACCCCATGAAGTAGTCGTTGGTGGATGCCCCTGAAATGCGCCGGACCTTTCGCAGCGCCGGCATGTAAAGCCATTTGTCATCGTCTCTGGAGGGATCATCATATTCCCAGGATAAAAAGGACGTACCCTTGATATCCATAGGCTTTTTGAAACCCATCAGCTTTTTGGTATCCTTGCCGTAATCCTTGCCAAAGGATGACATCATCCGGACCCGTTTTTTGTTCCGGCGGTTAATTAACACCATTTCAATGGTGGATTTTCTGTCGTCCCCGTCAGGGGCATCATCCACCATGACCATAATATCCCGGCCTGTCAGTGGGGTAGTGACGGCTTTGCCTTTATTAACAAGAGGGCTTAAAAAAAGGATAGAAACAGAAAAAAAACAGATTAAAGGAAAAGAATTAAATTTTTTTTCCGGTTGGTTTAACATGGGTGCTCCTTTAGTTACGGTTAGAGTTAGAGTCTCCTAACATGGTAGGGTTTTCTAACATGACTTAACAGGAACTTCTACCCGGATCGGGAGCATTTATGCCCGGATCGGGAATCAATTAAAATCTGTAACTAACTTGCAGGCCAATCTCCCTTGGAGCGCTATAAAAGACATATAAACAGCTTGCCGCACCGGACTTAGGACCGCAGATGAAATAAAGTAGACGAAATTGCGGTCCTTAGAACCGTCTGGAGATAATTATGCCGAAGGTCTGCGGCTCACCGACATTGGCCATGATTCCCATGGAATTAACCCTGCCAAAACTGAAATATTCCTCATCAAAAAGATTATTCCCATAAACATACACATCCCAGTTCGACCCTTCATATCCGATTTTTGCGTTATAGATCCGGTATGCTTTCTGGCCGACTGTGTTTGCATCATTAAAATAATTCTGCCCATATCCCTGCATCCCTGCACGGCAGAAAAATCCTGAATCATGTCTGTATTGAGCAGCCAGGTTCAAGGTGTAGTCCGGAGAAATCGGCAGCTCGTTTCCCGAACAATTGACACCATTTGTGTTTGTATATTCATCATATTCTGCCTGGGCCAGTCCAAATGCGGCAATCAGGTCCAACCCTTTGAGCGGTCTTGCCTTTACTTCGATTTCGATTCCCTGGGAGTGTGCTTCTCCGGCATTAGAGGTAATGTAGGTGATGGGGTCAGGCGCAGAATAGACATGCATGTCTTTGATATCCATGTAAAAAAGATTGACGTTGAAAATCAGTCTATTGTTGAACCATGATGTTTTAGCGCCAAGCTCATAGTCAATGGAGCTTTGTTCATCAAATTTTGCCAGTTCTTTTACATTCTCACAATAATTAAACCCGCCGGCCAGATACCCCTTGGACACACTTGCATAGATCATGGCATCTTTGTTTATGGTCCAGGACAGGACGCCCTTGGGAAGAAACGCATCCCAGTCGTCTTTGATATGGTATGCCACCTGTGACAAAATACTGCCGGTATCGGTGCGGGAGACTTCGTATCTGTAATCCATCTCCTTATCTATGCGTTCATATCTTAAGCCGGCGGTAAAGGCCAGCCTTCCGGGGAGAGGAAACGTTATCTGGCCGAATGCCGCAGATGTATTTTCTCTGGTATCATCAGGCCAGTTATAATAAACATCATATCCCATCGTGCCGCTGGTGTCGTAGACCATGCCGTTGTCGTCCCAGTTGCCGTCCTCAACTGAATAATAAAGCCCGCCAAGCCATTTTATGCCTTCTTTTTTATCTAAAGACCGGATGCGAAGTTCCTGGGAAAATGTCCGAAAATCATATTCACTTAATGCAACAGGCATGCCTGTGCCCATATAGCATTGATCCTGTATGAGGTCTTCTTCGTAGTCATTGTACGTGGTAATGGAAGTAAGCCTGAAATTTTGAGCATCGTAACCGATATTCAGCGCTGTCTGAAAAGAATCAGAATCTGTTTTATCATCGGGATTTTTGTACTCGTGATATTTCACTCCAAGTGTTTCGGCGTTGATTGACGGCCCGCCGCCATCCCTGTTTTGCACCATTCCGGCGTGAAGGTTGATTTCCATGCGGTCTGACGGAATCCACCTCAAGCGCGAATTGAAACCAATTGATTTTTCATAATCAAAATTATCGCTGTCGGGGTAATCATTTTCCATATATCCGTCTGTTTCCGAATAGATCCCCGATATTCCAAAAAAAAGCTTATCCTCTACTATGGGTCCGTTTACAAAGCTTTTAATGCTGTAAGTATTGTTTTCTGCCATTTTGGCTGTAATTTTTGATTCAAAGTCATTATCCGGTTTTTTTGAAACAATGTTTATAACACCGCCTATGGCGTTCTTACCGTACAAAGTCCCCTGGGAGCCTCTAACCACTTCTATTCTTTCAATGTCTAAGATGTCGACGCCATAATTTGTATGATGATCCTGGGCAATACCATCAATAAAAATCACCACTGGGTTTTTCCCGGTAAACTGGCTAAGGCTTATCCCCCTGAAATTGATCTCATGGTACCCCTTCATGTATGAATCGTTAAAAACCATGTTCGGGATAAATTCAACAACATCATCCACATCTTCAATACCGGCGTCTTCAATGGCAATTTCACCAAAGGTTGTAACAGGCACCGGAACAGTCTGAACGTTTTCTTCTCTTTTCTGGGCTGTGACTGTGAGCGTTTCCAACTGATATTCTTTTGGCCCGGATGAATCCGCATCATCTTGTTCCGCACGAACATTAGTGCTGACAACAAGTAAACATATCGCCACGATCGCCATACCGAAAATCTGCTTCATTCGTGTTTTCATATTCAGTTCCTTTCAGGTTTTTTTAATCGCCAAGAATAAAAAACTAACGGTCTCTTTTTTGTTTGCGACGAAAATATAAACGCTTGTCTGGGGAAGGAGCTAACGATTGCGTCCGTCTTTTTTGCGGAATTGTTTATTTTGTCAACGATGTGGAATGCTTCAGATGTTTGCCCGGAGAAAAACCAAAGTGCTCTTTAAACGTTTTGGAAAAATGGCTGATACTGGCATACCCCACGGCATAACTGGCCTGTGTCACATTTGTTTTTCCCTCATTCAAAAGTTTCACTGCCGTTTCAAGACGCTTGTTGCGCAAATAATCAAAGGGGGTGATGCCGTATACTACCCGGAAACAATCGTACAGCTTGGTGCGGCACATGCCCACGGAACGGGCAAGTTCGGCCATATTGGGTGTATTTTCCAAGTCGCGGGTTAATAACCAGGCCGCATGGTGAACACCTTCTATATCCGGGCCGGTCAAGGCGGTTTTGGGGGGGGAGGTCAGGTTCACGTTGTCTAACTGCGCCATCTTACAGGCTGCCAGTTCCATCGCTTTGGCTTCGATAAAGAGCCTGCGCGTTAATCCGTGATATGGACAACACAGTATCTGGTCAATAACCGTCCGCATTCCTTGGGTTATCGTATCTGAAAAATGGCAGGGTGCTTTGTTTTCACCTGTCAAAGCAGCCGGAATCCGGTCCGAATCCGTCATCACAAAGGAAGGCAAAAGATCAGGCTTCATCAAAACAGCCATCCTGATCACTTGTTCTTCTTTGACCCTTTCAGAAAAACCGGCCGAATCCGGGAAAGAGAAGCACACGCTTTGCCCGGCTTTTATAAATAATGAATCCTTTAAACAAGAGGAGGACGCCTCAATCTTTCCGGACAAACAAAAACCGAACCCCAAATATGCATTCGGATTTATATACTCTAAAATTGTCGGCTCATGGAATTTATAATTTGAAATCACCAACTGCATTCCTGAGTTCAAAAAGATACTTTTAATACCCCCTCTGCCCATGGATGGGGGAATCGTGAATTGGTTTTTTATCAGAGAATCCTTTTGCTTAGGTGGAAACAGTTGAAGTAAATTCATATAAAGTTTTTGTCCTGTTAATGCGGCCTACACTTTTTCTTTGTCATTGAGAAATAAACATACTTTCCGGTTAGTTTAACGTGTTTTATACTTTAATTATAGTTAAAGTTAGAATAGCCTAACACGACTCAATAAAAACTTCTACCCGGATCGGGAATCAATCTTTCTCTCACTGTTACAAGGTGGCATCACTTCAGATGGAGACCCGGAAAGCTTGGCCGTTTTGAAAAAAGTTTGCGAACAGATGTGTTTAGTGATTAGACCGCACCTTTGGGCGCTTTTAACTGGCCGCTTTGGGCGGTTATTAATCAAGCCCCCGGTTTTATTGGGGACTCGACTTTTTATATTTTTTTGAAAGGGAAGGGCAAAAAGCGTCTTTTTATCAGTTTAGCCCGGGATGAAATTGTTTATGCGGACCTCGCTGCTCAAGAGTCAAAGACGATACGTCATACTCACCCCTATTTCCCTGGGCTGGGAATAATAGGTATATGCCCCGTAATGACCTTCTGTATCATAATTGCGGTCAAACAAATTTTTGGCATACAGATAGATATCATATTTTTCTGTTTCATAACCGATCTTTGCATTAACCAGTTCGTAGGCCGGTCTTTTATATTCATTATCAAGATCCAGATACATATCCCCGTATCCGCTCAGATCCGCACTTGCGTAATACCCTTGCTCCGCACGGTATGTCATTCCCAGGGTATAATTATACTTCGGTGAAAAGGTGGTTTTGTTCCCGCTGTAATCAGTGAATCCGTCGTTGTATTCATCAAACTCCGTTTTGTTATACGAAAAACCGGCAAACAGGTTCAGCCCGCGGGTTATCTGGTATGTCAGCGAGGCCTCCACCCCCATGGATGTCGCTTCGGCAGCATTTGTCATATATCCTACATCTTCAGCATCATCAATAATATCAGTAACACTCACATGCATATCTGTAATATCCATGTAATACAATCCCACATCCCAGGACAATTTGCCGTTTGCCAAAATGCCCTTGGCTCCGACCTCGTATGCATACAAAGTTTCAGGATCATATGTCTTGGGATATCCCTCAGGAACACCGGCATTGAACCCACCGCAACGGAAACCTTTGGAAACGGTCACATAGGTCATGACATTTTCCAGCAGGTCATATGTTAATCCCACCTTTGGTGAAAGTTCACTTTCACTGCCATCAATATTTTGGCTTGCATCCTGGTATTCCAACTCTACCTTGTCATATCTCAGACCGGCCAAAGCAGACAGGCGATCGGTGATCTTATAGGTCAGATGAGAAAAGATACCGATGGTGTCGGCATCAATATCCTCAAGCATTTCCGTATCGCCCGAGGCTTTGGAGGAGGTTTTATCAACCTTTGTATCATTAGATTCCAAAAAGATTCCTGAGACCAGATTGAACCGCTCAACTTCGTAGTTTGCCCTCAATTCCTGGGAAAGCGTTTCATAGGTGGAATCGGCAAAGACATGAAATTGTGTTGGGCCACTTGTGTAATCAAAATCATTGGCAAGATACTCATTAAAATTTCTATAGGCGGTAATGGCGGTAAAGGCAAGATTCTCATTCAATGTATAGCTGATATTTAACGAACTCGACCATACAGAGGACTTGTTAAAAGTGTCCAGGTCATTACTGACCGCTCTATCTTTACCTTGTATAGATCCGGAGCTGTTGCCACCGTTATCGTATTTGATACAAGAAGAGATCAGGGAGGCTTCCAGATTGTCGGTGGGCGTCATCCGTAGATATATTTTCCCATAATTATGTTCTCTGTCATCAACGGGTTCACCGGTTCTCGTATTTTCGACAAAGCCATCCTTTTCATAGTGCTTACCGTAGACGCCCAAATAAAGTTTGTCTTTTATGAGCGCACCGCTTGCGGTTGCGGACAGGCTGCGTTTGTTGTCTTCCCCAAGTTCACCCGTAATGCGTGCCCTTGTCTCGTTTGACGGTTTTTTGGTGATAACATTCACCGCCCCAATTTCAGTGTTTTTTCCGTATAGCGTGCCCTGGGGGCCTTTGAGTACCTCTATACGTTCAATATCCAGCAGGGTCTCATCAAACCCTGATCCATTTGTCACCGGTACGCCGTCAATGAACAGTCCGGCTACTGAGCTTATTGCACTGTAATCCGAATATAATCCACGAATGGAAGGGGCATATTTTACTGCAGCCCCATAATTAATAATGGTTAAGCCGGGCGTGTATTTGGCGATATCATCCAAGGTCTCGACCATTTTATCCTCAATATCCATGCCATCAAATACACTCATGGAAATCGGTACCTCCTGAACGTTTTCTTCCCTTTTTTGGGCTGTTACCGTTACGGTTTCCAGCACTTCAGCCTCCTGTTCTTCTGCATAACCCATGGCAGACACAAAGCAAAACAGTGTAATCCAACAGATTTTTTTGAATCTTATCCTCATCATCTTCTCCTTTGTTGTTGTGAAATAATATTACCGCCCATTAATCATAATATTATGCAAGCAAATAATTCTTAGGTGGACTGAATAGCAGAAAATATAAAATGCGGCTAACGTTTGAGATTCTTTTTTTTAACGCTGTGGATTCAAACTTCTATTACGTGGCCGCCTCAAAAAGAGATTAATTGGGCGTGGAATTGTGTAAAAATTCTCCCGGGGGCACCCCGAACATGGTTTTAAAGGCTTTGGAAAAATAACTGAGGTTGGCGTAACCCACACTCAGTGCAGCTTCCGTCACATTGATTTCACCACTTTGAAGAAGCTGCATGGCGGTTTGCAGGCGGTGGTTGCGCAGATATTCAAAAGGGGTTACGCCGTAAACCCTGCGAAAATAGCGGTTTAGCTTACTGCAGCTCAAACCGACGGATCGGGCCAGTTCTTTTGTATTAGGCGGATTATCCAGGTTGTCCACAAGCGATTTGGCAGCATATATGACCCGGTCATAATCAGAATGTTTTAATTCGTTTCCAGGACAAATATAGGAAGGCTGAAGCTGTGCCAATTTGTGGGAAAGCAATTCCATGGCCTTGCTTTCGAGGTAGAGATGTCTGGCCTTGCCGCAGTAGGGGCAATGAAGAATTTGATACAGGACGGCACGCATCAGGTGTGTGGTGGCATGGACCATACGGTTGGACCGCTTTTTTTCAAAGCTTTTAATTACCGGGGAAAAATAGTCTTCATCGCCTTGAGTGAAAGATGATAAAAGGTCTCCTTCGAGCATCAGGTATATTCTGAGCATATGATCGACTGGTAAATATTCTGAAATCTCTATGTCCTGGGGATAAGTATAAAGCCCGCTTTGTCCGGCCCGGATGTTTGACTGCGTCTTTGAAGGCATAAAAGAAACATCAAATTCCCCGGCCATGCAAAAACCTATGCCGACAAAAGGTTCTGCAATCGTTCTTTGTATCTGTATAGGCTGATGTAATACCGTGTTCATAACGATCAGCTTCAACCCGGAACTGAAAACATCAATGTCGCACCCACCCCGGCCGAGGAACGAGGGCAACGCCACCTTGAATCTGTTGGGGTCTGGGGTCGATTGCGGGGCTCCGGGTTGGATTATCTTCATGCATTCACCGTTAGTAACATATCACAGCTATTGAAACTTTCTTATGAAAGACTAACGATTAGCAGGTCTTTTTTGTATCTGTCAACTGTTTTATCGTTGTTGGCAGCCAACGCCTTCTATGCGGAAGAAACAACCTTTCCAGGCCCCAAGGATTCATGGTTGAACTGTAGGGATTTACACTGCTCAAATGTCAAAAACGATACGTTGCTCTCACCCCTACTTCCCTGGGCGTGTTATAGTAAGTATACACCCCGTAATAATGACCTTCTATATCATAATTGCGGTCAAATAAGTTTTTGGCATACAGATAGATATCATATTTTTCTGTTTCATAACCGATTTTTGCATTAACCAGTTCGTAGGCCGGTCTTTTATATTCATTGTCAAGATCCAAATACATATCCCCGTATCCGCTTAGATTCGCACTTGCGTAATACCCTTGCTCAGCACGGTACTGTATCCCTATGGTATAATTATATTCAGGCGAGAAGGTTGTTTTGTTCCCGCTGTAATCGGTAAATCCGTCGTTGTATTCATCAAACTCCGTATTGTTATACGAAAAACCGGCGAACAAACTGAGCCCCCGGGTTACCTGATATCTCAACGAGGCCTCTACTCCTTTAGAGGTCGCTTCGGCAGCGTTGTCCGTAATAAAATCTTGAGCATTAAGATACACACTCACCTGCATATCCGTGATATCCATGTAATACAACGCCACATCCCAAGCCAATTTACCGTTTGCCAAAACGCCCTTGGCCCCAATCTCGTAGGAATACACAATTTCAGGATCATATGTCTCGGAATATCCAGATCCCTCAGGGGCATTGGTCAGTCCTCCGCAACGGTAGCCTTTGGAAACAGTCACATAAGTCATGAGATTTTCCAGCAGGTCATAGGTCACCCCCACCTTTGGTGAGAGTTCATCATTGTTACTCTCCTCACTCTCCTCCTTGTCATATCTGAGACCGGCCAGAGCAGACAGGTTATCGGTGATATTATAGGTCAGATGGGAAAAAAGACCGATGGAGTCTCTGCTATTCACACTATACCCATCTATATAACCCGAGGGCTTGTCTCTGTCCTTATCATACGTGGTCTCACTTGATTCCAAATAGATTCCCGAGACCAGATTGATCCGGTCAACTTCGTAATTTGCCCTCAATTCCTGGGAAAGGGTTTCATACTTGGAATCGGCAAAGATATGAAATTTTTGATTTGGGTCACTTGTGTAATCAAAATCATTGGCAAGATACTCATTAAAATTTCTATAGGCGGTAATGGAGGTAAAGGTAAGGCTGTCATTGAATGAATAGTTGATATTTAACGAACTCGACCACACAGAGGATTTGTTAAACGTATCCAGGTCGTTGCTGACCGTTCTGTATTCAGCTTGTGTAGATCCTGAACTGCTGCCACCGTTATCGTATTTGATATAGGAGGAGATCAGGGAGGCTTCCAGATTGTCGGTTGGCGTCATCCGTAAATAAATCTTTACATAATCATGTTCTTCGTCATTAACGGGTTCACCGGTTGTTGTGTTTTCGACATAGCCATCCTTTTCATAATGTTTACCACAGACGCCCAAATAAAGTTTGTCTTTTACGATCGCACCGCTTATGTTTGCAGCCAGGATGCGTTTGTTATCCTCTCCAAGTTCACCGGTAATGCGTGCCTTTGTCTCGTTTGACGGTTTTTTGGTGATAACATTCACCGCCCCAATTTCAGTGTTTTTTCCGTAGAGCGTGCCCTGGGGCCCTTTGAGCACCTCTATACGTTCAATATCCATCAGGGTTTCATCAAATCCCAATCCATTTGTTACGGGTACGCCGTCAATGAACAGTCCGGCCGTGGAGGTCTCCGAAGTGTAATCCGAATACAATCCACGAATGGAAGGGGCATATTTTACTGGCGCCCCCATATTAATAATGGTTAAGCCGGGCGTGTATTTGGCGATATCATCCAGGGTCTCGACCATTTTGTCCTCAATATCCATGTCATCAAACACACTCATGGAAATCGGTACCTCCAGAACGTTTTCTTCCTTTTTCTGGGCTGTAACCGTTATGGTTTCCAGTAATTCAGCCTCCTGTTCTTCAGCATAACCCATGGCAAACACAAAGCAAAACAGTGTAATCCAACAGATTCTTTTGAATCTTATCCTCATCATCTTCTCCTTTGTTGTTGTGAGATAATATTGCCACCCATAAATCATAATATTATACAAACAAATAATTCTTAGGTGGACTGAATAGCAGAAGATATAAAATGAGGCTAACGTTTGGGATTATTTTTTTGACGCTGCAGATTCAAACTTCTATTGCGTGGCCGCCTCAAAAAGAGATTACTTGGGCGTGGAATTGTGCAAAAACTCTCCCGGGGGCGCCCCGAACATGGTTTTAAAGGCTTTGGAAAAATAACTGAGGTTGGCGTAACCCACACTCAGTGCCGCTTCCGTCACATTGATTTCACCACTTTGAAGAAGCTGCATGGCGGTTTGCAGGCGGTGGTTACGCAGATATTCAAAGGGAGATGCACCGTAAACACTGCGAAAACAGCGGTTTAATTTACTGCCGCTCAAGCCGACGGAACGGGCCAGTTCTTTTGTATTCGGCGGATTATCCAGGTTGTCCACAAGTACTTCGGCGGCATGTATGATCCGGTCATAATCAGAACGTGTTAATTCGTTTCCAGGGCAATTAAAGGACGGGTGAAGCTGGGCCAATTTGTGGGAAAGCAATTCCATGGCCTTGCTTTCAAGGTAGAGATGTCTGGCTTTGCCGCAGTAGGGGCAATGAAGAATTTGATACAGGACGGCACGCATCAGGGCTGTGGTATCATGGACCACGCGGCTGGACCGCTTTTTTTTCAGGCTTTTAATTACCGGGGAGAAATAGTCTTCATCTCCTTGGGTAAAAGATGATAAAAGGTCTCCTTCGAGCATCAGGTATATTCTGAGCATATGATCGGCTGGTAAATGTTCTGTAATCTCTACGTCCTGGGGAAAAGTAAAAAGCCCGCTTTGTCCGGTTCGGATCTTTAACCCCGGCTTTGAAGGCATGAAAGAGGCACCAAATTCTCCGGCCAGGCAAAAACCCAAACCCACAATAGGTGCAACAACCGTTTTTTGTATCTGTATGGGATGATTTAATTTCGTGTGCACTACGACCAGATTCAAACCGGAACTGAAAACATCAATGTCCCACTCACCCCGGCCGGATAACGAGGACAGATCCACCTTGAATCTGTTAGGCTCTGAGGTCGGTTGAGGGGCTCCGGGTTGGATTATCTTCATGTATTCACCGTTAATAACATACCACAGGTATTAACTTTCTTATGAAAGACTAACGATTAGCAGGTCTTTTTTGTATCTGTCAACTGTTTTATCGTTGTTGGCAGCCAACGATTTCTCTGCGGAAGACACGACCGTTGCAGGTCCCAAGAATTCATGGTTCAATTTATACGCAATGATCTGTATATCCGGATGGAAGATCTTTGGGAGTCTACATTAATACATTTTTATAAATGTAGAAAAAAAAGTCCACCCTGCCAATTACCCATTCCATGCCAGTTAGGTTCGTGTATAATAAAATTGCATTTTAGATTACACGGAGAACGTTTCATGTACATCAAAAGCTATTATAATGACGGCAGACGCCCCCCTCTTTACTACTATCGCGATTCCGATAAAAAAGAGATCGATCTCATCATTGAACAGGATAGGATACTGTACCCAGTTGAAATCAAAAAAAGCGGCATCCCTAAAAAAGACGCAATCCGGCATTTCTCCGTGCTTGAAAAAAAACGGTCTGGCCGTGGGGCAGTGCAATGTCATTTGCCTTTGCCGGGATTTGATGCCCATCGACAGAAAGAACCATTTTGTCCCGGTCGGATTGATATGATGCTTTGAGCATGTTCTCTTCTGTTTTTATAAACAATTGCATAAGCCCGATCCAGACTTCAAGCAGACTCAAAGGAATCGACTGATTTGCATACCCTATTGCTTTATATGAAACTCCCATGTAAGCTGAGGCTAATGTTATTGTTGTAATGAAAGTTTTATGTAAAATATAAATTTTTTAGATGGTGAGCTTAAAGTGATTAACAGTCTGAAAAAACAGGAAGGTAGATAATGAACCGTTTAAATATTGTCATCATCAGCCTGATCGTATCGGTCTTGGCAACAGGCTGTGCCTCGATTATTTCAGAAGAATTGGTCCGGCAAGTCGACTCCTCTGTCACGTTTGAAAAGGTATTTGATAATCCCGAGGCAGTTAAAGGGACCACCGTTCTCTTTGGCGGTGAAATTGTTTCCACCAAAAATCTCAAGGAGGGGGCCCTTGTGGAGGTGGTTCAAAAACCCCTGGATAGCGGGCAAAAACCTAAACACGTTGATGATTCCGGCGGTCGATTCCTGGCGCTCTACGACGGTTTTCTGGACGGGGAAATATACGAAAAGGGCCGGATCGTTACAGTGTGCGGAGTTGTTCAGGGTAGCCGGGTAAATCTTCTGGATGAAATCGAATACAATTATCCTCTTATTGCAGCAAAGGAGATTCATCTCTGGAAACAACCGCAGCCCCCGGAAAAACCATTTTATCATTCTCCGTATCACATATGGCCGTACTGGTACTGATTCACTTCATTTCAGGCAGGCGCATGGAGAAATGCCGTAATGTTTTTTAAAGGCTTTACTAAAATGACTCGGACTGGAGAAGCCGACAAGGTAAGCGGCTTCGGAAACATTGCATTCCCGGTTGGTAAGTAGTTTACGCGCGTTTTCGAGACGAATGATACGCAGATAACCGAACGGGCATTCGCCATATATGTCTTTAAAGCCCTGGATAAGCTGGTTGTGATTGAGACCAACTTTACGGGCAAGTTCCAGTAATTTGGGTGGATTTTCCATTTTATTCTTAAGGATTTCGGCTGCGTATAATATTTTATCTTCTTTGTAACCAATAGGCTTCTTCTTATGTTCTTCTTCACTTAAATGCTCAAGCTGCCGAAGCTGTAAAGCTATCAGTTCAAGCGCTTTAGCCTCCAGATAAAGCCTGTCATTGGGATTGTTCAAGTACGAGTTCAGCATTTGACGACTACAGGTTATCTGGGCGAAGTCCAGTCCCTTTGACCGGTCAGGTCCCTTATGCTTTTTTCCCGAAGTATAGTCCAGGCGATCCATCATTTCCATTAGCTCGGCACTGCTTTTCCCTGTTAATTTTGACATCACGGCAGGAGGCATACATACCCCAATAATCTGAATCTGTTCAAGTCTGTTAACTGTCATCGAAAGGCCGGGTTTGAATTCTGGTAACCCAATATTTGAATATTTAGGGCCCAAGGGCGTTCGTGGTTTTGTGTATGAGAAATGTTGAATGCCGGATAAACAGGAGATAAAGACAGCATAGGGGAACGTTATAGAAAGGGGTTCCTTAAATATAAAATCACTATCTCCGTATAAGGAATAATTAGAAAAATCCAAAATTATATCGTTTTGTAAGAACACTGCCCCAGATAAAAAGCCGGTTCCATAAATAGGATTTATGGGAACTGGCGAGGGTTGTGCTGTTTCGGGCCAGCATGGCAAGCCTCCCGTTAATTTAGATAAAGGCAGTGAGGATGTACTATTCAAGAAAATTTCTCCCGCAAAATGAATCAATCGCTTAACAAAGTGAATTAGATACATGCACCTTCTTTTCAAATACTCTAAATATTTCTAAACTTCAATATAATTTTGGTATGACTAATAATATTAGAGTTTACATATTCTTTAAACTAAGAAAGGGATCGAAGAGAAGAAATGAAAAAAACTGAAAAAGGATTAAAAAAACTGAAAAGAAAAATAGCTTTAAGTGTTGTTGCATCACTCATATTTTCACAAAACATTTATGCTGATGAGACTCCTCAAGAATTAGATAGTATAACCGTAACGGCACAAAAAACAGAGGAGAATATACAAGAGGTCCCCATCTCCATGACAGTATTTGATGAGGTTACACTGGAAGATAGAAAAATAGAATCAATTAAAGATATAGCACCATATACTTCAAACTTTGTCCTACTGGACAAAGGGTCAGGATATTCTGCGCCCTCTATACGGGGTATTTCTAACACAATTACTACACTATCATCAAATAATATGAGTGTAATAGTTGATGGTATTCCCGTATCAAATTCAAATGGATTTAATGAAACGTTAATGGATATAGAAAGGGTTGAAGTTTTAAAAGGACCGCAAGGGACACTCTATGGAAAAGAGGCGCAAGCCGGCGTTATCAATGTTATCACTAAAAAACCTGATAATGAATTTAGAGGAAAAATAGGTGCTGAATTTGGAAGTGACAATAAAAGGCAATATACTTTAAGTGCAAGCGGCCCTATTGTAGAGGATAAACTATTTATAGGCTTATCGGCAAAACACTATGAAAAAGACGGCTTTATAAAAAATACGCTTCTTGGAGAATACAATGATAAAGAAAATAACTATGGGAAAGCTCATTTAAGATATACGCCAAGTGATAATCTTGAAATGTCTTTGATCTCATCTAAACTAAAATATGACAATAAAGGTAGAGATTTTGTCGCTGCTAACGTTAGTACAGGTGATAGAAGTATAAGTACAGATGTGCTAGGTTATGATGAGTCTATTACAACATCTCATGCCCTCAAAGTATCCTATGATATAAATGATTATCTTTTAGAATCTATTACAACCTATCGAAATATAAAAACAGATGCTTTACGACCTCGCAAAAATTATGATCTTAATCATCAGGAAGAACATGATAAGTATTCACAAGAGCTTAGACTCAGTAATAGTAGTGATTCTTTTAAATGGGTAGCAGGAGTTTATACCGATAAAGAGGAAGATGAAAATTCATCAAGTTATATCTATCCTACTTTTGTATCCCCTGTTAGGACAACAGAAGAAAGTGACTCTGTAGGAGTTTTTATCCATACGGATTATGCGATCAATGATAAATTCTCTTTTATTTCGGGTGTTAGATACGATAAAGATAATAAGGAGTACGAAGATAAAACAACAAATACAAAACTAGAATTATCCAATAATGAAATTTCTCCAAAAGTCTCTTTAAAATATCAACATAATCAAGAAAGTATGTATTATACAACCATATCAAAAGGGTACCGTTCAGGAGGTTTTTGGGCTTATGCGCCAAGTGGTTATTCACCACAATATGATGAAGAAACTTTATGGAACTATGAGATAGGAGCTAAAAATTCATTTTTTGATAATAGACTTATTGTAAACGCTGCGATTTTTTATATGAAAATAGATGATATGCAAGTAAAAATTCATCCTGATGCTGGTGGTACATATATAGATAATGCAGCGAAAGCAACTTCAAAAGGTTTTGAAATAGAACTACATGGAAAATTAACCGATACGATAGAACTCTTTGGTGCTTACGGATATACAAATGTTACCTTTGATGATTATAAAGATGCAAATGGTGATTATAGCGGTAATAAAAGTATTTTTGCTCCGGAATATAGCTATAGTATCGGAATTCAATATCGGGATACAAACGGGTATTTTGCAAGAGTTGATGTAAACGGGTACGGAGAAATATATTTTGATCAAGAAAATGAGAATAGCAGAGATGCTTATCATCTTGTAAATGCAAAGATAGGATATGAAACCGAACATTATGATATTTATTTATATGGTAAAAATATTTTTGATAAAGAGTATAACTCTGTTGGTATGTTTGGTGGTGGTGGCATTATATATTCTCCACCAAGAGAGATCGGTGTACAACTAACATATAGATTTTAAAATTCCTACGGGCTTCCCTATCTCGTGCCCGGTATTTTCCTCATCTTTTTTCTTGATTAATAATTACAGTTGTAATATTTAATTGGCAACTACAATTGTAATCACAAGATAGGAGAAAGATAATGCCGGACCATCCAAAAGTATCAGACGCAGAGTGGCTGGTTCTCGAAACCTTGTGGGAGAACCATCCGGCTGGTGCAAACGACATTGTTTCAGCCTTAGCGTCCCGGACCGACTGGAAGCCCAATACCATTAAAACCCTGATTAACCGGCTGGTAAAAAAAGAGGTGGTGGGATTTGAAAAACAGGGCCGGTCCTACCTCTATTTCCCCCTGGTATCCAGGACAAAAATCATCAAAAAAGAGCGGCAGAGCTTTTTAAAACGATTTTTCAAAGGCGCTTTTACCCCCATGGTGGCCGGTATGGTGGAAAACCAGGAACTCTCCTTGGAAGAGATCCGGGAACTGCGCCGGATTCTGGACCTCGCAGAAGCCGGGGCCAAAGAAAAGAGGGAATAATGGTCAGCCTTTTTGCCAATTTGGTGGCCAGTTCGATCCAGGCCGTTCCGGCCATTGTTCTTGTTTTGATCATTCGCCAATGGGTTTCTCTGCCTCCCCGATGGCAGTACGGGCTTTGGTTGATTCCCATGGCCAGGTTAATTTTGCCCTGGTCACTGACCTCAATTGCAGTGAATCAGTTTATTCCGGAACTGGTCCCTGATCCTTTACACATCCATACTGTACTGGTCCGGTCCGGAACCGTAACGGATTTTATAACCGGCTGGTTCCCCGGGCAGGCAGCAGGTCCGGGTTCGTTCCCGGGGCAGGGCGGCAGTTTTTTAATTCCGGCATCCGCATTCATCTGGGGTGCGGGGGCCGCAGCCATGGCCGGGATTATGGTGTGCCGGTCTGTTATCTTCTTGAAAACGGTCCGGCAAAACCGCCAACTGGTTTGTGAAAGTCCTTTGGAACTTCTGGAACAGTGCAAGGCCCGCATGAAAGTGCGGATACCCCTGGTAGTGGTGGAAACTGGTGAGGTAAAAGGCCCGGTCCTTTTTGGCTGGCTCCGGCCAAGGATACTTCTGCCCAAGGGCATGGTTCATTGCCTGAAAACCTCTGATCTGGATGCTGTATTCAGCCATGAACTGGGGCATATCAAACAACAGGACATTTTTCTGCGGTATCTGGGAGCCTTCGTATTGGCTCTTCACTGGTTCAATCCCCTGGTCTGGGTCATGGTTCATCTCATGGGAAAGGACAGGGAAAGGGCATGTGATGCGCTGGCTCTATCCGGCATGACACGTCAGGAACGTAAAGGTTACGGACAGGTTCTGATTTCCTTGGCCTGTCCCGCTTCAAAGGCTATGCCGGGGGTTGCCTGCATTGCCGAATCAAAATCAGATATTAAAAGGAGAATCCAAATGATTGCTGAATTTAAGAAAACATCTACCCGCCGCACTATAGCACTTGGCGCGTTTTTTCTACTGCTTTCCCTGTCCGTATTTACAGTGGGATTAGGTATTGCAGGCAATACGCCTGTTTCCGATCTGCCCGGGTTTGCCCAAAAGCTTGTTGCGCATATGGCTGCAGGAGAGCACGACATGGTGGTGTGCCGTTTTGATGCACCCATGGCCCGGGCAATGGACCGGGAAAAGCTGAAACAAACCTGGGATTCCCTGGTCAGCCAGGCCGGCCCGTTCAAGCAAATCCTAAAGACCCGAAATGCGCAGGAGCAAGGATATAATATTGTTTATGTGGCCCTGGAATTTGAAAAGGCTGCACCTGAAATGAAATTTGTTTTTAATGACAAAGCTCAGGTCAGCGGCCTGTGGATACTCCCGGGTAAATAAATCCTGAGGTTAGGATATCCCCTTTTAGACGACAGCGAATATGGTCCGTGGGAATTGTTCCGAAATGGAGAAGGTCCTTCTTGAATATTTACACCGGTGGTGCTAATGCTTCATAAAGCTTGCATTAAGTATTTTAATGATGCTAATATGAAGCATGAGCAAGCAAAGTAAAAATAAATTGATGTTGCCCGCCAAAGTAAAAGATGCCCTGGGTTATGTCGGCAGAAACATAAAACTTGCCCGGGTAAATAGAGCTTTTACACAACAGCATCTGGCAGATTTAATCGGCGTGGATCGAAATACAATTCGAAGAATCGAAAACGGGGACCCTGGCGTATCCTTTGGATTGATAGCCCATACGTTATGGGCATTACAACTGGATCAGGATTTACAGATCCTTGCCAAACCTGAAAATGACAAATTAGGCTTGTCTTTATCCCGCGCAAACATGAAGAGAAGGGTTCGCACAGGGAAGCTTGACGATGAATATGACTTCTGAACAGCAGACAATAGTTTATATTTATCTTGCTAAACAAGGGTATGTGCCTGCCGGAATATTGAAGTTTTTTCCACAGGAAAACACAAGCCAATTCCGGTATGGCAACCGGTATTTGCTAAGGCCTGACGCCATACCGATTGATCCGGTTCGGATTCCTTTAATAGAAGGGGAATTTAACACGAGTCCCCGCCAGGCATTGTTTAATGCGTTTAAAGATGCTGCACCGGACCGGTGGGGTAGAATTGTTTTATCTCTGGTTCTTGGCGGTGATCCGGATACTTTAACTGATTTTCATGCATTAATTGCTTTAGGTCCACATCATAGAATAGGGGCTTTAGCCTTTGGTCCGGACCCGGTATCAGGCCCGGCTCCGGGCATTATGCCACCACAGAATACCAGACTCTTGGATCAAAAAGATAATTTGAAAATCATTGGGGATTATGTCCGGATGGTGGACAAGATATCCGATGAAGAGGTGGATTTTATAAAAGATTCACTACCCGTCGACGATCTATTTCAGATATTTATTCCCAGTTTGAGTCCGGCTGGTGGTGCCCGGCCCAAAGCCCTTGTCGTTTATGATGGAATTGAATGGATTGCCAAATTCCCAAAACGCGGGGATTCTTGGGATGAAGCAGTGATCGAACATGCCTGCATGACACTGGCTGCCAAATGCGGTGTGAATGTAGCTCAAACAAAGATTGTTAAGCATGAAGACATAAACATCCTACTGGTTAAACGGTTCGATAAATCCAGCGATGGGGAGCCGTTGCATATTATTTCCGGTTTTACTTTAAATGACTGGATGGAAGACCAGGATTGGGGCAGTTATCAAACCATGGCTGATTCTGCCCGGCGTTATGGCGCCGTGAATATGGGGGAGCAGATATTTAGACGGATGGCCGTGAATATCTGTTGTGCAAATACGGATGATCATCCCAAGAACCATGCTTTTTTTGTTCAGCGTGATCATATAGTACTTACGCCTGCTTATGACATCGTGCCTTGCCGGTTTGCGCATAACGCATACAATTTAGCCTTGGGCGTCGGCACACAGGGCAGGGCTGCAACCCTGAAAAACGCGTTAAGCAATGTTGCTGCTTTTGGTTTAACCCCATCCAGCGCCCAAAATATTTTAACGGACATCACTGAAATATTTGCGGACTGGGAGCCACATTTCAAGCAATGTGGCGTTCAATCTAAAGATATTACCCGGGTTTCAAGGATTTTTCAGCACATTCTTAGGCTTTAAGCGAAATATCGTCAAATCCTAATATCTCAATTGGTTAGTTTGGCGACCCTAAACCCATACCCATCATACTCTGCCTTAGGGGGGGCACTTTCATGGATAAAAGCCCCGGTTTTAAGAAACATCCTGTTCACTCCAAAGTATCATTTGACTACATTCGAACCACATGATAGGTGCTTAGAAAATAGTTTGTGTCCGGTCAAAAGAATTCGATTCTAAAGTGATGCGTTCAATGAAAGAAATGTCAGGAGGAAAACAGAGAATGGAAATGGATAGACGACAGGTTTTGAAATTGGCAACCATTGGAGGACCTGCGTACCTGCTGTTTAATTCACTGATTCAACCCAGTGCGTCAGCGGCTGCTATTGAAAAAGACTCAACTCAACCTGCAATGGGCCAAACGGGCGCGGCGCTAAAAAAAATCAGCGATTCCGTCTATTCCTATGTAGGTATCCCTGAAGGAACACCGGGGCATGCATTTTCAGCAAATGCCGGAATTGTAGTCGGGAAAGACGCTGTGCTGGTCGTTGACACACTGACATCAGCCCGGGAAGCAGAGCAGTTTTTAGCGGATATTCGTACCATTACCGATAAACCCATCAGGTATGTGGTCAATACGCATTATCACCTGGATCATGCGCTGGGAAATTGTGTTTTCACCGACATCGGGGCAACGGTGATTGGACATGCCAGGTGTCGGGAGTCCATTATCAAAAACAAAGACAACATGCTTAAAAATCCGACGATGTTCGGCCTGCCGGAGGATTTTTGGGCCGGTACAAAGGTTAAAGTGCCTTATGTCTCATTTGAAAGTGAAATGGTCATTGACCTTGGGGACGTTACGGTGAAATTGATTTATAACGATGTTGCATCCCATACGGCAGGTTCGATTGTCGTTGCCGTTCAGGAACAAAAGGTCCTTTTTGCCGGAGATATCCTGTTTACCGATTTTCATCCCTACCTTGGCGAAGGAGATCTGCCTGGCTGGGCACAGACACTTGATACGATTCATGCGATGGATGTGGATCACATTATTCCGGGGCATGGACCGCTGTCGAAAAAAAAGGACCTTGAAGAGATGAAATCATACCTCTCCTTTTTCGATAAACAGGCAACCAAATTGTCCGCCGGCGGGAATGATGCCGAAAAAATTGCCGAGGCACTGTTAAAAACGCTGCCCAAAAGATCAGGCGGCCGCTTTATCGTCGGATATAACCTTAAAACCCGTTACTTGAAAAAGCCTTAAAGAACAAAAGGGATCTGAATGGCTGCAGCAATTTTGGCTCGGGTTTTTTTCAGATCCCCCATTGGCTTTCCTTCACCGGGTTATTCCTCCGTGAGCAGATCCGGGAAGTTTCTTCGGGCACCCTTGCCTTTCTTTGCAAATGCCTTGGGATTTATACCAAAGGTTTCCTTAAAGGCTTTGCTGAAATGACTGAGACTTGAGTAGCCTACGCCGGCAGCCGCCTGTGTTACATTGCATTCATGGCCGGCAATCAGGGTTCGTGCTTTTTGAAGGCGGATGGCACGCAGGTATTCGAATGGACCGGTGCCAAACACTTCCCTGAATCCGTGAACCAGCTGGTTGTGGTTAAGGCCCACCCTATAAGCAAGGTCGCGGGCGCCGGGCGGCTCAGCCATCTCTTGTTTTAAAATTTCACCGGCATGGATAATCTTCTCCATATGATGATCACCCGCCCGGGGCCGGGGTGCTTTGCCTGTTAAAAGCGCCAGCTGATTGAGTTGCAACGCAACCAGTTCCAGTGCCTTGGCCTCCAGAAACAGGGTGTCATCCGGATTATTCCTAAACGAGGTAAACGCCTGATATGCGCAAGTTCTTTGTGAAAAATCAATGTATTGGGCTTGTTTGGGGTTGCTTTGCTTATCTGTCTTTCTGTCAAGAAGGTCCAAGGATTCCACCAGGTCTTTGCTGCGCTTTCCTGTTAACGCTTCAAATGCAACCGTATCGACACATACCGTCAGTATCCGGATGGGTGTGTTGGGCGTCACTTCCATGAAAAGAGCGGATTCTTTGTGCCCGTCAAACTCTATGGCAGAAAGCCCGTCTCCCATGGGAATCCTGGGGCTGTCATAAAAAATATGCCTGACGCCTGAAAGACAGGTGGTAAATCCTATCAGAGGGGGTCTTTTATCTTCTTCATTTGTTAACCGGATTTTTTTGTCCCCAAATATGGAAAAATCCTGAAATACTATGGAGACCCCGTTTTTAAAGGATCTTACCTCGGCCAGGTTGCCCAGGCCGTACCTGGGACTGACTTTAAGAGACTGAAGTTGCCCATGTTCCCAGCAAAAGGAACCGTCTGTTATCTCCTGCATATAAATATAAATTGACATCATACAAAACCACTACACTGCAAAATGGATCAAACGCAAAAAATAATGGATCAAACGCAAGCACCTTCACACCGGTTGTGGTAGTTAATGCTAATAGAATTTTAATTAGCAGTATTTATTAGGCGTGTCAAAAAAATATTAACATCAGGAGAGGAACGAATGAAAAAATCTCTACATAAGGGATTGCATATTATAATGATCCTTGCATTGGCAATGCTGCTTGTCCCGGAAGCGTTCTGTGAATCCCAAAAAGATGAAACACAGAAGACCGAATCACTGGAAACCATAACCGTTACGGCGAGAAAAGCTGAGGAGTCCGCAAAGGACGTGCCTTTCAGTCTGACGGTGATCGGCGGCACTGAACTGGAAAACAGACGGTTGAAAAGTTTCGAGGATGCGCTCAGGCAGACACCGGGCGTTGAGATTGTCACTTACGGCGCCTTGAACACGGATATCATTCGTATCAGAGGTGTTGGCTCGCTTTATCAGATCGGCCAGGATGACACCTCGGTGTTGATCAATCTGGACGGGGTCCCCCAGTCCCTGGGCATGGCAACCATGTCTGTCATGGATATAGAACGTGTAGAGGTCATGAAAGGGCCCCAGGGGACCCTGATGGGGAGAAACAGCGAGGCCGGTGCCGTCAACATCATTACCAAAAAGCCGACCAGGCATGCACAAGGTTATATCAAAGGTGAATACGGAACGGAAAACAGCTTTGACCTGGAGGCGGCGGCAAGCGGCCCAATGACCGAAACGCTGAGCGTACGTCTTGCCGCTAAATACGCGGGTTACGACAATCAGGTCGAATATTACAGCACAGGAGAACCGATCAGCGAGCCCAGGGACGCCGCTGTGAGAGGTGTCTTGCTTTGGGAACCCACGGACAAAACCGAGGCGACCTTGACACTGGGATATGAAGAAAAAAATGACAGGACCGAGGCAATGCTGCTTGCACCTTATGACGATGAGCAGATAATTGACATGCCGGAGGGCAGCCTTGAAGCAAACAGGGACAGTCAGCGGGCCACATTGAATGTCACTCACGAATTGAGCAATATGATATTCACCTCGGTGACAGGTTATACCCAAATGGACAGTACCGAAGATCGTCTCCTGTATGACAAATTCCTTGCCAATGCCCTTCTGGGAATGGATGTTACCGAAGGTGACAAGACCTTGCGGGAACAGAGCGCAAGCACCTTTTATCAGGAACTTCGTGTGTCCTCCAGGCCGAAAGATGAGGTTTTCTGGGTGACCGGGGTCAATGTTTACCACTCCGACAGGGACCTGACCCACAGCTATGACAATGAGCATGCTATAAATTACATGGCAATGAATGGAATCATTGACTCCAACTTTAAAACCACGGATTACGCGATCTTCGGCGAAATCACCTATCCTGTGACCAGCCGGCTCAAACTGACCGGTGGTCTTCGCTATACCTGGGACAAAAAGGAATACGAATCCGACTGGACACCGGCAGACACCAATCCTTACGCTGCCTATTACGGCCCGGCCTCTGATTCAGACGAGAGGGATTCCTCTTTTATCACTGGCCGTGCCTCTGTCAGCTATGCCGTCACTGACAATGCAAATACCTATTTTACCTATGCCAGGGGGTATAAGGCACAAGCTTACCAGGATTTTGCAACAGGTTACATATATACCGGGGAGCATGATGATCTGGTCGTAGATGCAGCAAAGATAAACAGTTATGAACTGGGCATGAAGCTGGAAACAGCAAATAAAAAAGCCGGCGTCAATCTGGCACTGTTTTTCAATGACATCAAGGATGACCATGTAACCTATCTTGATCTGACCACTATGTCCAACATGGTCGACAACAACGATACCGAAACCAAAGGGATAGAACTCGAAGGGTTCTGGAAACCGGGAAACGGGTTTGCCGTCACACTGGGCGGCGGTTATACGGATGCCCGGATCACGGGCGTTCCCGCAACCTCCGTGGATGTCAGGGAGGGAAACGATGTACCTTGCGCGCCCAATTGGAATGCAACGGCTTCCATTTTTTACACCCTTGCCTTGCCGCCCTTCTGGGGAATAATGTCGCCTTCGTTCTATACATCCGTCACCAACCGGTATGTGGGTGAAAGAAAGGGCGACGCGGCCAACAGTTTCGAGTTCGATGCCTACAACAAGCTGGATTTGCGCCTGGGCATCATGAGCGAGCATCTGGAAGTTTACCTTTGGGCAGACAATCTTCTGGATGAAATATATGACCTGTATGGACACAATCTGGGCACATCGGTCATCGACGGCAGCGATGTCATCATCGGCGGCGCTTCCAGGGGGTGTGTGCTGGGCGTAGGCATTGCTTATTATTTCTAACAGGTGCTTATGGAGAAAACAAATATGCCAAAAGGCGTTAAGACAAAAGTCGATATGGGGGGTGTTTCAGAAACACTCTTGCTTACCGTTTATTTCCGGGCCAAGGAGAGCGCCCGCAATGACGGTATCATAACCGATACATTCGCCCAGGACTGGGTCGGCAAAATGATCTACAATTTCGAGAAATTCGACAAGGACCGCCTGTCCGTTGTGGGTGTCGCGGTCCGTACCGAAATTCTTGACGAGATCGTATCCCGGTTTCTCAAAGAGAATCCGGAAGGGGTAATTGTTAACATAGGCGCCGGGCTGTGCACCCGGTTCCAGCGTCTGGATAACGGTTCGGTCACCTGGTTTGAGCTGGATGTCCCGCAAGCGCTTGACTTGCGGAAAAAATTCGTCTCTGCCTGTCCACCGCGTTACAGGTATATCGAAAAATCAGTCTTTGATTACACCTGGCTGGATGAGGTTGCCGGTGTCGCGGGTGAAAAAAACGGCAATGTGCTTATTGTTGCCGAAGGGGTACTGATGTACTTTGAGGAAAATCAGATCAAAGAGCTGTTCGGGCTAATCAAGGCCCGCTTTCCCAAAGCTGAAGTCGTTACCGATACCATGCCGAAATTTTCGACAAAGGTTTCTATAAAACATCACAAATCAGTCTCCCAGACAAATGCAAGGTTTAAGTGGGGGGTGGGGAAGATCAGCGAACTGTATGATTGGAATCTGGGTATTGACATGATTAAAGAGTACTCGCATTTCAATCGCCATACCAAACGCTGGGGCTTGGTCGGCTTGTTGCGGTTTACCCCCCTGGGCAAACGGTGGGCAAGGCTTATTCACTTCCGGTTCAAGCACGGCAAGCCTGAAAAAAATAGTTAAAGTACTCTCCATACCGGCCGGAAAGCTCACGTCGCTCGTGGGGCCGTCCGGTTCCGGCAAGACAACCATCCCGAAACTGATACTGATAAGAACTTGCTTTTTACCAACCAAAAACTTAAAGGTATTGTGCCGAAACCGGAAAAACCGGTCACCATAGATGA
This sequence comes from uncultured Desulfobacter sp., assembly GCF_963664415.1. Lineage (NCBI taxonomy): Bacteria > Pseudomonadati > Thermodesulfobacteriota > Desulfobacteria > Desulfobacterales > Desulfobacteraceae > Desulfobacter > uncultured Desulfobacter sp. The sequence goes on along the minus strand of NZ_OY761440.1, from coordinate 564,276 downwards.
CATGAACGAAGTAATAAAATCAGGCTGGAGCAATGAATTAGAAATTCTTTGCTTTTCCCTTTGCAAATGCCTTGGGATTTATACCAAAAGTTTCCTTAAAGGCTTTGCTGAAATGACTGAGACTTGAGTACCCTACACCGGCCGCCGCCTGGGTTACATTGCATTCATGGCCGGCAATCAGGGCACGTGCTTTTTCAAGACGGATGGTACGCAGGTATTCGAACGGACCAAGACCAAACACTTCCCTGAATCCCTGAATAAGCCGGCTGTAATCGAGATCCACCATATGGGCGAGTTCGTGGGCACCGGGCGGCTCGGCCATCTCTTTTTTCAAAATTTCACCGGCATGGACAATCTTTTCCACATTATGATTACCCGCCTGGGGTAGGGGCGCTTTGCCTGTTAAACGCGCCAGCTGATTGAGTTGCAACGCTACCAATTCAAGCGCCTTGGCCTCCAGAAACAAGGTGTCATCCGGATTATTTTTAAAAGAGGCAAATGCCTGATATGCGCAAGTCCTTTGCGAAAAATCAATGTATTGGGCTTGTCCGGTCCTGCCTTGTTTCTCAGCCGTCCTGCCGAGAAGATCCAGGGATTTCACCAGGTCTTTGCTGCGCCTTCCTGTTAACGCTTCAAATGCAACAAAATCCACACATACTGTCAGTGTCCGGATAGGGGTGTTGGGCGTTACTTCCATGAAAAGAGCGGAGTTTTCGTATCCGCCAAACTCTATGGCAGAAAGCCCGTCTCCCATGGGGATCCTGGGCCTGGCATAAACAATATGCCTGACCCCTGAAATACAGGTGGAAAAGCCTATAAGCGGGGGGTGTTTTTTCTCATTTGTTAACCTGATTTTTTTGTCTCCACGGATAGAAAAGTCCTGAAATACCATGGATATTCCGTTTTTAAAGGATCTTACCTCGGACAGGTGGCCCAGGCCGTACCGGGGACTGACTTTAAGCGACTGAAGTTGCCCGTGCTCCCAGCAAGAGGAACCGTCTGCTATTTCCTGTATATCCATTTTCTGCATATCAATTGATCATTTATAAGAAAGTCTGTGTATGCGACTCAGATCTTTTAACTTTCGTTGTGGGCTGAGCCTGGCAGATGATATGTCAGGTCAGCCCATGGCTGTTATACAAAATTATTCCGCTACAAAAAAAATCAAACGCAAAAAATAATAAATCAAACGCAAGTATTTTTTAAAACAGTTGTGATATTTAGCGCCTAATAGAATTTTACTTAGCAATATTTATTAGTCGTGTCAAAAAATATTAACATCAGGAGCGGAAAGAATGAAAAGAATTCTACATAACGGATTGCATATTATAACGATCCTTGCATTCGGAATGCTGCTTGCCCCGGCAGCGTTCTGCGAACCAGAGGAAAATGAAACCAAGAAAATCAAATCCCTGGAAACCATAACCGTTACAGCGAGAAAAGCTGAAGAATCCGCAAAGGACGTTCCTTTCAGCCTGACGGTGATCGGTGGCTCGGAACTGGAAAACAGACGGCTGAAAAGCTTCGAGGATGCGCTCAGGCAGACGCCGGGCGTGGAGATTTTTACCTACGGCAGCCTTGACACGGATGTCGTGCGTATCAGAGGCGTCGGGTCCTTGTATCAAATAGGCATGGATGATACCTCGGTTCTGATTAACCTGGACGGGGTTCCCCAGGCCCTGGGCATGGCATCCATGTCCATCATGGATATTGAACGGGTGGAGGTGTTGAAAGGGCCCCAAGGAACGCTGATGGGCAGAAACAGTGAGGCCGGGGCCGTCAATATTATCACCAGAAAGCCAACCGGACATCCGGAAGGCTATATCAAGAGTGAGTACGGCACACAAAATACCTTTGACATGGAAGCAGCAATGGGGGGCCCGGTGGCGGAAACATTGAGCGCACGGGTTGCCGCAAAATACTCCGGCTATGATAATCAGGTTGAATACCATGATTCGGGGGAACCGATCAGCGAGCCCAGGGATATGGCCGTGAGAGGCACGCTGCTCTGGGAACCCGGGGACGGAACCGAGGCAACTTTAACCCTTGGGTATGAAGAAAAAAAGAACCGGACCGAAGCGATGCTCCTTGCGCCCTTTGACGATGATCCGAAAATCGACATACCGGAAGGCAGCCTTAACTCAAACAAAGAGAGTCAGCGGACAACTCTGAATGTCACCCATAAGTTCGACAGCATGGTCTTCACATCTGTGACAGGCTATACCGGTGAGGACAGTACCAATGACCGCCTTATGTATGAAAACGCACTTTCAAGGGCCTTGCTCGGGCTGAATGTTGCTGAAGGTGATGCCGCCAGAGACTCTGCCGGGGATGCATATTACCAGGAGTTCCGTCTGTCCTCAAAACCCGGGAATGACGTTTTCTGGGTAACCGGGATCAATTACTTCTACTCCGACAGAAGTGTGATGAACTATTATAATCTCCAGTATGTCCCCAGTTACATGGCCCTGAACGGAAGGATTGACTCCAGCTTTAAAACCACGGATTACGGAATCTTCGGCGAAATCACCTATCCTGTTACCAACAGGTTCAAACTTACGGGAGGATTGCGCTACACCTGGAATGAAAAGGAATATGAATCCCATTGGGCACCGTCGGCCAACAACCCTTATGCCGCATATTACGGTCCTGCCGCCGACTCGGACGAGATGGATTCCTCTTTTGCAACAGGCCGGGCCTCTGTCAGTTACGCTGTCACAGACAATATAAATACCTATTTTACCTATGCCAGAGGGTATAAGGCCCAATCCTATCAGGATCTTGCAACAAATTACATCTTCACGGGTGATCATACCGACTTGATCGTGGACGCTGCAAAGATCAATAGTTATGAATTGGGCATGAAAATGGAAACACCGAATAAAAAGGCGGGCGTCAATCTGGCTGTGTTTTTCAATGATATTAAGAATGATCATGTATCCTATGTTGATATGCTCACACTGACCAACAAAATTGCCAACAACGACACTGAAACCAAGGGGATAGAACTCGAAGGGTTCTGGAAACCGGGAAACGGATTTACCGTCACACTGGGCGGCGGTTACACAGATGCCGAAATCACGGGCGTTCCCGAAACTTCCATGGATGTCAGGGAGGGCAATGATGTGCCTTACGCGCCTAAATGGAATGCAACGGCTTCCATCTCTTACGACCTTCCCCTGCCGTCCTTCTGGGGGATGAAGTCTCCGTCGTTTTATACATTCGTGGTCAACAAATATGTGGGTAAAAGAAAGGGAAACTCGGCCAATAGTTTTGAGCTGGATGCCTACAACAAGCTGGACATGCGCGTGGGAATCACAAGCGAACACCTGGAGTTTTACGTATGGGCGGACAACCTTCTTGATGAGATATACAGCCTGTTCGGAGAAGATCTTGGCACATCGGTCGTGGACGGCAGTGATGTCATCGCCGGTGGTCCTTCCAGAGGGCGTGTGCTGGGCATTGGCGTTGCCTATTATTTTTAACAGACTTTTTTGGGAGAAAACGAATATGCAGAAAAACGTTAAGACAAAAGTCGATATGGGAGGTGTTTCCGAAACCCTCTTGCTTACCGTTTACTTTCGGGCCAAGGAGAGCGCTCGCGAAGATAGTATCATAACCGATACATTTGCCGAGGACTGGGTTGGTCAAATGGCGTACAACTTCGAAAAATTCGATAAGGACCGCTTATCCGTTGTAGGTGTCGCGATCCGCACCGAAGTTTTTGACGAAATTGTATCGCGGTTTCTCAAAGAGAATCCGGATGGAATCATTGTCAACATAGGGGCCGGGTTATGCACCCGATTCCAGCGTATCGACAATGGTACGGTGACCTGGTTCGAACTGGATGTTCCGGAAGCGCTTGAATTGCGGAAAAAATTCGTCTCTCCTTCTCCACCGCGCTACAGGTATATCGAAAAATCAGCCTTCGATTACACCTGGCTGGATGATGTTGCCGGCGCCGCCGGCGAAAAAAAAGATAACGTGCTCATCCTTGCCGAAGGGGTATTGATGTACTTCGAGGAAAGTGAGGTCAAAGAGCTGTTCAGGCAGATCAAAACGCACTTTCCCAAAGCTGAAGTCGTTACCGATACCATGCCGAAATTTTCAACAAAGATGTCTATTAAACATCACAAATCGGTATCTCAAACAAAGGCAAGATTTAAGTGGGGACTGGGCAAGACCAGTGAACTGTATGGCTGGGGTCTCGGTATTGACCTCATTAAAGAGTACTCACTTTTCAATCGCCATACCAAACGCTTTGGATTTATCAGCTTACTGCGGTTTGTCCCCTGGGGTAGACGATTGGCCAGGCTTATTCATTTCCGGTTCGATGACAGCAAAACTGCTGAAAGAGTAAACTAAAACCGGGGTTGTGTCAGGGGGGTAGGGCGGACGTAGAGAGGGGGCATGGTCTGACCAAGCTATCTATTGGTTAGTTCGGTCCGACCTTGCCCGCTGTATTGATATATGCGCCATTTTCCATAAAAAATATCCAAAAGGTGTTTCGGGTCCATTGTGCAATTAGGTGTTTTCACAAGTCAGGCCATCCTCCTCTAAAACAAACTCTCTTGACATAACATTATAATATATCGGAATTGCGGGGGACAGGATATGTATCTTCACCAATACTCGCCCAACTCTTCCTTGAAGGAATAGGTCCAACAGCTTGCTACGGTTTGGCTTTGTGTCTCCAGGCATTAATGGGAAGGTGTGACTCTTTTGTTGTTGAAACCGATGATAAGGTAACTTGACCCGCCTGCCGAGCCTCAATGAGTCAGATATCAGGGTTTCCGGTCAGGCACTATATATTTAAAAAGCCTTTGATGTCCTCCAATATCAGGTAAAGACAAGGCACAAGCCCCAGGGTGATCAACGTGGCAAAAAGAAGACCAAACCCAAGGGAGATGGCCATTGGAATAAGAAATTTGGCCTGCCACGACGTTTCCGTGATGATCGGGGCAAGCCCGCCGCAGGTGGTTAATGTTGTTAAAATAATGGGCCTGAACCGCTGTATCCCGGCGGCCCTGATTGCGTCCTTCACAGGCATGCCGCCGCGCACCAGCCGGTTGGCAAAATCAATGAGCATCAAGGCGTCATTGACCACCACGCCTGACATGGCCACAATGCCGAACAGACTCAGAATGGACATGGGATACCCCATGATAATATGGCCGGCCACAGCCCCGATGATGCCGAATGGAATGCAGACCATAATGATCAAGGGTTGAAAATAGCTTTTAAAGGGAATGGCCAGCAGGGCAAATATACAAAATAACGCCAGAAGCAAGCCTTTGAACAGCGCAGACATACTTTCCTTGATATCCGCCTGTTTACCCTTGAAATTGTAAGACAGGCCCGGATACCGGCTCACAAGGGAGGGCAGGATTTCCTGCTTCATATCCCGGAGAATATTCTCGGCCATGGACTGGGGTGTCACATTGGCCGCGACCTTAATTTCCCGCCGGCCGTTACTCCGGAGAATCTCGGTATAGGCCCTTCCCTCGATAGTTTTAACGGCATCCCTGAGCATGATCTCCCCATTTGGGGCATTGATCACATAATTTTCAAATGAAGTTTCACAAATGCGTTCGTTTTCTGCCAACCGTACTCTTACTGTGATCTCGTTTCTTCCCCGCTGATTTTTCACCGCCTCAATCCCCTGGTATGCATGCCGGATTTTGTCGGCAATGGTTCTCGGGGTAAGCCCCATGCGGTGGCCGGCAGGGGTCAGGGTGATATTGAACTGCCGTTTTCCTTGGGCAGATCCGTCATCAATGTCAGAAACCATTGAGTACTCACCCAGATGCTGTGCAAGGTCTTGGCCGGCCCGGTTCAGAATATCGGCATCCCGGTGGCTCAGGGCAATGGTCAGCCCCTTGCCGGAACCGGGACCGCCAACGTCGGCAGCAAAGGCAATGGTCTCAACGCCTGCAACCGGCCCGGTTTCTTTCCGCCAGAGCCGGGTAACCTCGGAAGTGGACATTGGGCGCACCTCGGGATCAGTCACAAAGAGCCATATCTCGATATGGTTCTCTTTGACCAGAGAAAAGATTCCTCTGGACAACTTTTGTCCGCCGTTTTCATCCACGACTTTTTGAGCGGATGCCACCAGGCGGGTTTCCACGTCACGCACCTTGGTTTCAGGCGTGCCGTAGGGCAGGTAGATCTCACATGAAGCGAAATCGGATTCAACTTTTGGAAATAAGATCATGCCCATTTTCCCGGACTTCACATATCCGAATGTGATCAGCAACAGCGCAACGCCTAATGCAAATACCGTATATCGCCAGGAAAGCAGGACAGGCACAATTGTGCCGTACCAGGATTTGACAATGGTTTCAAATTTTTCAGAGAACCTTGCCTGCCAGGCTTCAAGATGATTCAAGGGGAAAAACAAGGGACGGCCGGCATGGCTTAAATGGGCCGGCAGGATAAACAGGCTTTCGATCAAAGAGACGGCAAATACCGCCACCACCACCAGAGGCATGGTTTTAAACAGCTTGCCCAGGGAGCCCGGAATGAACATGATAGGAATAAAGGTGACCATATTGGTGATCACGGAAAAAAACACGGGAACGGCAATGCTTTTTGCCCCATGGATGGCGGCATCTATAAATTTCATGCCCCGGCACCGGCAATGATAGATATTTTCCCCCACCACCACGGCATCGTCCACCACAATACCCAACGTAACAATAAAGGCAAACATGCTTACCATATTAATGGTAAAATTGGCTGCGGATAAAAAGATAAAAGACCCTAAAAAGGAAATGAGGATGCCTAAACCGACCCAGAAGGCCAGCCGGATTTCAAGGAACAGGGCCAGGCACAAGAACACCAGAGCAAGTCCCATGTAGGCGTTGCGCAGTAAAAGGTCCACCCTTTGGGCAAAGAGTTTGGACATATCATAGATAATGCTTATATGAATCCCCTCAGGCAGGTCTGCGTTAATGGTTTTCAGCATCTCCTTGGTCGCGTCGGCCACCCGGAGGGGGGTCTGTTTTCCCACCTGGTAAACAATAATAGTAACGGCCCGTTTGCCGTTAAATGAGGCCCGGATGTCCGAATCCTCAAACCCTTCCTTGACGGTGGCGATGTCCGATAACATCAGCTGGGACCCATCCTCCCAGGTTAGAATAGGCAGTTTTGCATATTGTCCGGCATAATCTTTCCGGGATTTGATGCGCAACAGAATGTCTCCGCCACCGGACTTGATGGCCCCGCCGCCCAGCTCCACAGAATCCGAGGAAACGGCATCCGCCACATCGGACAGGGTTATGCCGTATCGCCGCAGGGTGTTGATTGGGATCTCCACCAGGATCTCCCGCTCCCTGACACCTTTCAATTCTACCTGGGTGATGGCAGGGTCTGATAAAAGGCGGTCCCTGACATCGTCGGCAAGATCCCGCATGGTGGTTTCCGGCACATCTCCGTGAAGGGCCAGCCGCATTACGTCCCGCTTTCCGGAGGTAATGGTAATCACCGGGTCTTCCGCCTCATCCGGGAAGGTGTCGATCCGGTCCACCTCACTTTTGACCTCCTGCCATAACTGGGTGACATCAGCCCCGTCCATGACTTCGATGGTGATTGATGCACTGCCCTCCAAGGCCTTGGATGTAATTTCATCAATACCGTCAAGGTCCTGCACCGCATCTTCCACGGCCAGAATAATGGCGGATTCCACCTCTTCGGGACTGGCCCCGGGATAGGACACTGTAACACTCACTGACGCCAGGGTGGAATCGGGGAACACCTCCTGCTTGATATGAAACCCCATGAAAAGGCCGCCCACAAGAAGAAATACCATGAGCAGATTGGCGGCAACTGTATTGCCGGCCATCCAGGCGATGGCGCCTCTTGGGCGCTGTCCTGCAGGATCGGGAAGATTTGTGTTTTTTTCAGACATTATCAACCCTCCCTTAAGGCCAGGGTCAAGGCCATGCCCGGCACAGGTGTGGGGAGATCGGAAGAGATCACAAGGTCACCCGGGGAAAGCCCGGACTGGATGAATACCCGGTTATTTTCAATCCACACGGGCGCCACCTTGCGGATCTCCAGGCGTCCGTCATTATATATCCATAAACTGGAATCCTCCCGGACCATGGTCCGGGGCAAGGAAAACGCATTGTCAAAAGACTGGCCTTCAATAAGCGCTTCCACGTGATCATCCAGCAGCATGGCCGGTCGGCCTTTGGCAGGGCCGAGCCCCAGGGGATCATCCACCCGGATAATGACACCGGCCATGCGGCTTTGCTCGGTTACGGCGCCTGTGGTCCGCACCACACGTCCCTCCCATTCCCGGCCGGCATAACGGGAGCGAATGCGCACAGAACTCCCGTTGATTTCATGTATCCGGATCCGGTCCAGGCGGTCCAGGGGCACCTGGACTTGTACCTGGTAGCAGGTCACGTCCACCAGGGTGGCAAGGGCGCCCTGGGCGGCGGTCATGGCACCGGCATCCACCTCTTTGGACAGTACCAGGGCATGGAAGGGGGCAATGATCCGGGTTCGTTCCAGGTCCAGGCGTGCGGATTCAAGGTCACTTCGGGCGCTTTCCACAGCAACCCTGGCCTGTTCAAGCTGGGGTTTTCTCAACACCAGGCTGGTCTCCTTCACTCCGTCAGGCGACATCGTGGACATGAGCTTGAGCTCTTCTCTGGCAATCTGTTGTTGCCCCTTTTCTATTTCAAAATCAGCCTGGGCCTGGGCCAATGCGTTTTTGGCCTTGTTCACGGCTATCGTATAGTCTGCCGGATCAATTCGAACCATGGTCTGTCCCTTGGGGATTAATCCCCCCTGGACAAATTCGGGCGTCACCTGGATAATTGTGCCAGCCACCTGGGATTTAATCACCACTTCCCGGTCCGGCTGAACGATTCCCATGGCCCGGATTTGTGCGGTGACCCGGCCGGGATTTACTTTCATGACATCCACCACCGGGGCGGTTTTTACCCTAGGTTTGCGTTTGAATTTCATTGTGTTGGATTTGTAGTACCAAAATCCGGCAACACCTATTGCGATCAGGCATACAGGCAGAATAATTTTTACAAGGATAACGCCGATGGATCTCTTTGAAGGGGTCTGGTTCATAACTCACCGTGCTCCGGTATTTTTATCTTGTAGCGGGGGTTTTGAAAAACGTATCCCGCCAACCTGTTACTTTATAAAGTGCAATTCGTTCTTTGACATAGGTTGCCTGTTCGCTGATCAGCTGACGCTCCAAATTTTCCAGGGAGGCCCAGGCCGTAAGATAATCAAGGTAGCTGCTCTGGCCGTTCAGGTACTGAACCCGGGCGTCCTGCAGGGTCGCTTGAACGGCTGTCAACTGCTGTTCGAGCAATTCGATATAGGCGTTTTGACGGTCAATGGACACCAGGGCATCCTCCACCTCACAGATGGCATTGGCAACGGTTTTGGCATAGGTATTGACCTTTTCCCGAACTACGGCCCGGGTGCGCTCAATTTCGGCTTTGCGCTCTCCGCCGTCCAGCAGGGGGCCAGCCAGGGCAGCACCCAGGGTGGTCACCCAGTTTCGGAACAGCAGGTCCAGGGTGCCGCTGGAAAATGCAGCCGAGGCAGACAGGGTCAGTTCGGGAAACAGATCGGCTTTGGCAGCTTCCACATCCAGAGCAGCCGCGTCGAGGCGATTCCGGGCGGCGCTGATGTCAGCCCGGTTCCCAAGCAGGTCGGCCGGGATCCCGGGCTGGGGAGTCAGAAAGGTTTGGGGGAATTCCGGGGCGGAAACTGCCACAGGTGCCCCTGGTGTCCGGCCCAGATACAGGCCCATGGCATTGATCAATTGTTTTTCCTCTTTTTCAAGCAAAGGCATGGCGGACAGGGCCTGTGCCAGGGCTTCCCGTTGCTGGGACACCTCCAGGGCCGTGGCTTTGCCGTTGATAAAGCGCAATTCCTGCAGCTTCAGCGTCATCCGGTTGGCTTCTATCTGCCGCGCAAGCACTGCCTTACGGGTTCGCACGGACAGAATATCCACCCAGGTATCGGCAATATCCGTGGACAGGGTCAGTGCCCCGTCCTCCAGGTCCTGGCGTGCAGCCAGATATTCAAGTTCTGCAGCGTTGACACCGGCACGGGTTTTTCCCCACAGATCCAGGGCATATTCAGCATCCAAGCCGGCGGAATAGGTGTGATCATGGTCCGAAACAGCAGACTTGCCTTCGGTTTTAGATTGGGAATGGGTTCGCTTGCCTTCAAGGGCGTAATCAAGAGATGGCCAAAAGCCTGATTTTTCAGCTTTTACATCCGCCAGAGCCTGGTCCGCTTTAGCTTTAAGCACTTTGAGATCATAATTGGCGTCAAGGCCTGTCTGAATCAGTTCGCTCAGTTCCTCAACACCGAACTGCCGCCACCATCCGCCGGCCATGGTTCCATCACCGGTCCGGGGCGTATCGTCAATATCCACCTTATGAACATAGGCATCAGGAACCTCAACAGGCATCACGGCTGCAGGGTCGGGGGATATCAGATGACAGCCGGACATACAAAAAAACGACATCAATACTATAAAGACCAAAGCATACCGCATCATTTCACAACCCAATATCGATTTATGAAAAAGATCTGTGTAATTCACACAGATCTTTTCCTTATTGTTGTAGGCTGAGTCCGGCTGTTTGTTGATAGGCCAAGATCAGCCCATGGCTGTTATTGGACATTAAACGTCAAACTGGCTCCCTGGGATACCACATTCGCCTTACCGTACAGGTCTTTGAGGGGCCCGTCCGGTGTAACCTCGTCCTTGTTGCTGGCGCTGATCATCCATTGGCCTGCGCTTTGAACGCGAAATTGGGCCTTGCCTTTCTTAACCTTTGAAAACAAAGAAAAACCGTCGCTTTGTCCGAAACTGCCGCTGTGAGCGGTAATGTGTTGCATGCCTTTCAGGGGCTTACCGTGAAACAAAACATCCACTTCAACCAGATCGCCGGCATGCAAAGAACTCAGGTCTGTGCGCGGAATAATTTCCAGTCCATGACCCAAGGGCTTGGGCGCGGACCAGGTGCCCACCGTGAGATAGGATTTGGCAAAAGCCTGGTATTTTACGGCCATCAGCACTTTTTGGATATCCTTGATTTCATCCTTGGGCTTGAGCTTCAGGCGCGTTTTGCCCTTCTTGTCAATATACTGGGTATAGAACGTGGCCCGGGACACCGCACTTAACTGATAAACGCCGGGCGCACTGCTTTCCTTGAACGCGATCTTCTGGGTGGCCAGATCGGCGGCAAAAAGATCAAAGTTTCCATTAGACAGTTCCGGTTCGGCGAGCTTGAATTCCGGTTTGAGAAGTTCTGTCTTTTTTAGCGACGGATTCAAAAGTTCGAACCGCTCGACAGCGATACGGCCGTTGGTTGAATTGAGGATATCGTCCATGGGCAGGGCATGCCCCCAGCCCAGGCAAACCATGGCGTTATGCGCCCCATGGCCATGGGATTCAAACGCGTTGATCCATATGCTGTGGGCGTTGGCCAAAGAAGCTGACAAAATTAGTGTCAACAGAATAATTAAATTTTTAATTACTATTTTCCGATTGTAAAATGTTCTCATAATCCTCTCCTTTGTTATTAAAAAATAATATTAGTTCCCATCAATTATAATCTTAGTCAAGTAAATATTTTTTAGATGGATCAAATAGCAGAAAATATAAACTGTGGCTAACGTTTGCGTCTCTTTTTTTAACGCTGTAGTCTCAAGCATCCATCTCAATGCCCTTTTTTTGTATGTATTATCGTTTTCATCTGACGGGCATCATCATGAATGCGCCGGCAGATGGCCCCGTATAAAGACAGGCATATAATACATTTTTAGGAAAGGTGCTGGTCTCTGGCTCTTTTTAATTAGGCTGATCGTCTTTTTTTAGTACCTAAAATTACAATTATTCAAGCCTTATTTAATGGAATTTTTACTGGGCAGGTGGCCGAATTATTTTTTAAATGTTTTGGTAAAATGGCTGACAGAAACATGCAAGAGGGGCGGTATGCATTTGACTGCATACCGCCCCATGTTTTCGCCACCAGCCGCGGCGCTCAGGCCGCTTGTGAAAAGCTGAAAAAGAATCGATTTAAAGCCGATAGGTAAGGATCACTCCGATCTCTCTAGGCGGACTATATTGAGTATATACACCATTAAAAAATCCTATTGAATCATACTTTTTGTCAAACAAGTTTTTTGCATATAGATAGATATCGTAATTTTTTTGCTCATATCCTATTTTTGCATTTACTATTTCATACGCATCTCTTTTATATTTATTTGCAATATCAAGTTGCATATCACCGTATCCGGTGATATCCGCACTTGCATAGAACCCTTGTTCCGCTCTGTAAGTTACGCCTATATTAAAGTTATATTCCGGAGCATAAGTTTTTTTATTACCGCTATAATCCACTTTACCGTTATTGTATTCATCAAATTTTATATCAACATAAGAAGCCCCCGCAAAAAAGTTGATCGTATCCGTTGCCTGAAAGTTGAGTGAAGCTTCTATCCCTTGTGATGTTGCTTTTGCTGCATTTGTTGTGATAGCTAAGGTTGCCGTTACATATTCACTTACTTGCATATCATCTATATCCATATAATAAACTGCTATATCATACATCAATCTATTATCTAAGATTGTCCCTTTTAATCCCACTTCATAAGACCAAAGCGTCTCTTTATCAAAAGATTTGGAATATCCATCAGGCGCTCCAGTATTAAATCCACCTCCTCTATACCCTTTTGAGATAGTTACATAACTCATTAAATCTTTTAAGAGATCATAGGTTAAACCTATTTTTGGACAGATATCATCTTCATCATAGTCTATCGTTTCGGTTGAATCTTCATATGTTAGTTTTTCATTGCCAAATCGTAAGCCGCCGATTAAAGAGAGTTTTTCACTAAGATCATAAGTTAAATGGGAAAAGATACCCATGGTATCCCCGTCAATATCTTTACTAATATTTTGAATAGAAGAAAGCCAACCTTTATCATTCTCCTGATCGTAATGGAAATCACTTTTTTCTAAATATATTCCCGATACGAGTTGAATTTTATCATTTTCATAATTGACTCTTAGTTCTTCAGAATATGTTTTAAACCTATTATCGTCTACGGCATGCCAACGCGTTGCATCATTATTTGAATAATCCCAATCAAACCCCCTTAAATCTTTATAATCTCTATATGCCGTAATTGAAGTTATTGAAAAAGCTTCACTAAAATCATACTTTACATTTAAAGAGGTTAAAGCGATTTCCGATTTCACATATCCTTCATAATCATTACCCACTTCCCTATCATTTTCATTTGTAAGACCGAAACTCATATCACCGTTATCATATTTGGTTTTTGAACTTACTAAAGAGGCTTCAAGATTATCAGTAGGCGTCCATCTAAAATTGATTTTTCCATAATCATGCTCCCTGTCATCAACTATTTTTCCAGTTGTCGTACTTTTTACAAAGCCGTCTTTTTCATAGTGTTTAGCTGCGACGCCTACATAAAACGTATCTTCAACTAAAGCGCCGCTTAGGTTCATCGATATATCTCGTTTACTATCTGAGCCCAAAGAACCTTTTATTTTTCCCTGTGTCTCATTTGTCGGTTTTTTTGTGATGATATTTACAACACCGACTTGTGCATTTTTACCGTAAAGCGTGCCTTGCGGACCTTTTAGTACTTCTATTCTTTCTATATCAAGAAGGGTTTCATCAAATCCTATGCCTCCTGTAATCGGCGCACCGTCTATATATAATCCAGCTGTTGGGTTTCTATCTGAAGAGTGTAATCCCCTCAACGAAGGTGAAGATTTAACTGCACTTTTGCTGAATATCTGTAGTCCGGGCGTATATTGTGCAATATCTTCCAGATTATCTATATTTCTATCCTCTAAAGTGAACTCATCAAATACACTCATTGAGATCGGTACCTCTTGGATATTTTCCTCTGTTTTTTGGGCGGTGACGGTTATGGTCTCCAGTGTTTCCGAAGGTTCAGACTGATCTTTAAGCGTTTGTCCGGCAAAGGCCGGGAGGTGGGCTGAAAATAGCAGAATTGCCGTTCCCAGAAAGATTATTGGTTTGAAAGACAAGTTCATCTTTTTTTCCTTTTTCGTATGTATTATTGTTTTTTCATCTGACGGGCATCATCACGAATATGCCGGCAGATGGCTCCGTACAAAGACAGGCATATAATACATTTTTAGGGTGGGTGCTGGTCTCTGGCTCTTTTTTATTAGGCCGATCGTCTTTTTTTTGTACCTAAAGCCACAATTATTCAAACCTTATTTAACGGCATTTTTACTGGGCAGATGGCCGAAATATTTTTTAAATGCTTTGGTAAAATGGCTGGGACAGGAATAGCCCACGGCATAGGCCGCTTCACTGACATTCATCACGCCGTCCATCAAAAAGTCCATGGCTGTTTCAAGGCGGCGGTTGCGCAGGTACTCAAAGGGTGTAATACCGTAAAACATCCGGAAACAGCGGTGCAGCTTGCTGCGGCACATTCCTACGGATTGGGCCAGTTGATTCAGGTCAAGAGGCGTTTCCAGATCGCAGGCCAGAAGACGGGCCGCTTCCCGTATCCGTTCCACATCCTGGGCCGGCAAAGGATTGACATCAGGTGTCCGGGTGCCTGCCGCTTCAATTTGTCCGATTTTATGGGCCATAAGTTCCAGGACTTTGCTTTCAAGAAAAAAACTTTTAGCCCATCCCTGATACGGGCAGTTAAATATCTGGAAAATGGCGTCACGCATGGCCGGCGTGATCCGTCCTTCATGGATGGATGCTCCGGTTGACAGGTTATCAAGCTGAAACGGCAACCTTTCAGTTTCCCCCTGGGCAAAGGCACAAAACTGCGTAAAATCCATAAAAATACCAATATGTACGATCCGTTCCGGACCCGTGGTTATGGTAAGACCTTCTATGTCCGGAAAGCAGACAAAACCGGCTTGCCCCGGTTTGAAATTCCTGCTTGTTTTTTCACCTGCCGGATAGCCCCGGCTGTACCCGGACAACCGGAAACCAAATCCAATGGGCTGAAAGGGAGGCTTCAAATCCATGGTTACGGGGTGCCGGAGGGTGTAATCCGCTATGTTCAGTTGTATCCCGGATTTGAGGCGGACCCTTTGTATGTATCCCTTTCCTATGGACGGGGAAAGGGATAACCGGTTGTTTTCCGAGGCATTTGCCAGGTCTTGAGGTGCTTTATATATTTTTCCCATTGCAACAGATCCTTGAAACCAAGTTCGAATAAACCGATGACACGTCCAAACCAACCATTCAAATCCATATTCTGCCGGAATCAACTACTTTCAATTTATTTTGTTTTACGGTGAGATTTATTAAAAATCTCAAATATTGTTTCAAGTATCTAACTTATATTTATAATTTGTCAATTGTTTTAATTATAAATTAAATCTTAAGATCTTGGAGATTTTAAGGCGGCGTCTTTAGGGTCGTTTGCCTGGGAAAGGTTTTCCCAAAGATTCTATAAACGGTAGGTCACCTGAAGACCCACCTCTCCCGGGTTACTATAGGTGATGCAATCCCCATTAATAGAATCGTATTTCTCATCAAAGATATTTTTGCCGTAGAGGTAGATATCAAAATGCTCTGTCTCGTATCCGATTTTGGCGTTGACGATTTGATAAGGATCCCGTTTATATTTGTTGGTTGTGCCAAAATACATTTCACCATAACCAACCAAATCCGCCCTGGCATAGAAGCCGTTTTCCCAACGGTATTGGGCACCGATATTAAATGTGTACTCAGGACTATATGGACTTGTGTTTCCCTGGTAATCTCCGGTTCCGAATTTATCTTTAAAATCGTCAAATTCAATGTGGGTATAGCCGAAACCGGCCATGACGGTCAGGCCGGTGGTTATTTTGCCCGTCAACTCCAACTCCACCCCTTTACCGGTTGCTTCAGCCGCGTTGGTTAAATAAGATTTATCTTCTGAAATCTTCTGCGTCACCTGCATATCGGAAATATCCATCAGAAAAATACAGGCGTTGACAACCAGTCTGTTATTAAAAAAGGTGTTTTTCACGCCGATTTCATAATTCCAGAGTTCTTCTTCATCAAAGGTGTCATATTCCGAATCTGCGGCAAAAAGATTAAATCCTCCGGCGCGGTATCCTTTGGATGCGCTTATATAAGTCATGATTCCCGGCAACGGCCGGTATTCAAGGGCAAATTTTGGCGTTAAAGCATTCCATGAACCATCGGCACTCCTTGCTTTGATATGATCTTGAAGGTCCTTTTCCGTTTTTTCGTATCGCAAGCCGCCGGTAAGGCTAAACCGTTGGGACAGCGGATAGGTCAGATTGGTAAAAACAGCATAGGTGTTTGAATCGATATCCCTGTCGTTAATACGGGTCAAGGTCTCAGCGTTGTATTCCGACTCATCCTTATCACCGTAGACGCCTGCAATCCACTTCACACCGCCATTGTCATAGTTCAAGCGCAGTTCCTGGGATAATGTGCTGTATTCGTTTTTCTTATCATTATGTGATAACGTTGCACTACTGAAGTCCCAATCATTGGTCATCCTGTCATGATGGACTCTTCTCGACGTAACAGAGGTTAATTGAAACGCTTCGTTGATCTCATAGTTAATTTTAAGGGATTGGGTTTGTCGTGAACTATTGTTTTCCCCCTTAAAATTGGAAGAGACCTTGCGGTAGTCGGGCGCAGGCAACCCGTACAGCGACGCCCCATATTCTGTTAAGTTCGCGTTCAACCCGCCCTCGTCATATTTGAGTTGTGTTGCAATAAAAGAGATGTCCAATTGATCCGTGGGTGTCCAGCGCAGATGTGCCCTGCCAAACCAGTGTTCTCTGTCATCTGCGGGCTCTCCGGTTGCTGTGTTTTCGATGAAACCGTCTTTCTGGTAGAATTTGCCGGCGAGACCAAAAAAAAGTTTATCTGTTTGAATGGGACCGCTAAGGTTGATGGCGTAGGTTTGGGTTAAACGATCATCGTTCTCGGAAGAGAGCAAGGTGCCGATATTGGCAGAAAGGCTCCCATTAAAATTGTTGTCCGGTTGCCGGGTAATGATATTGATTACACCTGCTTCCGTATTTTTCCCGTACAAGGTGCCCTGGGGACCCCGGAGTACCTCCACCCGCTCAATATCGAGAAATGTAGCCTCAAATCCCGCAATCGACTGGACCGGGACACCGTCTATAAAAAGTCCGGTGGAAAGCGTCAGCGTGCTAAAAGGGGCATGAACACCTCTCATGGATGGTGTATTATTGCCCGACGCACCTCCGTCAAATATCGTTAAATTAGGGACAAAATCGGCGAGATCAGACAAGGATTCGATTTTTGCATCATCAATTCCTTGGGCCGTGAATGCGGTGATCCCCATGGGTACGTCCTGGATGTTTTCCTCCTGCTTTTGGGCGGTGACGGTTATGGTCTCCAGTGTTTCCGAAGTTTCAGACTGATCTTTAATCGTTTGCCCGGCAATGGCCGGGTGGTAGGCTGAAAGCAGCAGAATTGCAGTTCCCAGAAAGATTATTGGTTTGAAAAACAAGTTCATTTCACCTTCCTTTTTGGTATGTATTATCGTTTTTTCATCTGACGGGCATCATCACGAATACGCCGGCAGATGGCCCCGTATAAAGACAGGCATATAATACATTTTTAGGAGAGGGTCTGGTCACCGGCTCTTTTTGATCATGCCGATCGTTTTTTTCTAACGGCTAAAGCCGGAATTATTCAAACCTTATTTAAAGAAATTTTTACTGGGCAGGTGGCCAAAATATTTTTTAAATGCTTTGGAAAAATGGCTGGGACAGGAATAGCCCACGGCAAAGGCCGCTTCAGCGACATTCATCCGGCCGTCCATTAAAAAATCCATGGCAGTCTCAAGGCGGCGGTTACGCAGGTACTCAAAGGGTGTAATGCCGTAGACCATCCGGAAACAGCGGTGCAGCTTGCTGCGGCACATTCCCACTGACCGGGCCAGTTGATTCAGGTCCGGGGATGTTTCCAGATTCCCGGTCAGAAGACGAGCCGCTTCCCGTATGCGCTCTACGTCCGGGGACGGCAAAGAATTAACATCAGGTTTCCGGGGAGCGTCAGGTTCAATTTGTCCGATTTTATGCGCGATCAGTTCCAGAACTTTGCCTTCCATAAAAAAACTTTTAGCCCACCCCTGATACGGGCAGTTAAATATCTGGAAAATGGCGGCACGCATGGCCGGCGTGATTGGACCTTCATGGCTGTATGCTCCGGTTAACGGGTTGTTAAGCTGAAACGGCAACCTTTCAGTTCCCCCCTGGGCAAAGGTATAAAATTGTGTAAAATCCATAACCATACCGACACGCACGACCCGTTCCGTACCCGTGTTTACGGTAAGATTTTCCAGGTCCGGACAGCAGATAAAATTGGCTTGATCCGGCTTGTAGTTCCAACCGGTTTTTTGACCTGCCGAATAGGTCCGGGTGTGGCCGGATAACCGGAAACCAAATCCAATGGGCTTAAAGGGTGGCTCCAACTCCATGGTTCTGGGGCGCTGGAGGGTGTAATCCTCTATGTTCAGTTGTATCCCGGATTTGAGGCGGACCCTTTGTATGTATCCCTTTCCCTTAGACGGGGGAAAGTATAACCTGTTGTTTTCCGTGGTATTTGCCAGGTCTTGAGGTACGTTACATATCTTTTTCATTTTAACAGATCCTTAAAGCCAAGTTTTAACAAACCGGTGACACGTCCAAACCAATCATTCAAATCCATATTCTGCCGGAATCAACTACGTTCAATTTATTTTGTTTTATGGTGAGATTTATTAAAAACCTCAAATATTGTTTCAAATATCTAACTTATATTTACAAATTGTCAATTGTTTTAATTAGTTTACCATGAAGCGCATGAAGGACATGAAGAAGTACATCCTTCATGGTCATTAACAAATCTTGATATAGGCGATGTCGATCAGTATCGGGCATAACAATTTGAATTCATATTATAATCTTTTTAGAATGAATTTACCCTGGCCGGGATGTCATATGAGTTGACCAAGAAGCATGGGTTTGCTATGTAGATTTTGCGTAACTAATTTGATTAGTCTATCCGTTTATTATGATGAATGCCATTAAACGGAAAATATAACATGAAGGAATGAGCTACCCCCTGCAACTATGTATTATCCGGCAATGATATGAAAACAGTTCTTGTTCCTCCCCCTCAGCCGGTCGCAAACTCAAATCACTTCAAAATAAATATTCCTGCCTCGCTTGGACAAGGCGGCGCAGACCTCTTTTCTTTGACCTCTGGGATTCAATTGTTAACCCTTGACTGTCAATTCAACCAAGCCACCCTTTTTCAAGGTGGTCTAAAAGATCATGCCGTTGGGTTTGGTTTTTGCCTTGATGGCCGGTATGATTACCATCCCACCGGTTTTGACCGGCCGTTTACGATAAGGGCCGGAGAAAGCGCGTTTTTTTCTTTTCCAAAAGGCGTTGAGACCCTTGAAAAAACCAATGATAAACGGATGCATAGGGTTGCTCTGTCGCTGGATGGGGAATGTTTATCCACATTAATCAATGGAGATGAAGATCGTTTTTATCCGATACTGAAAAGTTTGGAAAAAAGGTCCTCCACCCGCATGGGCAATATTCTGACGCCTGTGATGAGAACGGTTTTGTACCAATTACTTCATTGCCCTTACCGCGGCACGACACAACAGATCTTCCTGGAAGGGAAAAGCATGGAATTGATCGCACATATGATGGAACAGCTTTGTTCCGGTTGTCGCTGCTGCTATGCCGGCACCATAAAAACATCAGAGACGGAACGTGTTCACCATGCAGCACATATGCTTGTCCGGGACCTGAATAATCCGCCGGATATCATGGAGATCGCCCGGTCGGTGGGATTGAGCAGGACCAAGCTGTTTCGCTGCTTTCGCCAGACCTTCGGGCTCTCCCCTTTTGAATATCTTCGCAATCACCGTTTACAGATGGCCATGCACCTGCTCCAGGACGGGGAGGTGAATGTCACCCAGGCGGCTTTGATTGTCGGCTATACCAATCTAAGTCATTTTGCCAAGGCCTTTAAATCCATATTCGGAATGGCGCCGAGCGATCTGCGTAAACCTTTTCGCATAACATAGTTTACAACGCGTAATTTTCTCATTCGTGAACGCCGGCGTCTATAAAATGTACGCCACCGTTAGCTTTTTGTTTTTTTCTTCACTATTTTGCTTTTGTTTAAAAATGTTGGGGTGCTATTAGTTTTAAAGCAGAGGCTTATATTTTAATGAAATTGATGCAAAATGCAGGAGAGAAAACATGAAGAATGTCACCCAGGATAAAGAATTTTGTAGCTATGCCGGTTTAATATTTTGCCTTGCCGCTATTATGGCGATACTGATGCTCATTGCCGTGCTGCCGGCATGGGCTGAAGATGGAGAAGCAGACAAGGTAGATACACAGATCGGTGACATCGTCGTTACCGCTACAAAGATGTCTACCGAGGTAGATAAAATACCAACCAATATCACCGTTATAACCCGTGAGGATCTTGAAAAGTATCCTGGTCATTCCAGTGCGCTGACCGTGCTGAAGGAGGCAAATATACCGGGACTCTATTTCCCCTTAAGCGGCGGTGGTGGAAGACATACCCCTGGAATGAGCGCCAGGGGCAATGAAATCTCGTCGTGGGGAGTAAAGGTGATGATTAACGGCGTGGAGTTTAACCGTGGAAACGGATACATAAAGCCCGGTAGATTGGCTATACATGATGTCGAGCGTATTGAAGTGACCAAAACCCCGTCAGCCGAACATGGGGATACTGCCTTTGGCGGGGTTATCAATATTATCACGCGTAAGGCAAAAGAGTTTGTGGAGGCCAAGGCAGGTTTAGCTTTCACCAGTTTGGGAGGCGGAAATGGGTATAGTGTGATCAATGGTACCCAGGGAAGTTGGGATTATTATTTGGATGCTTCTATGGTACGCGAAGATCTTTATCAGGATGGTGCATATTATGATACGAACAATGTGTACACCAAAGTGGACTATTCATTGAATGATGACGCACAATTAACCTTCCATGGTTCCTTCTCGGACTTAAAGGGAATTTACAATACCGGGCTGACCCGGGAGCAATTCGACGAGGATCCGTCCCAGACTCCTCCGGATGCCGGATCTGACAAGTACTATGAAGAGGAACAGAAACTGGGAGCCCTTGTGTATAAACAACAACTGGGGGCACATGAGTTGATGGGCAAAATGGAATTGCAGGCATCAGATTACAAAATGTATTATAATGGTTTAATTGACGGGGAAGCGTGGCAGGCGCATCCGGAAGTGAGCATGACCTTCAATCATGACATTGGAGGCATGGCCAATAAATTCGTTGTCGGCACAGAGTATCGTTACCATGAAGTTGATACAAAAACATACACGGCGTCCAGTTTTTCGGATGTGGGCGCGCTCAACAAATCTTTCACACGAAAAGACATCAGTTATGCAGGATATCTGCAGGATGAGTTGCTGATCACTAATGCGCTCACGGTTTCCACAGGGATTCGTTACGATTATTTTGATCTGGAGCAAACCGCCCATACGGCAAGCAGCAGTGCCTGGGAACAGGAAAAGGGTGATTTCAGCCCCAAACTTGGATTTACCTATCAACTGTGTGACCAGGTAAACCTGTTTGCCGGATTCAACAGCGGCATCAAAAGTCCGATCAGGATTCCCCAGACATGGACCAATGGGGAATTGGACCCGGAAAAAATGCGTGCCTATGAAGTCGGCCTGCGCGGTTTTCTTTCAGATGGGTTGGATTATAACATAGCCCTTTTTTGGCAAGAGGTCGAAGATAAGTTTGTCAGGGAAAGCGCGGACCCGGATGCAGTATATGAAAATGCCGGGAGTACCAGCTCAAAGGGGGTGGAATTGGGAGTAAACGCAAGACTTCCCCATGGTTTCTATGCCTCAACCAGTTTCACATATCAGAAATCCGAGTTTGATGAATTTGTCAGCCGGGGCGTTGATTATTCAGGGAAAAATATGGTCGGTGTGCCGGATATTATGTTTTCCTTCAAACTGGGCTATGCGAACAGAATGTTAGGGGATATTTCAATCAATCCCGTATACACGGGTAAACGTTATTTTAACTATGCCAACACCAATGAAGATGATGCCTTTTGGGTATTGAATGCCAGGTATGCTAAAACGATTGGCCGGTTTGAGCTGTATGTTGCGGCCAACAACCTGTTTGATGAAAGTGCTGTCGGCAGCGGCAGTGGAAACCCTGGCAATGAATCGCTTTATCCGATTACAGGATTCAACACGGTAGTCGGGCTTAATGCGAAATTTTAGCCGAAGATATTTGAAAAACGCCTGCCCTTATTTTCTGCCGATGCACATAACCATGGATTCACCTACGGCGAAGGGCAGGGGGTTAACCTTCACTAACGGATTGTTTTTCGGTATTGATTGGGGGTGAGCCCCGTGGCATGTTTAAATGCCTCGGAAAAGCTCCCGTGCAATTTGTACCCAACTGCATTGGCAATTGATTTTATTTTCATGCGTTTATCCGCAAGCATCTCCTTCGCAAGATTGATGCGCAGTGTCTTTATCTGGTCGGATATGGTCATACCGTAGACCTGTTTAAACAGATAAGTCAGTTTAGTCCGGCTCATGCAGGCATGATGGGCCAATTCATCCAGGTAAATATGGCTGGTGAAATTCTTATTCAGGTAATCCATGACGCTGCGTAAATGATCCATATCACAATCCGGAATACGGCTTTGGGAAAGCAGATACTTACATTGTATCATAATGCTCAGAATTTCCGTTACCTTGCTGTCGTAATACATTTTGGCTATTTTTTTCGATGGCCGGAAGTTGCCGATTTGATGAAGCACTCCGGCTATCTCCGGTATATAATCATTACCGTTGAATTGGTGAAAAAGGTGCGTCATATCCCTGGGAATACCGGGATATTTCCCAGGTAGGATCTCATTATAAAAATAGGGCAGAATCAAAACATTTATGCGCCTGAAAGCCGTTCCCTTTTTAATCTCCCCAACGTCTGTGGCTCCATACCCGGTATATGAAAACAGGCGCTCGCAAGGAGACGATCCACCCTGGTGAAGCTGATTTTGCCGGGATGTTGATGTCAACCCGATCAGGAAATAAGGCGGAGGTGAAACCTGAAACGAAACATCACAATAAAACAGATAATCACAAACCGTAATACAATAGGAATTATCCACCGTGTAATACCAGTAGTTTCCAGTTCCCAATGAAGGATCCAGCTTGTAGGAGACTCCGTAAGAGCGGTGTCTCTTTGCATTATAGACCGGGTAAAATCCAATTTCAGAAAGATTCGGCTTATACACCCCCTCAATAATCATTGTAACCTCCATCCAAAAAATTTGGCAATCGACATAGTTTTTCGGCGATCGTACATATCTTCAGTCCCTATATTGACGCCACCCACCATAGTTTGTAGTTAATCCAAAAATTAGAATCAGCTAACTTGTTATAGCAAAAAGCTGAAAAAGTAAATGAACCGGTTAAGGAAAGGAATTTGAAGATGAGCAGGTTTTGGAAAAATCGCCGGAAGGGGGAATTCGTTTGGTCAGCACCATGGAAAATGTTTTTGATTATAGGATTGTGGAGTTTTTTCCAACCATGCCTTTTGCCGGCCCAGGATATGGATAAATCCAACCCGGGAACGGATGAGAAGACTCAGATTGAAACAATAACCGTTACGGCCCAGAAGCAGGAGGAAAATATCCAGGAAGTACCCATAAGTATTTCAGTATTTAATGACCAGGCCGTTGAAGATAGAAAAATTGAGTCTTTGTCTGATGTTGCTGATTTTGTACCAAACTTGGTATTGGGAAGCAATTCAGGAGGGGGCAACCCTTCCATGCGGGGGATGAGGGCCCCGGGTGAATCGTTGAAGGTTAGTACCGGTATGTATATTGATGGTGTCCCGGTACTCAGTGTTCTCGGATATCAAAACCCCATACTTGATATTGAGCGGGTTGAAGTCCTGCGGGGGCCACAGGGTACACTTTACGGGAAAAATGCGGAGGCCGGTGTGATCAACATAGTCACGCGTCAACCGGATAACGAATTTAGGGGGAAGATATCGGTTCAAGGGAATAAATATCTTTCTGCTGAAACCGGAAGAGGACTAGGCAGCACGGCATCACTGCTCGTGAGCACTCCGATCTTAGAAGACCGGTTGTTCGCCGGTTTTTCAGGGAAATTCAGCCGGCAGGAAGGGTATATTGAAAATATTTCCACCGATGATACAGCCAACGACCACGAGAATTACTACGGCCGTGTACATTTACGCTGGACCCCGACGGATCAACTGGATCTTTCTCTAATCGCTGCACACACGGAACTTGATGATGACGGGTGGGATTCAGGGCTTTCAAAGTCAGGCGCTTCAAGCTATGGCTTCCCATTCTATGGGTATCGTAAGGTGGCATCAAATTATGATGAATCAAACACATCAACGGACAGTTCACAGGCGTTGAAATTAACTTATGATTTTAATGATGCCTTTCAATTGACATCCGTTACTTCGAGACGGGTCTATAAAAAGACGAAAAAAACTGATTTTGATTCTAATACAATAACGAAGTGGCATTCGAATGCGCACGACACATATACGAAAATTGCCCAGGAAGTGAGATTGAATTATCAAAAGGATAAATTGCAATGGCTGGTTGGTTTGTTCTACGACTACGATGATGACAATGGTGCTTCCGAGATGATTTCGGAATCAAAGACAAAAGTGAATGACACTGATACCAAGGGCAGTTCCTGTTCGATATTTACCAATCTTGTCTATCCTTTATTTGACGCGCTTAACATGGTCGGCGGCTTGCGTTATGAAAGTCAGGATAAAGAAAAAATAGACAATATAAAAAATTTGGAATGGGATGGATCCTGGGATTCGATAACACCAAAGCTGGCTCTGGAATACTTTTTCTCCCCCTCAATCATGTCCTATATCAGTGCCACCAAAGGGTTTCTCTCCGGGGGATTCAATTCGGATGAGGCTTCGGACGGGACTTATGACGAAGAGGAGTTGTGGTCGTATGAAATTGGAATGAAGAGTGCATTTTGGGATAACCGTCTGGTTGTTAATGCCGCTGCCTATTACATGGATATTGAAGACATGCAGGTCATTGAATATGTAACTCCGTCAGACTTATATTTGACCAATGCAGCCGAAGCCGGCGGCTTTGGTTTTGAATTGGAGGTGACTGCCAGGCTCTTTGACGGTCTAAGTGTCGTGGCAGGTTTTGGGTATAACCACATTGAATTTGACACGTTTGAAGATGCGAATGGAAATTATGAAGGCAATATGGCGACCTATGCCCCGGAATATACATTCAACATCGGCGCACAATATCGTCATCGTAACGGATTTTACGCCAGAGCAGATTTAATAGGGTATGACAAGATGTATACGGATTATGAAAACACATATAAACGTGATGCATATCAGGTTGTCAATGTCAAAATAGGTTATGAAACAGACCGGTATGATATCTATCTTTACGGCAAAAATATCTTTGATGAAGAATATGATACGGTGGACAAATATTACATCAGTTATAGTGAACCGGGGGCAATAGGCCTGCAACTGACTTACCGGTTTTGATTTAAAGACAAAGCGCTTTCTGTTATCGAGATGCCTTAAGACAGTCCAGTCAGACGCATGACACATATCCCCGGCCGAGGCCCTTTGGGAAAGGGCCTCGGCCGGGGTATTTGAAAAAAGCCTGTCCCTATTTTTTGCCGATGCACATATCCATGGATTCACCTACGTCGGAGGGCAGGGGGGGGGAACCTTCACTAAAGATAAATAGTTTTGGGTGTCCACGCTCCCCACGAATTTAAAAAACTAACAGATCGTTTTTCTGTATTGATTGGGGGTGAGCCCTGTGGCATGTTTAAATGCCTCGGAAAAGCTCCTGTGAAATTTGAATCCAACGGTATTGGCAATCGTATTTATTTTTAAGTGATTATCGGCCGGCATCTCCTTGGCTAAATTGATGCGTAGTGTTTTTATATGGTCGGATATGGTCATGCCGTAGACCTGTTTAAACAGACGGGTCAATTTAGTCCGGCTCATGCAGGCATGACGGCACAATGCATCCAGGTAAATATGGCTGGTGTAATTGGTATTCAGGTAATCCATGACGCTACGTAAATGATCCATATCACAATTCGGAACAGGGCCTTGGGAAAGCCGAAACCGATTATTCATTGCCCATTGGATTAAAATGCTCATAATTTCGGTTAACTTGCTGTCGTAATACATTCCGGCGATTTCTTTCAACGGACGGAACCTGCTGATTTGATGGAGTGCCCCGGCTATCTCGGGTATATAATTATTACCGTTGAATTGGGGAAAAAGGTGCGTCAGATCCCTGGGGATACCGGGATATTTTCCCGGCAGGATTTTGTTATAAAACTCGGGCGTTACCAGGACACTTATGCCCCTGAAAGCCATTTCCTTTTTAATTCTAATGGGTAAACCTCCACCTCCGGTGGAGGACTCGAAAAGTTTGACAGTTCCGGGAGTTGAAAATAAACAACCTTCCTTAAGTTAGCCGCTCAAAGCTATGAAAGGAAGGTTGTATGAAAGATTATAAAAGCTTAAAGCATTCAAAGTGGTATTGCAAGTATCATGTGGTTTGGATTCCAAAATATCGGAAAAAAGTTATTTACGGACAATTACGCCGGGAACTGGGGTCAATACTACATGGTTTGGCAAAACAAAAAGAATGCGAGATCGAAGAAGGGCATTTGATGACAGACCATGTTCATATGCTGATCTCCATTCCACCCAAATTTGCAGTGGCTCAGGTAGTTGGGTTCATCAAGGGGAAAAGTGCGATTCAGATAGCACGTCAGTTTTGTGGTAAAAAAAGGAACTATAATGGTGAAAAATTTGGGGCCAGAGGTTATTTTGCGTCAACAGTAGGAATCGACGAACAAACTGTTCGAGCATATATCCGGCATCAAGAAAAAGAGGATCAACGTTGCGAACAGATGGATTTGTTCGATTAAACCGCGCCTTTAGGCGCTTTTAAAAGACCGCTTTGAGCGGTTAACAATCAAGCCCCCAGTTTCACTGGGGGTCATGACTTTTCCAACGAATGTGGCCTCATGTCCGGTATATAAACCCAGGCGCCTGCAAGGGGATGATCCGCCCAAGTGCATCCTGGTTTGCCGGGGAGCCAAGTTCAACCAGATCAATAAAAAAGGCGGATGTGAGACCTGGAACGAAACATCACAATAAAACAGATAATCACAAACCGTGATACAATAGGAATTATCCACCGTGTAAAACCAATAGTCTCCGGTTCCCAATGAAGAATCCAGCTCGTATGAGACCCCGTAACCACAGTGTTTCTGCGGATTGTCTACCGGATGAAAGCCAATTTCCGGCAGATACGGTTTATATAGCTTCTCAATCATCTGTGTAATCTCCATTCAAAAAAATTCAGCAAGTCAACATAGTTTTTCAGCGATCGTACATATTTCCAGCCGGCCTATTGACTCAGCTCGACCATAGTTTATACCTAAGCCAAAAATTAGAGTCGGCTAACTTATTACATTAAAAGTCTGAAAAAATAAATGAACCAGTTAAAGAAAGGAAAAGAAAGATGAGCAGGTTTTTGGAAAATCGCCGGAAGGGGAAATTCGTTTGGTCAGCACCATGGAAAATGTTTTTGATTATAGGATTGTGGAGTTTTTTTCAACCATGCCTTTTACCTGCTCAGGATATGGATAAATCCAATCCGGAAACGGATGAGAAGACTCAGATTGAGGCAATAACCGTTACTGCTCAAAAGCAGGAGGAAAATGTTCAGGAGGTACCGATAAGCATTTCGGTCTTCAATGACCAGATCATTGAAGATAGAAAAATCGAGTCAATATTTGATATTGCTGATTTTGTACCCAATTTTACGCTGGTCGACTTTGGTAGTTCCGGAAGGAGCGCCCCTTCCATGCGGGGATTGAGCGCCCCGGGTACAACACTGTCGGTTTCTACCGGTATGTATGTAGACGGTGTACCGGTACTCAGCGTTATGGGATATGATAGTCCCATAGTTGATATTGAGCGGGTTGAAGTTCTGCGGGGTCCCCAGGGCACACTCTATGGGAAAAATGCACAGGCCGGCGTAATCAATATCATCACACGTCAACCGGATAACGAATTCAGAGGAAAAATCTCGGCTCAAGGAAGTAGCTTTCTTTCTACTGAAACAGGAGACGGGTTAGGCGGTTCGTTAACGGCTTCTGTGAGTGGGCCGCTTATAGAAGACTGGTTGTTCGTCGGTTTTTCAGGGAAATATATGCAGAAGGATGGGTATCTGAAAAATATTGCGACCGGTGATACAGTCAACGACAGAGAGCATTTTTACGGCCGCGGACATCTGCGCTGGACCCCAACAGATCAACTCGATATCTCCCTAATAGTTGCATACACGGAGTTTGATGATGGTGGAACGAATTTAGCGCTTACGGAATTGGGGGCTTCAAAGCTTAAAGTCCCATATAATGGTGATCGTAAAGTAGCATCCGGTGAAGAATTTGACACATCAACGAACAGCACCCAGGCATTAAAAATAACGTACGATTTTAGTGATGCATTGCAGTTGACATCCGTTACTTCGCACAGGGTTTATAACGATAGGAAATTGACTGATTTTGATAACACTCAAGAGACTCTCTGGTATGGGGATCTGGATACCACATATGAAAAAATCGCTCAGGAATTGAGGTTGAATTATCAAAAAGGGGAATTGAAATGGCTGGGCGGTATCTTTTATGACCACGATGATGATGAAGGTGCCGGCGTAAAGAGAAATCTTTCTGAGGGAGATTCCTATGCGATATATACCAATCTTACCTATCCTTTACTTGACGCCCTTAATGTGGTTGGAGGTCTACGTTATGAATATCAGGAAAAAGATAAAACAATGTATGTAAATAGCATTAAGACCTTTGAGGGCGATGAATCCTGGGGCTCAATAACACCGAAACTTGCATTGGAGTACTTGGTCTCACCTTCGATCATGACCTATATCAGTGCCGGCAATGGATTTCGCTCCGGGGGATTCTCTCAAGCGACCATTTATGACGAAGAAGAATTGTGGTCGTACGAAATTGGAATGAAGAGTTCGTTTCTGGATAATCGCCTGGTTGTTAATGCCGCTGCCTATTACATGGATATTGAAAATATGCAGGTTCTTGAAGCGCTTACTCCAACAACGTCACGTATAACCAATGCTGCTGAAGCCACTGGAATTGGTTTTGAACTGGATGTAACTGCCAGGCTCGTCGGCGGTCTGAGTGTCATGGCTGGTTTTGGATATAGCCACATAGAGTATGACAAGTTTGAAGACGCCAATGGGAATTATGAGGGCAACATGGCTTCTTATTCTCCGGAATATACGTTTAACATCGGGGCTCAGTATCGCCATAGCAATGGATTTTATGCCAGAGTAGACTTTATAGCGTATGACCAGATGTATGATGATTATGCAAACCTTTATGGCCGTGATGCTTACCAGGTTGTCAATGCCAAAATCGGCTATGAAACAGACCGGTTCGATATCTACCTTTACGGCGACAATATCTTTGATGAAGAATATGACATTGTGGGTTACAGCGGCGGATTTTACAACCAATATAGTGAACCTGGAGAAATAGGCCTGCAACTAACTTACCGGTTTTGATTTAAAGACAAAGCGCTTTCTGTTATCGAGATGCCTTAAGACAGTCCAGTCAGACGCATGACACATATTCCCGGCCGATGCCTTTTGGGAAAGGGCATCGGCCGGGGGATTTGAAAAAAGCCTGTCCCTATTTTCTGCCGATGCTCATATCCATGAATTCACCTATGTCGGAGGGCAGGGGGGGGGGGGAACCTTCACTAAAGATAAATGGTTTTGGGTGTCCACGCTCCCCACGAATAAAAAAACTAACAGATCGTTTTTCTGTATTGATTGGGGGTGAGCCCTGTGGCATGTTTAAATGCCTCGGAAAAGCTCCTGTGAAATTTGAATCCAACGGTATTGGCAATCGTATTTATTTTTAAGTGATTATCGGCCAGCATCTCCTTGGCTAAATTGATGCGTAGTGTTTTTATATGGTCGGATATGGTCATGCCGTAGACCTGTTTAAACAGACGGGTCAATTTAGTCCGGCTCATGCAGGCATGACGGCACAATGCATCCAGGTAAATATGGCTGGTGTAATTGGTATTCAGGTAATCCATGACGCTACGTAAATGATCCATATCACAATTCGGAACAGGGCCTTGGGAAAGCCGGAACCGATTATTCATTGCCCATTGGGTTAAAATGCTCATAATTTCGGTTACCTTGCTGTCGTAATACATTCCGGCGATTTCTTTCAACGGACGGAAACTGCTGATTTGATGGAGTGCCCCGGCTATCTCGGGTATATAATTATTACCGTTGAATTGGGGAAAAAGGTGCGTCAGATCCCTGGGGATACCGGGATATTTTCCCGGCAGGATTTTGTTATAAAACTTTGGCGTTACCAGGACACTTATGCCCCTGAAAGCCATTTCCTTTTTAATTTTTCCAACGAATGTGGCCTCATGTCCGGTATATAAACCCAGGCGCCTGCAAGGGGATGATCCGCCCAAGTGCATCCTGGTTTGCCGGGAAGCCAAGTTCAACCAGATCAATAAAAAAGGCGGATGTGAGACCTGGAACGAAACATCACAATAAAACAGATAATCACAAATCGTGATACAATAGGAATTATCCACCGTGTAAAACCAATACTCTCCGGTTCCCAATGAAGAATCCAGCTCGTATGAGACCCCGTAACCACAGTGTTTCTGCGGATTGTCTACCGGATGAAAGCCAATTTCCGGCAGATACGGTTTATATAGCTTCTCAATCATCTGTGTAATCTCCATTCAAAAAAAAATTCAGCAATTCAACATAGTTTTCAGCAATCGTACATATTTCCAGCCGGCCTATTGACTCAATTCGCCCATAGTTTATATCTAAACCAAAAATTAGAGCCAGCTAACTTATTACATTAAGAAGTTGAAAAAGTAAATGAACCGGTTAAAGAAAGGAAAATGAAGATGAGCAGGTTTTGGGAAAACCGCCGGAAGGGGAAATCAGTTTTGTCAGCACCATGGAAAATGTTTTTGATCATAGGATTGTGGAGTTTTTTTCAACCATGCCTTTTACCAGCCCAGGATATGAATAAATCCAACCAGAAAAAGGATGAAGGGTATCAGATTGAGACAATAACCGTTACGGCCAACAAGGTCGAGGAGGACATCACCGATGTTCCTCAGAGTATTTCGGTCATCGACGATGAGGTCCTTAAAGAGAAGGGAATCGTAGATATCCCCGGAGTTATTATCGAGATCCCTAATATGAGCTCAAAGTATCATGGCTCTACGGAGCAGGTGAACTTCAGGGGTTTGAATTATTCGTATTTTACCAACACCAACCCTGTGGTCTTCTATATCGACGGGGTCGCCTCCAGCAGCGCGTACGGTTTTAACGCTTCGCTGGTCAATGCCGAAAGGGTCGAGGTTCTGCGCGGCCCCCAGGGAACGCTCTACGGTAAGGACGCCATCGGCGCGGTTATTAAGGTGGTGACCAAGGAACCGGAAAACCAATGGCATGGCAGTGTTGGTGCCGAATACGGCAGCTACAATTACATGCAGGGCTCATTCAATGTTAACGGTCCTCTCATGCAGGATAAGCTTTATCTCGGGTTGAACGGTCGTTATCAGCAGGATGACGGCTGGATCACAAACGACTACACCGGTAACGATGAATACAATAAGGACGACCAATACAACCTTGGAGGCTATCTGCTGTATACGCCGACCGACAGGTTCACTGCCAAGTTCACTCTGTCCAACGATTCCTCCGAGCGTCACGGGTTCGATGGTTACGGCCTGCCCGATGCAGTCGACATTAGCGAATTCAGTCGGGACGATGCCGAGCATGTCTTTATTGATGTAGGCAGACTCAATGAGACCGACAGTCTGGCCCAGAGCCTTCATCTGAAGTATGAGTTCGATTCCATGACCCTGACTTCTGCGACGACCCACAAAGACCTCGAAACTGAAAACTTCAGCGATGCTGATCGCATAGCGGGTACAGATTCTGACGGGCTTATTTATTTTGGAGCTCTCGACATTGAAACCTGGTCCGAGGAGCTGAGGTTGTCGAGCAATAATACGGAGGGCGTGCGTTGGGTTGCCGGTGTATATTTCGACACCGAGGATACGGATACGGGTCCCTACGGGTACCAGTTTTATTCCTACGGATCTGCTTACGAAATGAACTATGAATCCAAAGCTGAAAGTAAGACCCAGGCGCTGTTCGGGCAGACGATGATTCCCTTTCTCGACAACTTTGAGTTGACCCTTGGGTTGCGCTATCAACATATCGACAAGGAGATTGATCTGGATACATACTATAATCTGGTTGGGAGCAGCAGCGATCCTTACTACGCTTTACAGGCGGATAAAACCTGGGACACCTTTTTAGGCAAGATTGCACTCTCATACCGGTTGAACGACAATTGGAACACGTACGCTTCAGTGGCGCAAGGTTATATGCCCGGCGGCTTTAACTATTCTGCCGGGTCCGGCTCAGTGGAAGACAACACCTTTGATCCGCAGCAGTCGATCAACTACGAAATCGGCGTCAAGGGGGAATTTAACCGTGCACGTCTTTCCGCCGCTCTCTTTTACATGGAGATCGAAGATATCCATGTCTATACGTCGGAAAACGATATCTGGAGGACAGATAACGCTGACAGCGCTCACTCCCTGGGCGCTGAGCTGGAGTTGACCTATTTTCTGACCGATTCCATCGAATTGACCGCAGCGATCGGCATTATCGATTCGGAATACGACGACTACGATACCGGCACTGTTGTTTACGACGGCGAATCAATCTCCGACACACCATCCCATACAATGCGGATTGGTGCCGCCTACTTCAACCCCAACGGATTTTATGCGCGTGGGGATGTCCTGAGTATGGGCGAGATTCCTTACTATGATAGTGCCAACAAAAAATTCAGCGAGCGGGATAGTTACATCACTGCTGATGTCAAGGTCGGTTATCGCTTTAAAGGTTTTGATATCTACGCCTATTGCAACAATCTCACTGATGAAGAATATTTTACCTCGTACAATCCGGGCTCTGCCGGCTCGTCTGTGACCTTCGGCGATCCGCGCACCTTTGGTATCGGGGTTCGCTATAGCTTCTGACCTTACTCAATTAGCAAGAATTGCTCATGA
Source organism: uncultured Desulfobacter sp. (assembly GCF_963664415.1). Classification (NCBI taxonomy): domain Bacteria; kingdom Pseudomonadati; phylum Thermodesulfobacteriota; class Desulfobacteria; order Desulfobacterales; family Desulfobacteraceae; genus Desulfobacter; species uncultured Desulfobacter sp. The sequence continues at coordinate 530,944 of NZ_OY761440.1, read as the reverse complement.
GGGGCGAGTCCAATGGTACGGCATATTATCAATTTAAAGGAGAACATGAATGAGAATCACAGCTAAAATTACGATAACCACACTGGCGTCAATGTTTATAGCAACCACGGTTTACGCCCATAGTTTCTGGGTGAACGCCTTTGAATCATTTGCCCATCAACCGGGCCATGTCACCGTGGGCCTGGGCTGGGGACATACCCTGCCCATTGATGACATGCCTAACTCCCCCAAGGCTAAAATTCTGGTTGAATCCTTTACCATCGCCGGTCCCGGGGGAAAAATCACCCCGCTGAAAATTCCCTCTGCCGAAACGGCGACCGCGGATACGCAGACCCCCAATTTCGACGTGTTCAGTGCTGATATCGGCCTTCAGAAAATTGCCCTGAAAAAAGAGACCATGCCGGGTGTATACAAAATAGAAGCCAAATCAAAACCCGCCTTTTACACCCGGTTTATCGACACAAAAGATAGAACGCGGCTGAAAATGAAACCAAAGGACCAGGTCAAAGATATTAAAAAAGTATTGATGTCCGTGAAGTACCAGGCCAATGCCGTATCCTATGTGGTATTGGAAAAATGGGAAACGCCTGAGCCCACAAACCAGGGCCTGGAAATCATTCCCATGACCGATCTTTCCCGGGTCAAGGCCGGAGATCTGGTGGAATTCAAGGTGTTGTTCATGGGCACCCCCCCAGAGGGCGATACATACATCACTGCTTCAACCCCGGCCTTTGATAAAGGAAAACATTTCTCCCTTTATTTAGAAATTAAAGAAGGCAACGCCCAGTTTATCGTACAGTGTCCGGGACAGTGGCTGGTCAGCTGCCACCACGAGGGAAAGGTCGAAAAGGAAGGTCCTTTGAAAGATCTTTACGGTAAGGCAAATTCCTCCGTTACCGGATCAACCCTGACTTTTAACGTTAAATAGGGATTGTGCGGTGTACAACGCCTGCCCGGGCCCGGGCAGGCACTCTTTCCCATACCACCAACCGGCAGAAAGCAGAATTGGTTTGTAAAATGATGCGCTATGCTTTGATCTCTGTTGTATTGATGTCGTTTTTCTATATTTGCGGCTGCAATCTGATATCCCCTGATCCTGCGGCTGTGATGCCTGTTGAGATTCCGGATAATTATGTTCATGGGGATGGTATTGACGACACGCCCCGGCCCGGCAATGAAAACAATGCCGGCGGATGGTGGCAAAGGTTCGGAGTTGATGAACTTAGCGAAATGATCCGGACAGGCCTTGGGGACAACTATGACCTGAAAGTACTTAAAGCTGAGGCTGACCAGGCGTTGGCCGATGTGAAAAGCGAAAAATCAGGCCTTGGTCCTTCTCTTGATTACTCCCTTGGGGGCCAACAAACCTATTCCCAATCTAAATCCAAAGGCCGGTCTGCAACTTCTGACCATGGTCACACCTATTCCGCTTCCCTGGATGCTGAATATACCCTGGATCTGTGGGGAAAAACCCGTGCCGAAGTCAGTGCTGCAGAACTTGAATACCTGGCCGCGCTGCAAGATCTGGAGGACGGGGCTTTGACCCTGTCCACGGATATTGCCGATACCTGGGTGGATCTTGTGTCCGTGCGGACCCGCAAGGCCGTGCTTTCCCGGCAGATTGACGCCAACCAGATGACCCTGAAGTTGCAGGAATTGCGCTTTATCAACGGCAAGGCCACGGCCCTGGATGTATCCCAGCAACGCGAAGCCCTGGCACAGGTGCTTTCTGCCATGCCGTTGCTGGAAAAAGAGGAAAAACAACTGGTGAATGCCATGGGGCTTTATTTGGGACAAACCCCGGGGACACCTGTGGCGGTTGCGGCCACAGACCTTCCCCAAACCTTTCTGGCACCCCAGCCCGGCATCCCGGCGGACCTGCTTGAAAACCGGCCTGATATCCGTGCTGCCCGGATGCGCCTTGAAGCGGCGGTCCAGGACGTGGAATCTGCCAAGGCTGATATGTTTCCCGACCTGGCCCTGTCCGGGTCCGCTGCGTTTTCCAGCGGTTCCCTGGATTTATTGTTTCAAAACTGGGTGGTTACCTTAGGTGCTGCTTTGGCCGGCCCTTTGTTTGACGCAGGTGAGCGCAAAGCAGAAATCGAGCGTACCCGGGCCGTGGTTCAAGAAACACTGAATACCTATGCCCAAACCGTTGCCAACGCCATCTGCGAGGTGGAGGATGCCCTGGTGGCCATTGACCGCCAAAGCGCCTATATCGAACTGCTCGAACAGCAGCTGGCAGCTGTTAAGGTGACCTTGCAGGACGCCCGGGTCCAGTACCTGAACGGCCAGAGCAGTTACCTGAACTATCTTGATGCCTGGGCCTCCATGGAAAGCCTTGAGCGCCAACTGGTCAGTGAAAAAGCAACCTATGTCAAGGAACGAATTGCACTTTATAAAGTAACAAGTTGGCGGGGAACGTTTTTCAAAAAAACTCTCACAAAGACACCAAGACACAAAGATTTTTATTCTACTTTGTGACGCTTTGTGCGGGAATAAAATTTTAGAGACATCAAAAATGAAACCAGAGACACCAGCAAGACAGACTTCTTTATGGGTCACCTTTTTGAAAGTTCTTTTGCCTGTATGCGTGATTGCAGCAGGCGCTGCCGGATTTTGGCACTACAAATCCAACAAAATAAAATTCAAACGCAAACCTGCGGTAAAAACAGCCCCGGTGGTGGATGTCATAAAAGTTAATCCCGGCCGGGTCACAGCCCTGATCCGGGCCATGGGTACGGTTCAGCCGGACCGGGAAGTGGTGATTAAATCCCGGGTGGCCGGTACGATCATTGAGGTAGCACCTGAATTTGTCCAGGGGGGAAAAATCGCCAAGGGACTGACCATGGTCCAAATTGATCCGGCAGACTATAAGCTGGCCGTGGACAAAGCCAAAAGCGCATTGGCCCAGGCCCGGGCTGATTTTGAAATCGAAAAGGGACAACAGCAGATTGCCAGGGAAGAGCTCAGGCTCATGGCTGCGATGTCGCCTGACGGGGTAAAGGAAACCAGCCTGGTGTTGAGAAAACCCCAGCTTGAACAGGCCGGGGCTGCCGTGGCAAGCGCCCAAAGTGATCTTGACGCAGCACTTCTGGACCTGGAAAGAACCCGTATCATTGCTCCCTTCCATGCCCTGGTGCTCTCCAAAGATGTGGATGCCGGTGCCATGACAGCAGCCCAGGGTACCCTTGCCACCCTGGTGGACGTAACCAATTACCAGGTGGAAGTCCAGGTGCCCCTGGACCGCCTGGACCATATCCGTCTGGGATATGTCCAAACTCTTTGCCCAAAGGGTGGATCTTTTACTGCGCAACGCCTATCTGGGGCTTGCCCTGGTCTTTTTGTTCCTTGCCCTGTTCCTTGAAATACGCCTGGCCTTCTGGGTCAGTTTGGGCATTCCCATTTCATTTTTAGGGTCTTTTTAACTGATCCCGAGATGCGCCCGATATCCACTTCCCGGGTGACCCGGATCTGGCGGGAAAAAATCGGTACGGTTGCAGGCGTTGAGACCATTGCCTTTGCGGACAACCAGGGTGGTCCCGGTTCCGGCAAGGGGCTGACCATTGGCTTAAGCCACCGGAATGCGGATATTTTGAACCGGGCCGGAGAAGACCTTGCCCGGCGTCTGGGAGAATATCCCATGATATCGGATATTGATGACGGATCGGCCCAGGGAAAACGGCAGTTCAATATCACCCTGACCCCTGCGGGCTTTCGCATGGGGCTTACCCCGGGAACCATTGCTGCTAAAATCCGGCATGCTTACCAGGGGATTGAGGCGGTGAAACTTCAGCGGGGAAGAAACGAGATCACGGTAAGGGTGCGGCTGGCAGAGGACGAGCGCATTTGTGAAACTGCATTTGAAAACTATGTGATCAATGCCCCAAACGGAGAGATCATGCTCAGGGATGCCGTTCAAATTATGAAAGGAAGAGCCTATACCGTGATCCGCCGGAGCAACGGCCGGCGGGAAATCGAGGTCGCGGCCAATGTTACCCCCCAGTCCATGGCCGGGAATATTATCCGGGATATGAAGCAGGAAATCCTGCCGTTCCTTGTGGGCCGGTATCCGGGCCTGTCCTACGGACTTGAGGGGAAACAGGCTGATATCAAGAAGAGCATGGCCGCGCTGTTCAAAGGCTTAGGGCTTGCGTTATTTTTTGTGTTTGCCCTGCTGGCCATTCCTTTTAAAAGTTATTTTCAGCCCTTGATCATTATGATCTGCATTCCCTTTGGCATTATCGGGGCCGTGGCCGGCCATATTATCATGGGCTATCCCCTGTCCATTCTGAGTCTGTTCGGCATTGTGGCCATGGCAGGCGTGGTGGTCAATGACGCTTTGGTGCTCATTGATTTTGCCAACCGGCTGGTACGCGGGGGCATGCCTGTGAAGGACGCAATCAGGGCCGCCGGGATACAGCGGTTCAGACCCATTATTTTGACCACGTTAACCACCTGCGGAGGGCTTGCCCCGATCATCACGGAAACGTCTTGGCAGGCCAGGTTTCTTATTCCCATGGCCATCTCTCTGGGGTTTGGTCTTTTTTTTGCCACACTGATTACCCTGGGACTTGTGCCTTGTCTGTATCTGATATTGGAGGATATAAAAGGCCTTTTGAAATAGTGTTTGAACGGCTTGTTAGAGGGGCGCATGCCCCTCTAACGAGCCGTTCAAACACGGGGGCTTTGTTCAGGCATGAGATAATCCAGCATTGGCAAAAATTGCCATTGGTGTTATATTTTAAAAACTTATTAAAGGAGACCCGATATGGCAACACTGAATATATCAATGCCTGATGAGCTTAGAGCCTTCATCGAATCCCGTGTCCGCACGGGTGAATACCAGAGCGCCAGCGATTACTTACGTGACCTTATAAGGCATGACCATGAAAAAATTGATCAGCTTTTATTAGAAGGTGTTAACAGCGGTGATTCTTTACCGCTTGACATGAAAAATATCAAAAAGAAAGCTATTTCCCTGCTTCAAAAAGAACAGGGGTAATAATGCCTAATATATCCATAACACCAGCTGCTGAGGATGATTTGATCAACATATGGATCTATATTGCACGAGATAACCCTAAAGCTGCTGACAGAACTCTTCAAGCCGCTGAAGAAACCTTTGAGTTGCTGGCTGATATGCCAAGCATCGGGGTTTCTTATTGGGCAACACACCCTAAATTAAAAGGCCTTAAATTTTTTCCTGTTAAAAATTTTTCAAACTATATAGTCTATTATAGGAAATTAACTGAAGGTATTGAAATTGTACGTGTATTACATGCACGCATGAAAAAGAATCTGCGGCTTGGGGGCCAGAGTAAAATTAAATAGTGTTTGAACGGCTCGCAGAGGGGCGCATGCCCACAAAGTTGCATAGGTGCAAGGCGGGTGATAATTTTAACCATAGACATATATTGAATATTTCGAGGATCAAATTTATTTTTCCAACGAAGAAATTTGGAAAATTAGCATTCCGGAACAACCTGTCGGGCTCTAAATATACCGGTCCAGCTCCTCGACCATGTAAAGCGGAAGAGAAAGCAGACGAAACGTTCCTTTTGTATCGGGCAGGGCAAAAGGGACTTCATGCATAGCCGGCAGGTCTATGTTAAAGCGGACCCCCTCCGGGTATTTTTTCTCTTTTAAAAATACATGGAGGGATTTTAAAGTTCCTGTTTTCCCGGCTTTGACCTCCACAGGGATAATCCGTATTCCCTTGTGAATCACGAAGTCGACTTCTGAAGAAGCCTGGCGTTTTTCCCTGCACCAATAAAACAGTTCCGGCTCCTGGAATGATGGGTGCCTGTAAAGCAGATGCTGTCCGATCATCTGTTCGCATACCGGACCGGAATTGACAAGATCGGCATCATCAGCGTCCTGGATATCTGCATAACTCATCCCGCAGGCACTCATCATCAAGCCCACATCCAGGAACAAGGGCTTTTGAAACTTTTCATTGATCTGGGCTTTTAACGGAACCCCGTTTGCCGAAGTGTGATATACCGGATAGTACACCCTGGCAAGTTCCAGAAGGTGAAGGGCTTTTTTCAGGTCTTCATTTTTTTGAGTTCTGTCGATATTGACATATTTAACCTTTTGCCCCGCCATTAAAGGCAGCCGCTGAAACACCCGGTTCAGCCTTACCGGATTGGCCCGGGGAGAATATTTATTAAAATCATCCCGGTATGTCTGAAGGATAGACTGTTTCACTGCATCTACTTCAAGAAGGGAACGGGTATCCCGGTAAATCCTGACGGCTTCCGGCATGCCGCCAACGGCCAGAAAAAGTTTAAGCCAATGTAAAAACTCATTATGGATCACCATTGGCAGATCATCGGAAAGCTTGAAATTTTCCATATACTGCACGAGTTGATCTTTTCCAATCCCACTTAAAAATTCTTTAAAGGTCATGGGGCCCAGATACAGGTATTCGATTCTTCCTACGGGCATGGAAAAATTAGGCTTTTCCAATACAAATTCCAGTAGGGAGCCGGCTGCGATGACATGCAGATCAGGCATGAGTTCGTAAAAATATCTCAAGCTTGCAAAAACCAACGGCGCGGACTGAATTTCGTCCAGGAACAGCACGGTGCTGCCTGGAACAATTCGCTGGGAGCGTTTGAGTTCAAGCAGGGAAAGGATTTGGTCCGGATGTTTGGACTTAAAACATTCAGCCAGGTCTTCATCCAGCTCAAAATTAATTTCAAAAAGATCCATCCCGGCGGTTTGGGCAAATTCCCGGACCAGCCAGGATTTGCCCACTTGCCTTGCCCCCCGGATCACCAGGGGCTTTCGGTGGGGTTTCTCTTTCCAGGCATTGAGGTTTTCAAGGGCTGTTCGATTCATAATTTTACCCATACATAAAATAGGTTGAAGGTAAATTTGTAAAGGTAATTTATATCAAAAATATGAGTTTTGTAAAGGTAATTTTTTAGATAGTGTTTGGGCAGCTCGTTAAAGAGGCAGCCCACAAAGTCACCCGCCTCTACAGCGCTGCAAATCGGTTTATCCCGGCGTCTTTTGCCCCTTTGACTGCTTTGTTGAATATGAAGAATGGTTCGTCAAGGAAGTTAAAGACGGTTTGCAGGAAGTTGAACAGGGTGAAATCGCAACAGCAGAAGAAATAGTTGACGCATTTGGCAAATGGGGTGTAGATGCCCGTTAAGTGGACTCGCACAGCATTGCGCAATCTTGACAATGCCATCGAATATATAGCTGAAGACCGCCCCATAGCAGCCAAGGAAGTGGGACAGAAAATATGGGATAGCGCTAAACTACTGGCTGATCACCCGGGGATGGGGAGACCCGGCAGGGTTCCCGGAACCCGGGAATTAGTTGTTTCTGGAATGATGGGGTCCTGTAAAGCAGATGCTGTCCGATCATCTGTTCGCATACCGGACCGGAATTGACAAGATCCGCATCATCAGCATCCTGATATCTGTATAAATCATCCCGGTATGTCTGAAGGATAGACTGTTTCACTGCATCTACTTCAAGAAGGGAACGGGTATCCCGGTAAATCCTGACGGCTTCCGGCATGCCGCCAACGGACAGAAAAAGCTTAAGCCAATGTAAAAACTCATTAAGGATCACCATTGGCAGATCATCGGAAAGCTTGAAATTTTTCATATACTGCACGAGTTGATCTTTTCGGTCCCGCTTAAAAATACTCTAACCCGCCTGCCTGTTAATGCCTCACTCCCTTTAGAAGTCATTTTCAGCCCTTGATCATTATGCTATGCATCCCATTCGGCATTGTGGCCATAGCAGGTCAAGTTTTTTATTATCATTGACAACATCTCCCCTTGCTCCGAATCGAACTGAAGGTCGCGCCTTGTGAAAAATAGAAAATATATTGATTTGATTTTACTTATATTGTTATATGAGCTAAATTAATTTAGGCGCTACATGACTGAGGGGAGATTCCGGATAAAGCAATGGTCCTGGGCAGACAATTTTTTTATGAAAGGATTGTTCAACTGACGCAACTAAAAAATTATGGAAATTATTCGTCCTACATTTTCGAAATCCCCAAAATTTCCCACCCAGACTGTTTACAGTTTGCCCAAAGAATTTGGCAGTGGAAGCATGCGGGTTGACAAGTTTTCTTCAGGATTGGAGTTGTGCTATTCGGACTTGAAGCCAACCAGGCCGATCGCTTTGGCCGGCGAAACAATTCATGAGTATTTTGGCGTTGGGTTTAACCTCATCGGGCATTCTGAATCACGTTTATCAGCACACAACCAAGCTTTTTCTGTTAAAAACGGGTTCAGCGAGCATTACATTTATCCAACCCCGGCAACTATGCAAAAAGATATCGGGGTTACGCACAATGTGAGAATTAAAATTTTTTTTGATAAAAAAACGCTGCTGGATTTCGCCAAGGAAGATGAAGAACCATTTCTTCCATTTTTAAAAGGCCTTCAAAGGCAAGTGTGTGTAGACGTTCAAGGAAAGATGGCCCCAGAGATGCAACGCGCAATGAATCAGATTATTTCATGCCCGTATCTTGGTAAAACCCGGGCACTTTTTTTAGAGGGAAAAGCAATGGAGCTTCTTGCCCTCAAACTTGAACAGATGAGGATAAAGGACAAGTCTTCCCTGCGTCAACCTCGCATAAACAAGACAGATAGTGAGCGGATATATTATGCCGCCGAACTTCTTGTTCGTGATCCCATCAATCCGCCGGATCTCACCGATCTTGCCGGAAGGATCGGAATGGGAAGAAGCAAGTTTTATCAAAACTTTAAAGTTGTTTTCGGATATTCCCCGATGGGATACCTGCGTAGCCATCGCCTGCAGGTTGCCAAACAGTTCCTGCGGCAGGGAACGCATAATGTTACAGAGGCCGCTTTTGCGGTTGGGTTTAATAACCTGGGTTATTTTATCAGGGCTTTCAATGCCGAGTTCGGCGTAACTCCCCATCAAGTCATCTAAGGACCGCAATTTCGTCTTTTAACTTTTTTCCATCTTGTTTGCTCCTCCTAAAAAATATCGCAATCATAAAATTTGGACGATAGTGCAAAAATTTCGGACTGTGGTGTAAGTGCATTTCCCCTTTTTCGTATTTAGTAGGTTTTGTCTTAACATGTAAACCAGGAAACATGAAAAGGAGAAGTTAAAAGATGAACAGTATAACCGTTAGAGCAGTTTTTTTTGTTACCATTATTTCACTGCTTTTATTTACCATACCCGTCATGGCTGACCAGACATCCATTACAATCAAATCCGGAACTTTGCAGGAAGCATTGGATGCGTATTCCAAGGCCACGGGTACAACAATCGTCTGTTCAAACGAACTGATAAAAGGCAAAAACAGCCCCGGTGCCCAAAACACATCCGCCGGTGATGCCCTGCAACAAATTTTGCAGGGAACCGGTTTAACCTTTGAAATGGCAGACAACAACACCGCTATTTTAAAGGAAAAGAAATCCACAGAAAAATCCGAACTCCAACAAAATCGCATGAAAACAAACCTGGAAGAGGTGACGGTAACGGCACAAAAAAGGGAAGAAAATGTACAAGAAGTCCCCATTTCCATGACGGTGTTTAATGAGTTTGCAATAGAAGATCGAAAAATAGAATCGATTCAAGATGTGGCTTCCTACACTTCAAATTTAGCTTTAATACCTAAAGGGGCAATAACTTATTTACCTTCAATTAGAGGTATTTCTAGTACCATAGGCACCTCATCCCAAGCTACCAGTATAATTATAGACGGTATTCCCGTATCAAATGCTGGCGGATTTAATTTAACTTTAATGGGCATTGAAAGGATTGAAGTATTAAAAGGACCCCAGGGAACACTCTATGGGAAAGATACGGAAGCAGGAGTTATCAATATTATCACAAAACAACCTGATAATGAAACTAGAGGGAAAGCAGGCGTTGAGTTTGGTGAAGACAGTAAAAAAAAATATACCTTTAGTGCAAGCGGTCCCATAGTGGAAGATAAATTGTTTTTAGGCGTATCTGCCAAACATTATCTCCTGTTCGACAGCCGTAGGTATACGAAATCCGGAAAGCCCTATCAATAAAGAGATACAGCTATCCCTCTAAAATGGCGTAGTGCCTACATATTTTAAGTGTTTATCCTATGGACTTGATTTTCGCAGGAAGTTTTATGTTTAATTTTTTAAATAGGTTACGCTGATTTTGAGTGAGTTCTGTGTACTGTAGTACACGCCCATCTTTATGCAAAAATTCGCCTAAATGGAGCCGTTCCAGCTCGGCGCGGACCCTGGGCCAGCTCAAGCCGGTCTCCAGCTCGGTAATCCGCACCAGGAGCAGGGCCAGCCAGCACAGCAGGACATGAGAGCGGATGCGGTCGTCTTTGGTGTGGTAGACAGGCCGGAGGGACAGGGTGGACTTTAAAGTGCGGAACGCGCGCTCGACTTCCATGAGTTGTTTGTAGCCAAGGGCGATATCCTCAGCCGACAGGCTTTTGTCGCTTGTGCTCAAAAGATATTTGCCGTCCAGCTTTTCCGCCTGCTTAATCTTAGCCTTATCCACCGTCAGCTTGCCTGACTTCAGTTCCTTGAGGTATCTGCCCATGGACCGGTGTGCCAGGAGAGCATATTTGGATTTGAGATATGCTTTGCCGGACCGTTTGTTCAGTGCCGCCAGCTCCGTTTCGATCCGCTCCAGGTTCCTTGCCCTGACATGTTTGTCGTGTTCAGCCTGTTCTGGGTTGTAAGCGATGACGAACCGGCGCCTGCCGCTGCCCTCACCGACAAAGACCTCTTTGATATGGAGATTGTCGTTGACCTTTTTGAACCGCCCACCCCGGTTCAGGGCTTCTTCATTTACATTGGGGCCCCTCAACTTTTCACCAAGGATGTACTGTCCCCCGGCTCTTTGGAGGTTTTTTCGATTCTCTTCGCTGGTCATGCCACGGTCCATGGCCCAAATCACGTTGCCAAGCCGCCAGTCGTTCAAATCCTTTTGAACGGTATCGACGCACTTGGCGTCATTTTGGTTGCCCGGCAGAACCCAGCAACGGACCGGGATACCTTCCCGTGTCACGGCCAGGCCAATGGTGACTTGGGGCAGGTCATCTCTTTTGTGTTTAGATTTCCCAAAAGCAAGCAGCTCCGAGTCGTTGGTGTCTTCCATTTCAAAATAAGTGTTGGTAGTATCAAAGAAGATCAGGTCCACCGTGAGATTCAGCAGTTGAGCCGTTGTCCAGAACACCTTCTCTTGGATGGCCTCCGCATTCTTAAGCAGGAAGTCCATACTCCGGTAAAGGTGCTGAACCTTGATCGGCGCCTCAATGTCCAGATGAACATCCTTGGCTACCCACTCTTCGACGGCAAGTTTGGAAGACGGAGCCAGTGCCCTGTTGGCCACCATTGCAAAAATCGCATCCGAAATCGGCGCTTTGAACTCTGTGTGTTTCAATGCATTGGCAAGGCAGCGGTCAATCCCAATGCGTTCCCACAAGCCTTTGAGCAGCAGGGCTCCCCCTGCCGGCCTGCTGGATATGAACTTGAGCCCGGCGCTTTGGGCTTCAAGGTCCTGAATGTCTTCGGGGCTGATGAACCGGCTGAGGCTGCTGACTAAGCGCTTGAGGGCGGCTACGTCGAGTTGGTCCCGCCGCCCGAAGGAGTAGACGACCTCGGCTCGTGAATAGCCTTTTTCTGGATGACGAGTATTGTGGGCTAACTGAACATACTCGACCTCGGACCCATCTTTGTTTCTGCGTTTTATTGTGCGTACATACATGCCCATAGAAAAAGCATGTATCGTCATTAATGTCAAGCATAAACCAACAAGTCGTGTGCCTACAAGTTTTGGCGTCAGGAATCACATTCGAGCTGATTTTATTGGATATTTTGACAAAATTTTAAAAAAATGAACCTACAACTGTCGAACACAGGATTATGAAAAAGACGGTTTTATAAAAAATACGCTTCTTGGAGGGTATACTCGGAATTGCAACACAAAATTGACCCCTCTCGACAACCCAATTTTGACCCCCCCTGTTGTTAAAATCATTCTCTTATCGCTTTTTATATAGTTCCGGTTTGGGTAACGGCCAGGGCCAGGGGATCGGCCCGGCGCCGGGCCGATCCCCTGGCCCTGGCCGGACGGGCTACCCAACGCAGTAGTCGGCTATTGCCTTCAACGCTCCTTTTTGGCTGTAATTAATTGATTCCCGTGATTCTACAGCTATGAGAATCGGTTTTGTGCACCCACACTCTTGTATTAACAAACCGGCATCTGTGTCTGTAATGCTCAGGATATCATCATTCTTCTCCGCCTCTTCAAAATAGGTCGTACAGTCTTCGGAGATCTCGATCCTTATCGTTTCATTTCGACCTTTCAGGGGATTATATACATCCAGTTCTTTCATTCTTTATCCTCTCGATTTTAAAGTCTGTTTAAGTCGATAACTGTCCCAGTTACATTGAATAATGTGAGCCCGGTGAGTGACACGATCCAGCAGAGCAGCGGTAAGATTTGCATCGCCAAACACCTGCGTCCAATCACCAAAACCAAGATTGGTAGTGATGATGATCGAACGTCTTTCATGGCGCTCGGTAAGGACTTGGAACAATAATTCAGCGCCGATTTTACTGAACGGGACGTACCCCAATTCATCAAGAATCAACAGCCCATAACCGGCATATCGTTTTATCATTCTACCCAGAGCCTGTTGTTCCCTGGCCTCCGTCAGTTCGTTTGCAAGCCCACAACCAGTAATAAAACGAACTCGATGTCCATACCGGCAGGCTTCCATCCCGATGCTGGTTGCCAGATGGGTTTTACCGGCTCCGCTTTTACCTATCAAAATTATATTCCGGGCTTCTTTAATGAATGTCCCTGTTGAAAGTTCTTTGATCAACCGGGCGTCCAAATCAGGGGCAGCCTCAAAATCAAATGTTTCAAGCGGTTTCTGCATCGGGAACCTGGCTTCCTTGAGACGTCGCTTGCGACCGTTTTCCTGCCGTATTTGAACTTCCGCTTCAACAAGATTCAATAAAAACTCATCGTAGCCGCAGGCCGCCTCATGCGCCTGCCGGATCTGACCTTCCAACTCTTTTTCCATCGTCGAGAGCTTCAGCGTTTTTAAGTGCTGTGTGAGGACTGCCTGGACTGCTGGGTTCATAAGATACCTCCAAGCTGTTCGTATGCCGAGATGTCAGCAGGGGGCAGTGTCTCCCAGTTCGACAAAGGATCAAATTGGGACTCCATAGAGATGTTTTGACTGTGTAAAATCTGCTTGAGAGCATTGCTGCAGCCGACATTGCTTTTCAGTGCTTCCTTTACGGCTGCTTCGATCTTGTCGACAGCATATTTTTCGTACAGCATCAGCACGGTGACAAATTCCCGGGTACCTTTGGTTACACCGTTTTTCCGGCGAAAATGTTCTAATAACTTTTCCAGGCAATCCGGCCATTGATCACGCCATTGTAAAATTGGCCGGGCGGTATCAAATGATTGTGGACGCTGACGAATCAACTCCAGATAATGTTCCGGTTTTAAACTCCACTTATTATTTCCATATAACCGATGATGGGTGCTTATTTTTCTGCCGCTCCAATAAATGATCACCTGGTCTATCTCTACTATCGCCTGCACTCTCATGTAAGCATAGCGCGTCGGGACAGAATACCGGTTCTTGTCAATAATAACGGTGGCATATTTGTTTACCCTGACCATGAACGTCTCAACGTTACTGAACGATGTTGTCGGCAATGGCAGCAATACCTGCTTTTCTGATTCAAACAATTCATTGACGCTTTGTGTTTGACCGGCGATGCGATGCTCTCCATAGGCCATGCAATCATCGAGGAGGCGCGTGTTCAATTCGTCCAGGCTGTCAGCATGTGGGATAGGAACCATATAATTTCTTCGAGCGTAGCCGACCAGGCCTTCAATCCCACCTTTTTCATGGCCCTGGCCGGGATTGCAAAACCTTGGATCGAAGTTGTAATAGGCCTTGAACCGATTATAAGATTCCTGAAGATGACGTTTTTTTCCTTTAAATACCTTTTGTACGACTGTTGTCAGATTGTCATAGATAAGAACTGGGAACACGCCTCCAAAAAATGAAAAGGCCTGGATATGAGCGTCAAATAAAGCTTGCTGCCTTTCACAGGGATAACAGCGAACAAAGTGTTTGCCCGAACATTTTGAACGTATGCAAAATAATTTCAGCTTCACGGGTTCGCCGGCAATAACTGCCTGACAGTTTCCCCAGTCTACCTCGGCTTCCTGGGCAGTCGTCGGATCTGATGGGATAAATGCCTGCTGATTCGTTAAACCCAGCCTCAGCTTTGCCTCACGCACATAACGGCGAACCGTCGTCTCTCCACCGGAATACTCGAGTTCCGATTTCAGACGATGGTATATCCGGGTTGCTGTATGTCGCTGTTTGTATGGCTTGTCCTTGTCATCGCCAAGCCAGCGGTCTATCTCCTGGATATAAGGACCAAGAACGGGATATGGCTGTTTAGATCGTTGCTTGTAGCCAATGTATTCCTGCTTTAAAATTTTTTTTATGGTGTTTTTTGAATGGCCGGTTTCTCTGGCAAGCTCTTTAATGGCCTTTCCATAAACACGGTGAGCTGTTCGGATGTAATCATACTGATCCACTTTAAGCATTCTCCTTTTCGTCTCCGGTAATGGGTTAAAAATCTCCATTCAATACCAGAGTACTGATGCAAAGTGGGGGGTCAATTTTAGGTTGTCATTTGGCCCTCAAAGGGGTCAATTTTAGGTTAGCAAAACCAACGTCCCCTGAGTTTCTTATATTTACAGGTTGCCCAACGTACTAACCGCCAATTTATATGATGGAGAATCCCAGACATCTCAGAAGGATTGTACCGCCCGTAATAATTAATCCAGCCTTGAATTATTGGATTACATTCTATAGCCAGATCCTCAAGCGTGTCCCCTGGCCGTAATTGCCAGTTCCAACTGCGTACTTTCTGTCTGATTGCTTTTGCAGCCTTGTTGCTTATCGCTGGTGTGAAGTTTTCAAAAAATTTTCCTCTGCGATTTCTTGATAATCTGGGCCGAAATGTATACCCTAGAAAATCAAACTTCATAACAGGATAATCTCCTTTTCGATCTTCATCCTTGCAATAAACTATTTTTGTCTTTTCAGGGTGCAGCTCCAACCCACATTCACCAAACCTTAACTCCAAGTCAGCTTTCAACTGTTTGGCTAATGGTTCAGTTCTGCAGTGGCAAACAGCATCATCGGCATATCGCTCAAAAGGCACATACGAATAGTTCCGCTGCATCCAATGATCGAAAACATAATGCAAAAATAAATTTGCCAGCAAGGGACTAACCACTCCTCCTTGCGGAGTTCCTTTTTGCGGATAAACAAGTGATCCGTCCGGCATTGCGATTGGGGCCTTTAGCCACCGTTCTACATACAAAAGTACCCAACGACAATCTGTGTGTTTTACTACAGCTCTCATCAAAAGTTCATGACTGATATTGTCAAAAAATCCTTTGACATCAAGATCCAACACCCAGTCATACCGCCAGCATCTTTTGCGTGCTTCCCCCACGGCATCCAGGGCTGACTTGTTTGGCCGATAACCATACGAGTCCGGATGAAAATGAGGCTCTAATAACGGTTCGAGATACTGTTTTACAACCATCTGGGCGACACGATCTCCCACAGTTGGAATACCAAGGGGCCTCATTCGGCCATCCCCTTTTGGTATCTCTATACGAGCTACCGGAGGAGGGAAATAACTGCCGGAAGACATCCGGTTCCATATTTTGAAAAGGTTATTGGTAATATCCTTTTCAAAATCAACTATGGACTGATTATCTATTCCAGCCCCACCACGGTTTGCTTTTACGCATTTGTATGCTTCCCAAACTTGACGCTTTGAGATAATAAACGACTTTACTTTTTCCAACAGAATCCTTCCCTATACGGGTTGTTCTTATGTTAAAAGTTGAACGACGCAACCCCTTCGCTCCAGTCCCATTACAGCACCTTCTTCACTACTACGAGTTGCTCCGCCCCTGTGCTCCGCTTCGGTACTCTGATCCTTGTGGTGCTTCCACTTGGATTTCTCCCTTAGCATCGGAACGACAGGTTCCCATGTTCCATAAGAAAGCCTAAGATATGTTCATGCCGCCTTTATGCCGGACACCATCCAAGCAGTAACCAGATTTCCCTTGGACTCCTCATGGGACAGTGGCGCAACCCCATTTTTGATGTCACCATATATGCTTTCGACACGTCATCAGCGGTTCGCTTACGCTCATCTCCAAATCTCATACCTGACAGGCTCTTTGTCCTGCCTTTTCCGTGACGCTCACCACGTTGACTCTTAATCAACGCAGCTCACGGTAGTTTGGTAACTACTTCTGGAAGTCGTCACCGGAGGGCCTTCCTCCATCTTTCCTACAGTTTCGAGCAAAACCTTCTGCTCTCATGGCACACCAACACCCTGCATGCGGGTCCGCACAGGGCGTTTAATCAAGAGTGCCGGGCCGTAACCGGGCAAATTACTTGAAGGACAGTTTTCCATTATGCGCCTATACATTACTCCTCCATTCGGATTCACTGTATGTATAGAGCTAATGAACACCGTTTACCTTCGGCTCTTGACTTTCAGCCCTTCACCATGTCCGGGGCATTACTCCCGGCGTTTGGCTACTATGACGTCTGCTGACTTCTGCCCTATCACCAGACAAGTTACCTTGAAAGGCGCAATGAAAACACTTTTACAGATGATGCCCCTTGTTCGTGTCTCATCACCGTCGGCAACAACCAGTGATGCCAGAACCTTGGTTTCCCGGTATGGTCCGAGCCGGGAGTTATTGCAAAACAGATCCAATGCATGCAAAACAGATCTCCCCGGATAAGAACGTGAACTGTCACTACACAACCGCAGCATTTCCCCTGTCTCCTAATCCTGGGCTTCGACATGTTGTGCTGGCTTACCCGGAGACCAGGCCTTATATGCTGTTTCTGTTCGTCGGCTCATAGTTTTGCGCTCCAACTTCCTTCAGACGATTCCTCACGGCTCCGCCCTTGTTTTCGGCTAATACTTCTGCTAAATGCTGTATGCATTAACAGGATTCACGTATAGGGGACTTTTACCCCATAAGTTCACGCCCATGCCGGGCGTACACAAAACGCCGCAGGCCGACCCGGGGTGTTAGCGGCTTTTCGGAAGCACTTGGTTTTCGAAAACAATCGGCTTCGACAACCAGCTCGGTTATAAGCCCCGGGCCGCTGAGCTGTCCGTTAGCGTGCGACACGATGTTGCATGATTGTATGTATAGGAGGTAAATGTAAGACACTGAATATACTCGGTGTATCTCCACCGATTCCCTATGTGAGCGTGCTACCGTTGCGCTGTTGACGGGGTGCGAAGCCTCACCAACAATGTACCGAATCGGGTTTGAATGGTGACAGGAGAACCCCTCCGGAAATCCCATCCGGTTAAGGGCTAGGGTCGGACAATATGGCAAGATTAATCGAAGAGCTTTAAGCGCCGTCAGTGAGCGCCTAACCTACTGGGATTAACAGGTTATATGTATACTTCCCTGCGTTTGTATACATGAACAGGATGCAAGTCTGCTAACTGCTTGCACGGGATCGTAGTTTCATCGGCGTAAAGGCCTGCCTAAGTTGTCCATAAAGAGCAATCATGTAGAACGTGGAAACGTTGTCACTCCCCATGTGCAATGCATGGAAAGCTAACCGCAAGGCAAGCCTGTGGAGGGGCAGCAGTAAGAATTCGGAAAAAGCAAATGCCGTTTTGTAATGAAACGGATAGAGCATGAAACATGGCTCACGTAAAACCCAAAACCTTCGGTTTTGGAGACATGCGTGCAGACGTCCGATTGGTGTTGACTTGCGAGAGAGTTTGGAGAACCGCTTAAGATGGGAAAGCAAATGACGGCCTCGGCTGGTGCACCTGTCGACTCTGCTAAGAAATGGGCATCCATTGATTGGAAAAAAGCCCGAGCCGAAGTTAGAAGGCTGCAAATGCGTATCGCAAAGGCTGTAAAGGAAAAAAGATGGGGCAAGGTCAAAGCCCTGCAATACTTACTTACTCATTCGTTCTACGCCAAGGCCTTGGCTGTCAAACGAGTGACCTCAAATAAAGGGAAAAAAACTCCAGGCGTAGATGGCACCTTATGGAAAGGAGCCAGAGCCAAATGGGAGGCTGTTTTCAGCCTGCAAAGACGAGGTTATAGACCGCAACCACTAAGGCGAATTTACATCCCCAAAAAGAATGGTAAAAAACGTCCGTTAAGTATTCCTACAATACTCTGCAGAGCTATGCAGGCGCTGTTTAAATTAGCTTTAGCCCCAGTAGCGGAAACCATAGGAGACCGTAATTCTTACGGCTTCCGTGAAGGCCGCAGCTGTGCAGATGCAATTGCAGCAGCGTTCAATGCACTCTCCAAGCCTAATTCGGCTACATGGATATTGGAAGCGGATATCAAAGGGTGTTATGACAACATCAGCCAGGAATGGATGTTGGAAAATATCTGATTATATCGGATTTTGGGGAGGGCTTCGATACCCCCCAAAAGAAGCCGAAATGTAAAGGTTGTGCAACCAGTTGTCGTGATATTTAAAATGATTCAGCCTTTCAGCTGGGCTTTTGAAGCCGTTATGCCTTTTGACTGTCTCTGGGTTGTAAGGAGCAAAATTATGAATAAGTGCCCATCCTCGAATACTCAGTTGCGCTGCATCCATTGATCCATGAAAATACTGAGTGCTGAACAGGTGACGATCCATTCTTTGCATCAATCTGTCAATCATATTACTCGTTCTGTGTGCCTTGGGATGGTCATAGGCATTTCTGTATGAAACAATATTTTCCCGTAATTTTTTTATGGGGTCTGATATAACATTCGGGGTATCTTGCTTTTTGCACCATTCGATCAACCTTCTGATTCGCTGTGAAAATGATATTTTGCTTTCAGCCCGATAACAATCCCATAGCTTTGATGCTGTTTCATCAAAAATGTCTCTGTGTTTTTTCTTCGCCCGATCACGAATTTTTATGAATACATGCAGAAAACAACAAACGATGGCTACCGATGGAAAAAGGCTTTTCCATGCCTGCCGGGTAGCTTTCCATCCATCCATATTGACAGTCTCCGGCGAATATTCAGGCTGTAGGCATTGGGCCTCATCCCGATAAAATTGATATGCTTCGGTCAAGGCTTGCTTTCCAGCATTTTGAGCAACAGAAACTCCAAGAATACAGCCATTTCCAACAGTTGTTGCCACATACGTTTTTTCTCCCAGAATCCGGGTGTGCTTCTCATCCGCCGCAAGATGTTGGGGAATGTCGCCTGATTGCCGGACGGTTGTTCCAACAATACTATTGCGACCAAGTGACTGTTCAATCCGGTACCAATACATTGGATTTTTACCGAAAATGTGGCTCAGTGCCCAGAAGGGCACATTGAATTTTCGCATGAAAAGGGCTTTTTCAACCTCGTCAACCAAACCAGTAAGATAGGGCGTCACAAAGGAAGGGCGCACTGTATAAGCAATGCCGGCCATCTCGATTCGCCTAATAGGAATCGACATTTTTTTTGAGTGATAGATATCTTTCATTAGATATCCTTCTTGGAAAATATCAGCTGGAAATAGTTCCGGGAAAAGCTTAATTTTTTCATCGAGACAGTTCCGAAATTTATCAGGATTTTGAACAATGTCGTTATAAGCATCTTGAGAAAAGGGCACACATATGGTTCTATGGTTTCGGGTTGTGGATTTTGTATCTGTTTCCCACATATAGTTAGAGACCTCCTTGGCGGGTTTGGTCTCTAACTATATGAAATTATTAGCAAAAAGTCTAGCCGAAATCTCTTTTAATTTCAATAGGTTACAAATAAAGTTTTTTCATCCTCCCAATGATTAGATCTTTTTTGGTCGCTGTTCCCCTAAATCCGTTATAATCAGGAAAATATCCCTATGGATAAAGTCATTCTTAAAAAGTGGTTGACGGCAGGGTATGTGGAAGACGGCAAGCTATACCCCTCGCGCAAAGGAACCCCACAGGGCGGGATTATCAGTCCCACCTTGTCGAATTTAACCCTCGACGGGCTGGAAAAAGCCGTGCATGATGCAGTTCCCCGTCGATGTAGAGTTAATTTCGTTCGATATGCAGATGATTGTGTGCCACGAAGGCAGACACTGTTGCAATAAACAGTGCAGCCATGCTGCACAAAAGATGAGGGAAGGCCCCTCGAAGCCGCCATACAGGTGGAGGCTTCAAACCACCGTAAGCTGCGCCGGTTAAGAGCTGGGGTGGTGAGCGTTACGGAAAAGGCAGGACAAGATCTTGTCAGGTAGGTTCCAAGGAGACGAACGCAAGTGAATCACTATTGAAGTGTCGAAAGCGTAGGGATGAGGTCAAAACCGGGGGGTAGTCGTTAACCCGGGATAAGTTCGGCGGTTACCTGTTTACTGGCCGGGCGGCCTCCGGCATAAAGGTGGCGTGAACTTGGTACAGGCTTTTGTGTGGAACGTGGGAACCTGTCGCCCTGATGCTAAGGGAGAAATACAAGCGGAGGACCCGTAAGTATGAGAGTACCGATGCAGGGCACAGGGGCGGAGCGACCCGTAGTAGTGATGAAGATTCTGTAATGGAATTGGAGCGAAGGGGAAGCATTGACCAGCTTGAAGTAAAGAAAACAACTGGAAACAGGAGGATTGGATTGAACCAAGCAAAGCCGTTTTGTATTCCTAAATCCGAAGTAGTGGAGGCATATGAACGGGTTAAAGCCAACAAAGGGGCTGCCGGATTTGATGGACAGTCAATAGAAGGGTTTGAGTTCAGCTTAAAGGACAATCTATACAAGCTCTGGAATCGGATGTCCTCGGGCAGTTATTTCCCCCCTCCGGTACTGAGGGTGGAAATACCCAAGGGAGACGGTCGAATGAGACCGCTGGGAATACCGACAGTGTCGGACAGAATCGCTCAACAGATAGTCAAGCAGCAATTGGAGCCGGAACTGGAAAAACATTTCCATCCGGATTCTTATGGCTATCGACCAGGGAAATCTGCCTTGGATGCAGTCGGCAAAGCCCGGAAGAATTGTTGGGAGTATGACTGGGTATTGGATCTTGATATTAAAGGCTTTTTCGATAATATTGATCATGATCTTTTGATGAGAGCAGTTCGGTATCACACGGATATCAAGTGGGTGATTCTGTATATAGAACGGTGGCTGAAAGCCCCGGTGATGATGACAGATCGCACACTATTCTATCCAAAGAAGGGAACCCCGCAAGGCGGTGTTATCAGTCCCTTGCTGGCTAATCTCTTTTTGCATTATGCATTCGACAACTGGATGGAGAGGGAATATCCGACCATACCGTTTGAACGCTATGCGGATGATGCAGTCTGCCATTGTAAAAGCCTTGCCCAGGCAGAATATTTGCTGAGAAAGCTGAACGAGCGAATGGAGAGTGTGGGGCTGGAACTGCATCCGGAAAAGACAAAAATCGTCTACTGCAAGGATACAGACCGGCAAAAGGATTATTCCCTGACAAGCTTTGATTTTCTGGGTTATACTTTTCGTGCTCGAAGATCAAAAAGCCGATGGGGAAAATTCTTCATTAATTTCTCTCCTGCCATAAGCAATAAAGCAGCAAAAGCAATTCGACAAACCTCACGAAAGTGGAATTGGCCCAGGCGCAGCGACAAGAGCCTGGAGGATTTAGCCCAAATGTTCAATCCTGTCATTCAAGGCTGGATTAACTATTATGGCAGGTTTTATAAATCTGCGTTATACCCGGCCTTAAGGTGTCTTGATCGCCGATTGGTGATTTGGGCAACAAGGAAATACAAACGTTTTAGAGGACATCGAAGAAGGGCAAGTCAATGGCTGGAACGAATTGCACGAAGACAGCCAAATTTGTTTGCCCATTGGCGATTGCTCTATGCATAGGCTGGTCAATAGGAGCCGGATGAGCGGAGACGTTCACGTCCGATTCTGTGAGAGCCTGAGGGGGCGGTTCCCTCGGGCTACTCGACTTATCGTCACAGGCAAGTCCAAACGCCTGCTTGAAGATCAGGTCAAACCAGCAGTCGAAGCGTTTCTAACTGAACGTGGTCTGTCATTATCTGAAGAAAAGACCATGATCACGCATATAACAGATGGATTTACGTTCCTTGGCCAAACTTTTCGAAAAACCGGAAATGTGCTGCACATCACCCCGGCAAAGAAGGGAGTTCTCGCCCTTAAAGAAAAGCTCAGTGAACTGATCCATAAACATGTCGGCGGTCCATTGGAACCATTGGTCAAAAAGTTAAACCAAACCCTCCGGGGTTGGGGAAACTATCACCGGCACGTAGTCTCATCGGAAACATTTTCTCTTATTGATACGTTTGTTTACGAACAGCTATGGAGAATGATTAAAAAGCGTCACCGGAAGAAATCCTCAAAATGGTTGAAAAACCGTTACTGGACTGACGGAAAACGCAAGTGGATATTCACTGTCAAGAGCCGAAATAAGAAAGGGCCTTGCAGTTATCACGTCATTCACCTAAGCTCATTAGGAATAAAACGATATATCAAAATCAAAGCAGATGCAAATCCATATGATCCCGAATACAGTTATTATTTCTGGCGTAGACGGAATCAAAAGGATTCACGGTTACTCCCGTCGTTATCGGCCAGGGAGCACCGCCAAAAGCAAGCTGCATGAGGTAAACAGCCGGGGCGTCCCACAAGGTCGTCCTTTATAAACGCTTGAGCCGTATGACGGGAAACTGTCACGTACGGTTCTTAGGGGGGAAAGGGGTTGCAAGGCCCCTGACCTACCCGATCCTGTAATATTGAACGAGACTTAATTTAAAAAGGAATCTGGCATCGGTGTTATCGAAAAAAAAAGATATTGCTCCACTAATAATGTGGATAATCTTATTTGCGGGGATAATTATATTTGCAGCCATCAGACTTAATCGTCTGTTTCAAACTCCAAATAAATACCCCATATATTTGGATATCACATTTGTGATTTTGTACCTTTTGTGGATGATAACCGAGCTACGGGTTACCAAAAAGGATGTTAATACGGAAGGGAAAAAAACATATGACTTGATGACCTGTCAATTATACGGAATGGGGCAAGCCCTAACGATTCTTTCAGCCCTTTATTTTCCATCCGCTTGGCAAAAGATGAGTGCCTTTCATTTCGCTGGTATAAGTCTTTTTTTTATTGGTGTCTGTTATAGATTATGGGCCATCAAAACACTGGGACAATTTTATTCCCATAGAGTCCGCACTCTATCTCAGCATCAAATTGTGACTTTCGGACCGTATAAATTCATAAGACATCCAGCATATTCAGGGATGATTGTCGCGAATATTGGAATATCTGCATATTTTTTTAATTGGGCTACCCTCTCTGTATTTTTATTGATTTTAGTGCCAGCAATCATTTTGAGGATTACAATAGAAGAAAAAATCCTTTTTAAAATCAAAGGCTATACAGAATTTGCCCAAAAACGAAAACGGTTGATTCCAGCAATATGGTAGAATCGAGAAGGTATGGGGCTAACCAAACGCTGGTCGTGCCCAGATAAATCCGAATCGTTGGGATTCAACCTTACAGGAGGATGAAATTCGAGAATGTTACCCCGTGGGTGTAAGTCCCACATGAACAAGGCTTCGCTATCAGTTCATTAGTGAAATCCACAGGCAAAACCGGAGACGGAGGTCTGAAGCTGGATGGAACATGATTGCAGGCTCTGCACTGAGCCCCGAAAAATGTATAGTTGTGGTCCATGAGGATAAACCCTGCAATTGCGGGGGGAAAGCCGACGCATTCCAGCGTGACGGAAGGCAGCAGACTTACAGACGCTATGGCAAGCCTGTAAGTCACCACCGGAGTCTTCGACCAGGGCATGTTCTCAAAGGGGTGGCTCGGGAACTGAGGAGAGCCAATTGGTTCCTTTTAGAAGAAGAACGGTATCAGGAGATCCAGCCAAGGGGCAAAATCCCGGCATCTGGATGGAACCCGAGCCTGCAGATGAGTCCGCCACAGGCGGAGACACAAACATAAAAGAAGGGCAACGCAAGGTAACGGGGGCGGATAGTTAAGAGCAAACAAACCCGTGATGGCCAATTGGCAGTCTTAGTGGATCATAGTACCGATGTATCGGACTTAACCGATACGCGAAGGTGGGGAAGTGGTACCCAAAGCGACCCACTGTAGGGAAGGAGAAGCAGGGTATAACGATCTATTGCAAGGAAAGATGGGATGGACCCAGAGCCAACAAACCGTGTCAACGCAAATGCAGTAGAATGCGGGCAGATAGTCCTATGAATCAGACTACTGCATGGGCAGCATAGTTATGCGCCGGACTGGGTGTCGCCTGTCCGGTCGACGATCCGTTAAAAAGGATCTGAGCCGAGGAACCGTATGAGGGACCAGGCTTATTGCGCGGCCTTTTCGGAAGTGTCCGGTTCAGGAAAACTTAAATTTTTATCGGAGTTTTGGGGTTTAAAAAGCCTGGCCCCTCAGCTCCCCGTTCGGGTGCGACACGAGGTCGCACTATTGGCTGTTTGGCGGGCCTGTCGGTCCTGACCAAACCCGGCATTCCCCTGCCGGTACCCTCAGTGGCATGCGGTTCCCGGTGCATCCGGCAACGGTATGAAACCCAACTGACAAAGTACCGAATTCCACTGTGAAGTGCGACCGCATTTGACGGGCAGGAAGTTCTTTCAGCAGATGTTCCCGGAAAAGACCAGGCAAGCCCTCGTCAAGCATCCGGCGGCGCTTAGGGTTTAAGTGATCCCATGGATCGAAAAGTTTTTGCTGTTTGTGATCTTTGATACGGATCATGTAATCTCCAGCTTAAGTCTCTGTAAACACATCGTATTATTTCTAAAATACAATTTTAGAATAATAATACATAATGATGATTTTATCAATGTTTTCAGAAAGATAAGTCTTTTTGACGTAACTTCTCAATAAGTGCGGGAGAAAAATAAAAAATCGCTAGACATTGTTCTTTTTGTGTACTATATTCATTGCATGAAAACGATCGGGCAAATACTCAAAATGGCTAAAGATGAAGAATCTCCCATAATCTCAGAGTTGATAGACTATATCAAACAACAAGGGGACATGATTCAAAAATTGAAAGATGAGCTTGCCGAATTAAAAGGCCAGAAGGGCAAACCCAAAATCAAACCGTCAAATCTTGATAAGAAGACAGCCATAAAAAGGAAAAACACTCAGGGTAAAAAGCGACCGGGCTCCCAAAAGAGATCAAAGACAAAGCAACTCGAAATTAATGAGGACAAAATTGTTCAGCCGGACTTAATCCCTGAAGGCAGTGAATTTAAAGGGTACCAGGATTTCATCGTCCAAGATCTCATTATAGGAAACTGGAACATCAGATATCGTAGAGCCCGATATAAAACCCCAAACGGAGACTATATTATCGGCGGGTTGCCGGATCATGTTTCTCAAAATCATTTTGGTTCTACTTTGACAGCCTTTATATTGTATCAATATTATCATGGCCATGTTACCCAACCGTTGATTCTTGAGCAACTGCGAGAGTATGGCATCAGTATCTCAAGTGGACAGGTCAATTCGATCATCACCGAAAATAAAGATCAATATCATGCAGAAAAGGATGAAATTTTATCTGCAGGATTAAAATTTTCAAGCCATATTAATGTGGATGATACCGGTGCCAGGCATAATGGGAAAAATGGTTACTGCACCCATATCGGTAATAATTTTTTCGCCTGGTTTAAAAGTACCGACAGCAAAAGCAGAATCAATTTCCTCCAGTTATTGCGGTGCAACCATAAAGATTATGTGATTAACGACGCTGCCATTGAATATATGAAACAGCAGCGGCTTCCCAGGTACCAACTGGAAAAACTTCAAAACCAGTGTTTTTCAACTGAACGTAACTGGAAATCATTTTTGTTTCAGAACAAAATCCGTAAAAAACGCCACAAAAGGATTGCAACTGAGGGGGCTCTTCTGGGTAGTCTCCTTGATCATGGCTGGAATCAGGATCTTGCCATAATCAGTGATGATGCAGGTCAGTTCAATATCCTGACCCATGCTTTATGCTGGGTCCATGCAGAAAGAACAATCCAGAAATTAATCGGTTTTACACAAAAACGAAAGGATCAAATTGAGTCGGTCCGGTCCGATATCTGGGATTTATACGCTGATTTAAAAAAATATCAGCAAGGCCCGACAAGTGGCGCAAAGTTTGACCTCAATAAGCGGTTTGATAATATTTTTGGCCAGAAAACCGGTTATGCAGCATTAGACCTGGCCCTAAACAGAATCCTCAAAAACAAGTCTGAGCTGTTGTTGGTTCTTGAGAGGCCTGATATTCCATTGCATAATAATTTGAGCGAAAGCGATATCCGAGAATATGTCAAAAAACGAAAAATCAGTGGCTCAACCAGAAGTTCTGCGGGAAGGGCCTGCCGAGACACCTTTACAAGTATTAAAAAGACATGCCGGAAATTAGGGGTTTCGTTTTGGGATTACCTGATAGATCGGAATGAGACCCGAGGAAACATCCCCTCCCTTTCGGATTTAATGGTTAGAAAAATGGAAGAGCAAATTTCGTAATTCCTAACCCTGATTTATTGAGAAGTTACTTTTTGACTTTTTACTGGTTCATCAACTATGACTGCAATCAATTACGCGAGTCGGCTCTTTTCGTTTTTCGTGCTTGACCATAGATAAACAGAGCAATACCGGAAAAAGCAGCAAGGTGATAAAGGTGCTGCTCATCAGGCCAAAGGTCATGGAAACAGCCGCAGGAATGAGAAACTGCGCCTGTTCCGAGGATTCGAGCATTAGCGGCAAAAGCCCCAGGCAGGTGGTCAGTGTGGTCAGAAGTATGGGCCGGAACCGGCTGCAGGCAGCCTCTTAAACCGCCTTTCCACCTCAACCTCACCCTCCTCCAGACGTGTACCGATCAAGGAGGGTATCCCTTCAGATGTCATCTCAGACTGCCTGAACACCTGCTTTGCAGCCTGGACAAGCCGGTTCTGGATTTCCACGGATTCGCTTTCAGGGGATCCGTAAGGAAGGGTGGCCTGGGCAATGACCGTGTCGGCATCAATGGTTGGTGTCATGCTGAATTTCAGCCACCAGCCGGACACGGCAGCAAAGGTAATTGCCAGAAGGCACAGTGCCGTGACAAAAACAAGCAACGGCGCATTAAGGCAGGCATTAAGCATGGATCGGAACCTGCCGTTGACAAAGCGTGATAACATTCGGTTGATCTTTTTCTGGGGGGCGGACAGCAGAGCCAGACCCGGTATGGACCGCCCATGGCCGCTTAAATGGGCCGGCAAAATGACCAGGGACTCTACAAGGGAGACCAGAAGTACCGGAATAATAACACCGGGGATCTGCAAAAATAAATTGCCCATTTCACCGGGCACAAAGCACATGGGTAAAAACGCAAGTATGGTGGTGGTCACCCAGAAGGCTACCCGGGGGGGGTAAGGAACAACCACAGCACCCCAAGCACAAGAACCAGACCCGTGAGCGCGTTTTCAACCAGAAGCATCATACGGTTGTGATAGGCTTGGGCTTGGTTTTCAAAAATCTGTACCTTTACCCCGTTGGTATCATAATTGTTGTCTGGTGGGCATTCCGGCTGAAAACCGGCTGCAACGCATCCGTTTTTGAAATGTTGAAACGAGATTACCAGGTGCCGTGTGAAATAAATGTTGAAAAAAAAATGAAATTTTCGTGAAATAATGAGTTCGTTGATGCCGGTCCCGGGAGCCTGTGACGATCCCCGGCATGTCCTTGGTTCTTTCATCACATATTTCACGCTTTTTTTACTTTTTTTTCAACAGTGCGGCCTTATAGTGACAATGGCTTTTGGAAAGGAGCTGTCTGTGGCAAACATGGATATTAACGAACAAATGACATATATATCAGGGTATGGAGGAAACTGTGTATGAGAACATCAAAATCGCAACAGCCCCTTCGTATCCTGCTTGTGGAAGATGATCAGGGGATCGTGGAAAACATTTCAGACTATTTTGAAGCCCGGGGCCATGTACTTGACTTTGCGTTGAACGGCATTGCCGGGCTGCATCTGGCCCTGACCGAAAGTTATGATGTAATGATTCTTGATATCATGCTCCCGGGAATGGACGGGCTGACCCTTTGTAGGAAACTTAGGGCTTCCGCTACAAACGCAATCCCTATTCTCATGCTCACGGCCCGGGATACGCTGCCCGACAAGGTTCAGGGCTTTGAATCCGGGACCGATGACTACCTGGTAAAGCCTTTTGCACTCGAGGAGCTGCAACTTAGATGTTATGCCCTGGTCAGGCGGAATGCCAATGCAAAGAAAACCGTTTTCCAGGTGGCAGACCTGGAAGTAGATACGGGCACCCGCAAAGTTCAGCGTTCGGGAAAACAGATTGAACTGAATCGTGCCTGCTTTTCCATCCTGGAGATGCTCATAAAGGCCTGCCCCCATGTTGTCTTGCGCAACGATATGGAATATGCCCTGTGGAAAGATATGCCGCCTGGCAGCGATGCCCTGAGAAGCCACATGTATATGCTGAGAAAAAAAATCGATAAACCCTTTTCCTTTGCCATGATCCATACGGTGCACAAGGTTGGATACAAGCTGGAGGTACCCGATGAAATACAGGTATAGCCTGCGCAACAGAATTGTCATTGCCTTTGGCCTGTTCGGGTTGTTTCTGGTCATGACATTCTGGTTTTTTATAGACAGTTCCATGGGACTTGTGGAGGATGCGGTCTTTAGAAACCGGCTGAAAAACGAAATCAGCTATTATCTTGAACAGGCAAAGGCAGACCCGAAATGTCCTTTGCCATCTTCACGGTATATCAACGCTTATCTTGATTTTGACAGCATGCCCAAAGTCTATAAAAATATGGCGGCAGGGCTGTCGGAAGGATTTTATGAGACCAACGGCCCGGGCGCTGTCAAAGGGCCGGGGGATCTGCACCTGGGGATAAAAAAAATCCCGGGAAAAGGGGCGCTTTATCTGTTCTATGATGTAGGAACCCTGAAGGTGGAAGAAAAATACGAATCCATTGTGAGCCTGGGCCTGTTTGGCAGCTCCCTGCTTGTGGCAGCCATTGGTGCAGGCCTTGGGGCGGCTGTGGCCGGAAAAATCATTGAACCGGTGACAAAACTGACAACGATTATTTCGCAAAGTGATCCCGACCACCTGCCAGTCGAACTGGGTTCCGCCTTTGCCCGGGATGAAATCGGTTTTCTGGCCAAAAACCTGGAGCAAAGCATGAAACGAATCAGGAAATTTATAGAACGGGAAAAGACATTTACCCGGGATGCCAGCCATGAACTTAGAAATCCGCTCACCGTCATAAAGGGGGCTGTGGAACTGATATCCCAAATGCCTGAATACCGGGATGCCGCACTTCAAAGGCCTTTGAAGCGGATCGAAAAATCTGTTGCTAAAATGGCCGTGACCATTGAGACCTTTCTTATGCTGGCCAGGGAGGATACGGCCTTGCAGCCAGGGCAGTCTTGTGACGTTGAATCCCTTGCCAGAACAGCCTTTAATGAACACCGGGACCAGTTTGAAAACCCGCTTGTTGAAACCCGGTATAAGGCAGATGCCCATCCCAGGGCCAATGCACCTGCCGCAGTGTTCAGAATGGTACTTGATAATCTGTTACGAAATGCATTCTATTACACCCCCGAGGGCAGGATATGCCTGACCGTGGGCCAGGATTATATCCGGGTGAGCAATTCCGGGGCCGCCGGTGCCCGGCCGGCAACGCCCGGCGAATGGGAAAAACATCCTAAAGGCCATGGATTCGGCCTTAACATTGTCAAGCAGCTTTGTGAACGCTTTGGCTGGCATCTGGAAATATCATCCGGACCCGGCCAGGACACCTGCGTTATTTTAACATTTTGAACAATACAAAAAACAGGACTCCAAAGGAGGCAACATGATAATGACGCAAGAAATCAGAATTGAAAGAATCAGAATCGGTATATCCAGGGTTTATGTTGCCATGATATTTGCTTTGATCTGTATGACGGAAAGTTATTGGAGCATCTCGTTTCCTCCGCTGACCTCGGCCATGATCATCACGGCCATTGTACTGGTGATCACCGCCTCGGTGGGCCGATTGTGGTGTTCCCTTTATATTGCCGGGTACAAAACAGACCACCTTGTCACCCAGGGGCCCTATTCCATGTGCAGAAATCCCTTATATTTTTTCAGCTTTTTAGGCGCCGTGGGCGTGGGGCTTGCCACGGAAACCTTTTTGATTCCGGTACTGATTGTAACGGCATTTGCAGTATATTACCCTTTGGTGATCAAGGATGAGGAGCAGGACCTGAAAAGACGTCATAAAGAAAGCTTTGAACAATATGAGAAACAAGTGCCAAGATTTTTCCCTAAACTTTCCCTGTTAAGGGAACCCGCAAGTTACCAGGTCAATCCCGTGATATTCAAAAACCATATCTTTGATGTGATCTGGTTCGGTTTCAGCATGGGCATCCTGGAAATTATCGAAGAGTGCCACCGTTTGGATCTTTTTCCTTCCATATTAAAGATTTATTAGCCCGGATATTTCATGAAGTTTTTCGACTTTCGTTGTGGGCTGAGCCTGGGCGCCGATAAGTCAAAGGATAGAAGGTTGCTTTTTACCAAGCAAGGTATGGCCAAAAGATGAAAAGATGATCAAGAGCTGAAATATGGCCCCGGCTGGGCACGGCCTGGTACCAGCGATTTAATTCCCAGCCATTGTGAGGGGTTTCCTTATTATTGGAAAGATTATCGTAAACGAAATCCTGAAAAAGCTACCAGAAATAGAACGTTACAGCGAATCCGAAATCAAAAGAAGCCCTCAGGTAAAACCTTTGGTATTGCAAAGATGGACGTGAGAAAAACCACTAATCAAAGCCTTCTTGGCCAATTCTGGCTGCTTCCGGCCATTGCAAAGATGGACTTCAGGACACGGCGCAACTAAGGCATATAAATGTATATATTTTTGTAATATGCTTATTTAACTGCCGAAACCTGCGGACAACTGGGTGGTGCCAGCAGTCTTTGGCAGGGGAACCAGGGCGACAGGAACCGTCAAATATTCATTTTTTCGATTGCTCTTGCTTTAGCCGTTCACTCATCCCCGGACGTTCATAACCATATACTTCCTTCGACCAAGTTGCTGACCAATCTGCAAGCGGAACAATAAATGAACGTAACTCTTTCCCTCTTTCCGTTAAAACGTAGCCATCAAGACTTCTTGCAACAATTTCTGCATTACGTAAGTCCTTTAGCCGACTATTAAGGACGGATGGAGAGACCCCTCCACAGCGATCCTGAAGCTCTCTAAATGAACTTGGGTTGTCCCCGAGGTACCAAAGAATGCCTAACGCCCAACGCTTTCCTAAAAGGTCAAAGAGTGCGTTGATTGGTGAACCGGAACTTGAACCTCGAACCTTCTTACCAGGCTGTGATAAAGACATCTTAGAAAGAGGCTTCAGCAATGATCTCAGCTCGTGTTTTGCCTGCGAGCCCGATAGATTCATTTTGGTATTCATCAATAAAAACTACATACTTGTCTGCAGGAACTTTAGTTATTTCCATTGCGGTTTTAGTGATTTCTCTGATTAAACGAGCTTTTTGTTCTTGATCAATTGGATGAATAGCAACAGTAATAACAGGCATAATTTTCTCCTTCGATTAAGTTAACTGATACGCATTTAATAGCATGATACGAAAATAGTAGCAAGAAAGTTTTTATTCCGATTATTCTATGCAAAGGGCTAACCCTCGAGAATTTTCCAAAAAAACCAAAGGAAATTAAAAATTCAGAGTAGATCGGAAAATGACTGTACCGGTGCCATGCTTACTTGATCTGTTATTGGTGAGGTGCTATGAATTTCAAATAATCCGGTTAGATACCATCATTGCTCGGTCTTGTTTTTCTCAATGTTTCATTTAAGCTTTCTATTTACATTCGATCGCTTGGTTGCTATTGAAATGTTGTCCTGTTTTCTGTTTTTCTAAAGGGATAATATTACAACCTCAGACTTTAACAGAGGACAACGATAACATTACTTGCTATGTGTATGAAAGGAGGTCAGTTGTGCAAATATTAGAAGATATATTTGTAAGCGAATCCATAGAAGTTCGTACTACACCAAATAAGGTCTTTGATTTCCTTTGCAACATAGTTGATGATGATAGCTTTCGAGCCTGGCACCCACAAGATCATGTGACTTTTCGCTGGTTAAAAGGCTTACCTTGGCAGGAGGGTTCTATCGCATATTCTGAAGAATATCTTCATGGTAAATTACAAAAAGCTAAAATCATTGTTACCAAAGTTGTGCCAAACAGAAAGATCATATATGTACCTTTATCTCGATATATAAGGAAGTTTGTCCCGGAAATGGGTTTTCACGTAGAACCAAGGGAAAAATACTGCGTTTTTACTGCAACTTCGCATGGTCGTTTTCCCCGGTTAATAAAATTTTTACTCAAAAAGAAATATGATAAAAATCTTTTAAGTGTAATACAACATATTAAAGAAGAAGGAGAGAATTTAAAAAAAGCGCTTGAGTCCAAATAAAAACACATAATCGGGATAGGACTCCCCATCACTGAGGAGCCTTCCCAGGCCACCCCGGCATACGGATCACATACCAGGTCGGTTCAGCTGATTTTAGGAATCAGTTCCCGGGCAGATATAATCCTTTCTCAATAAAATACCCTTCAGGCATGGCACCCATTTAACTTTGCTCATGTGCCAGTACTTTTTGCGGGCGATGCCGCAGAGCATGGCATCATAGTGAGAAATGCCAAGTTTCTCTATGTCCCGAACCCTGGTTTTGGGATTTTTACATTGTTTTTTAGTAACTACTCACCCCGGTTGAAATCAGCACAGGGGATTTCATCCACCAACGCCAACTGAATGGCAACGAGCGGATTCACTCCTTTGTTCGCCATGGTTTGCAGGTAACTCGAAATCCGACAATAAGCATGGGCATATCGTTGACGTCGAAAGCACCCTGATATTTTCTGTTTCACCTTTGCCATACGAAGATCTCGTTCAGCCCGGTTGTTGGTGAATGGAACATATGAATCTTTGGCAAACAGCAAAACGGACGTTTCATATTTTTTTAAGCCTTTCCCAAAGATTGTGGGCATCTGATTTTGCCATTTTACCGCGTTGACCCTTCGGCTTTGGCGGGATTTCCGGCAGCTCTTTACCCCCTCGAGCAATCATGAATTATTACTCCTCCCTAGCGGGGGATGATGTTCAAATCAACCATCGCTTCCTTGCCTCGCTTTCGATGAAGCAGCTTCAGCGTGGTTCCTCCAGAAGAATACACATGTATCCAGTGATTTTTTTGATCCACCCGGAAAGATGTCTCGTCAACATGGATTGATGGGGCCTGAAGAATGCTCTCAATTGATTTTGCTTCCCATTTTTCAAGTGCTTGATAAAGCCGCCAGACAAACTTGAGAAGGGTTGCTTCAGAAATTACCGTACCAATCATGGCGGAAATCTGTTTTTGAACCCGGTTGAGGGCAACCATTTGACTGATGATCAAGTGGATGGCGAATGCTTTGAGTCCGTTTCCATATTGTAAGGGACCTGGCATATCTTCAGGAAAGTCTCCCTTTACTGTCGCTGTGCAGTTGGGGCACTCTTTAATTTCGGCATCAACCTGGTTCATGACTTTTTCAAAGATGATATCTATCTTGGTACGCCGTTCATGTTCCCGGCAGGGTGTTTGGTCCAGGGCCGCGCCACAGACATCACATGTTTCAGCTTTAGCAATAGTGACGGTTTCTTTCGTGCGGACATTGGTGATCTTTCCACTAACCTCTTTACCCTTTCCTTCCCGGACTCGATTTGGCGGTCTCATCCTTATCCGTTTGTGAAGAAGGCAGGCTTGAATACTTTTCTTATCCACTGTTGCCATGCCTGTATTATAACATGGCTTTTTTTGACCTCGTCATTCGTCCTGCAATTGATTTTTTCGGAGTTCGACATCATTTGTCATTCATTCAAGGTAAACTTCAGAATATAGAAATAGCAGTGTGCTTTAAATGCAAATTTGGGGACCTTTCAAAAATTTAAAAAAAATCGTGAAAAACCCTGTCAAGCTTTTTTTATTTTTTTACCTTCGCAATTAGAGGGGTGAGCAGTTACAGAGATGGAAAATCCACCAAGTGTACTTGAGCTTGCCCGCAGAGTGGGGCTCAACCACAACCACCTTACCCAGGGATTCAGGAAGATGTTTGGCCTGGCCCCATTCGAGTACTTGCGGGTCATACGCCTTGAAACGGCGCGGGATATGATTGCAAGACATGAATGCAGTGTATCGGAAGCGGCTTACAATGTAGGATACGCAAGTCTGAGCCATTTCACGAAAACGTTTCGAAAAGAGTTCGGGATAAATCCGAAGGCATGTGCATAACCATCAACATAGGCTGTGCTTTATTTGGGAGATTTGGCCTTGGCCCCCGGTAAAGTTTATGCTGCAAGATCAAAAGTGAAAGATCGATCCAAAAGTCCCTGCCGTTGCCGGGCCTGTCACCAGATCCCTCTAAAATTTCTGATCTGAGCTTCTTCTTTGTCCATTTCAATGTCTCCATCATAAATCAGCATTCCGGGCTGGTTTGAACCGGAAATTTTTTGAAAATAACGGATTCCGTTTAAGAATTCATCCCTGTAAGTTCGTGATGATTTAATTTCAATCGGGGTAAAGGATGAACCGATTGGGTAGAGAAGATCAATCTCATGTTGATGCCGGTCGCGATAAAAAAAAAGGCGCGGCTCCAAACCTTTATTTATCCTTGATTTATAAGCTTCAGAAATCACCATATTCTCAAAGAGCCCGCCAAAGTATTCTGCGACAATTATCTTGTCCGGTTGACGACAATTACCTTGACCGGTTTGTCGTGATAAAACCCCCGACACTAAAGTTCACTTAAATGGAGGTGCAATCCCGTGTCGGGGAAACCAATAACCGAACAACAGATAAGGATATACATGTCAGCAAGAAGCAAAGGAACTATTCAGGTCACAGCAGCCGCAAAGGCTGGAATATCAGAACGTTCAGGACGTAGAATCGAAAATGGCAATATTTCTCAAGGAGACAAACCCATGCGTCATTGGCGTACACGCAAGGACCACTTTAAAGGGGTTTGGGAAAATGAGGTCGTTCCGATGCTGGAACAAAACGCCGAACTTCAGCCGTTAACGTTATTTGAGCATTTTGCAGGTAAATATCCTGAAAAATTCCAGCGGTCCAAACTGCGTACATTCCAACGTAAGGTTAAAAAATGGAAAGCGCTTAACGGATCAGGCAAAGAAGTAATGTTTTTGCAGGAAAAAATTCCTGGGCGTATGGGGTTATCAGATTTTACAAAGCTAAAAAAAGTAACAATCACGATCAACGGAGAGCCTTTGAATCACCTACTTTATCATTTTCGCTTAATTTACAGCGGTTGGTGCCATGTCAAAGTGGTCCTCGGAGGAGAATCATTTACCGCACTCAGTGAGGGATTACAGGACGCTTTTTGGCGGCTGGGAGGGGTCCCAACAGAGCATCGTACAGACAGCCTGTCTGCTGCTTTCAAGAATTTGACCAAAGATGCGAAGGAAGATGTCACCAAGCGTTATGAGGAGCTATTCAACCATTATGGCTTGGTCCCGACCCGAAATAATAGGGGGAAGGGGCATGAAAACGGCGGAGTTGAGTCACCACACGGCCACTTAAAGAATAGAATTCACCAAGCCTTATTGCTCCGGAATTCTGTTGATTTTGAATCTGTATCGGCCTATCAGCAGTGGCTGGATATCATTGTAAGGGATATCAATGCCCGCAATGCAGATAAGATTGCACAGGAACGTAAGTACTTGAAAGAACTTCCTCTTCAGAGGACCGTTGATTATACTGAAAAAGTGGTCGGAGTCAGCACGACCAGCACAATTCTGGTAAAACGCGTCATTTATACGGTCCCATCCCGCTTGATAGGAGAAAAGCTGCGCCTTCATATTTACCATGACAAGATTGAAGCCTACCTTGGAACAACCTACGTCATCACGTTACCCCGAAAATATTCACCAGATAATAATCGGCGTACTCGCAGTGTGGATTACCGGCACGTCATAGGCAGCCTGGAGCGAAAACCCCAAGCGTTTCGCTATTCACAGCTAAGGGATGACCTGCTGCCCAGTGACACTTACCGGCTTATATGGGATCAGCTTGACCAAACCCTTGATCCCCGTACCGCCTGTAAAAGCATCGTGGGTATATTGTCTCTGGCGAACCGGACCGACCAGGAGACGGAATTGGGTGATTATATTCTTGAAAAAATGATGGATAACCATATTCCGGCGCTTCATGAACTTCAAAAAAAATTTAACAAAAAAGAAAAGGAAATACCGGAAATAAATATGGTGGCTGTCTCAGGAGAAGATTACAATATCCTGCTTTCTTCGCATTCATTTACGGAGGTGTTTTGATGGCAAGTACTGAAACTCTTCCCGTATTGCTCAAACAACTGCGTCTTTCAACCATAGCCCGGCTATGGGAACCCACGCTCTCCCGTGCTCAGGAGGAACATTGGAACCCGGCGCAGTATTTGGCGACTCTATGTGAGCAAGAGATCAATGAGCGCTACAGCCGGCGTATTGCCCGTTTTACAAAAGAATCCCGTCTTCCGGTGGGTAAAAGCCTTGAAACATTTAATTTTAACCACACTCCGGCAATACGTCAGGAAAAAATAGAGGCCCTGGCCCAAAACAGCGATTGGGTAAACCGTGCAGAGAACCTTTTATTTTTTGGCCCTAGCGGCGTTGGAAAAACCCACCTGGCGGCTGCCATATCTCACGCATTAATAGAACAGTCAATTCGGGTACGTCATTTCACGACAACCGCACTTGTTCAAAAAATGCAGCAGGCCCGTGCTGATTTGCAGCTTGAATCATTTTTATCCAAACTCGATAAATACGCGGTCATTGTCCTTGATGACCTGGGCTATGTCAAAAAAAGCGATACGGAAACTCATGTGCTTTTCGAACTGATCGCCCATAGGTATGAGACGGGAAGTATGATTATCACATCCAATCAGCCATTTGGGGAATGGGACAAAATCTTTTCTGATCCGTCAATGACTGTAGCAGCTATCGATAGAGTGGTTCACCATTCGATCATTATCGAAATACAGGCAGACAGCTACCGCAAACGTCAGGCAATTTCCAGGAATATAAGAATTCCCCTTAAGCCGGAACCTACCCAAGAAGATAATAACAAAACCACAGAAAGATGATTCCATGAAAATAGATATTTACAACACCGCCAAGCAGAGGCTGGAAACCATTGATATTGAAATCACAGAAGAAAACAGCACTTGGTTTGATGACTGCGTGGATAGTGATTCTGTTATGAGAATCACTGATTTTGAAGAAGGATTGCTGATTGAACAGTGCAATTACGACTATCCAATTTGGCTTTATGATATATCCCGGGATGACATTGGTCACAATCGTCAGAGGGCTCAAGAACTGTTACCAATATATCGTGAGAATCAACCATAATTTTTGAAAAGCGTAGTACGTTTATCTATAAACAAGGAAATAGCAGGGATGTCAGCCTGGTGTTTGGAAATAGGAGAGAATCATGCGAGGTGGTTATAGGGGAAAACCAAAGCCTAAATTGCCGGCACATCTAAAGCGTGTTCATGTGAATGCCCGCATTCAGCGGTGGATGCTTGACGAGCTCAAAAAAAGAGGCGAGGTTGGGATCGTTTTGGAATATATATTGATTGACGCAGGCTTTAAGTACCAGCCTGAAAAAAGAGAAGACAGGCCAGTTTAACGCATATTTTAGAAATCCGTCCTTCAATAATCAAATTTTCCCTTACCCTCAAAAAAATCTTCGCGAAGTGGAAGGATAAGTCAAGGGAAAAATGGGAGGGACCCTCTGGGAGGAACCGATTTTTTCCTTGATTTATCCTGGAATGAAGTTACAAATTTTTGGGGGTAAGGGTAAAAATACAGTGTATGAGACGACAATTACCGATCCTAAAATCCATTTAATGTGGTTTAACAGACGTCAATTACAATGAAGTATTGAGTCAGTCTGCGTAAAGATCGGAACAAAAACGGAACAGGATTTATGCACTCAAAAAGCATTTATTGATATAAAAAAACCGGACAAGATAATTGACGCGAACCGGACAAAGTAATTGACATTTGATACGCCAAAGGCCATATCCCGTTCCAGTTGCTCCGGGGTTTCTATCCCCAACAGATAACAGGCAAGTCCTACCTCAACAAAATAAATTTTTGGCGATTTGGTAAGGCGTTTGCCAAAATTATTAAAAAACGGAGGGAGTTTGAAAATAATGAATGATGCTTCCAAAAGGCTGATCCATTTTTTAATCTGTGGCGCGCTGATACCGACCTGTCCGGAAAGGGAACTGTAATTGATCTCACTGCCGACTCGACCGGCCAGAAGTTTAAGGAAAAGCTCAAATGCCTGTTGGTTTTCAACGGCCATCAGTTTTCGGACGTCTCTTTCAACATACGTCTGGAAATAATCCCTGTAAAACCGTCCGGGTCTTATATTCTTGTCATGAAGCCTTGGCATAAATCCTTTATGAATCAGGACTTCCCTTTCAAGTTGAATATCACTTTTTTTAAGTTCATTCAGGGCAAAAGGGAAAAGAGTCAAAAGGGCTGTTCTTCCTGCCAAAGATTGTGTAATTGCCTCTCTTAACTGCAACTGATGACTGCCTGTCAGAATATACCCTCCGGTCAGTTCGGCAGTTTCATCAACATACACTTGAATCCATGACAACAGCTCAGGAACATTTTGTATCTCGTCAAATATTGCAGGTGCAGGGTAGCGAAGCATAAATGTTTTTGGATCATCTGCTGCGAGGCTACGCAGTTCCGGATTTTCAAGATTTACATAGGTATGGTTCCGGAAAATTTTTTTAGCCAAGGTGGTTTTTCCTGACTGTCGAGGACCGATAATGGTAACAACAGGATATTCCCCGGCTGTTGTTTTTAGTTCGTTTTCAATTCTTCTGTCAAACATATTATGGACAAATCCAAACTTAGAGTTTTAATTTGTCCATAATATCATCCGGCAATAACCTGTCAAGCCTTAAAGTATGAGATTCATCTTTTTTCAATAGACATTACGTCATCCCTAATATTATATTGCTTGGCAAGATATATTTGGCAAATATTATAAGGCATATGCATAAAAATTGAATGGAAAAACCATGAAACAGCGTATTCAATTTCACGGTAATGATTATGAAAAAATAGGGTTTCAGCGTTTGGAAAATGACCAGGAGATTTTATGGCAATGCCCAAAAACAATTGGACAAGGCTTTTTACATGCTATTGTTTTAAAACCGGATTTTCAATTGTTAATTCGAGATTTTGAACCAAGGGACACAGTGACGATGACCTTTGAAGAAGATAGTCTGCCTTTGGTTTTTTCCTTTCTCCTTTCCGGTGGTATCCATAATGATTTAAAGCAGGGACAGTGGAACAAGCAATTTTTTTTTACTTCCGGCCAGACCAGCCTGACCTCATTTCCTGTTATCTGCGGACGTTGTGTCCACCCGGCCGGGGAGCACATGAGGATGATCAACATCTGGATTTCGGAAAATAGGTTGCGATCACTGCTCAAAGGGTTAGTCGGTGACCCAAAAGAAATTGAGACTTTACTGGGCAAAGGGACCAGGGACCCAATGTTTTTTGGAACGGTGACCCCTGCTTTTAGAACAGCTCTTTTTGATATTATCAATTGTCCCTTTTGCGGGGCGATACGAAGATTGTTTCTGGAAAGTAAATGCATGGAGCTGATATGCTATCAACTGGCCCAGATCGGTGCCGGTCAAATCCAGGCCAAGCCTTGCAAACCGTTTTCAAATAATGAGATAGATCGTATCCACCATGCCCGGGATCTGCTGATTGCCGATCTTCAAAATCCACCTTCTGTTGATAAGTTGTCAAAGATGGTCGGGACAAATGATTATACACTCAGACAAGGGTTCCGCAAGGTATTTGGAACCACTATCTTTGAGCAGTTGCGAAGACAACGGCTTGCCCAGGCCAAAACGCTGTTGGAAAGAAGTCATTTGAATGTAGCGGAGGTGGCTTTTCAGGTGGGATACTCGGACTTAAAGCATTTTTATAAGGCCTTTAAAAAGCAATTTCATACAACACCCGGCGCCTGCAGGATATAAAACCCCAATCACTCTAACGTTGGGGTTCATAGTGCAGGTAACCCTCTCTTACTTTTCTTCTCTTTAAAAAACTCGGTTTATCCCCATAAAAGTACTCGCTTCATCCCCATAGTACTATTTTCCAACATACTATAGTATGCCAAACAATGTTGAAGATGACTACAAATATAATGCCTTGGTCAGCACTCTTGATAAGCCGGTTGCAGCCCTTGATACACTTAGTGAGCGCTTTGTTCAAAAAGCCATTGATGCCCTTCTTGTCAAGGATAAACCTGTGCCGGGAACTACTATAACCCACTAAAATGCAAGATGGAAAAAATACAAATGAAAGATGTTCAATTAACCGGTGTGCCACAAACCCTTTTATTACCTCTTGCCGCAAATTTTTATGAAAATAACCGGCATGACTGCATTCTTTACGATGAAACCGTAAATACTGTTGTTGATAAGTTAGACCTGGATCTTTCTTTCTTTTGCCCGGACAGTTTCCCCCAACTTGGCATGATGGTTCGGCGCCGTTTATTTGATAATCAGGTAAAAAAATACCTGAAAAGCTATCCCAATTCTACGGTTGTTAATTTAGGGGCAGGGCTCTGCACAAGATTTTTCCGGATGAAAACAAAAAACCTACGCTGGTTCAACATTGATTTGCCCCAGGTTGAGCCCCTGTGGCGGACAGCTTTTACGGAAAACGGGCAATTCCGGTTTATCGGGGCATCGGCCTTTGAAACCGGCTGGTATGAAAAAATTCCAAAAGATCAGCATCTGTTGTTTATCAGCGAAGCCATGCTCTGTTACCACAACCGGACCGAAACCCAAAAGTTGTTTCAGAATCTGCTTTGGAGGTTCAAAAAATTCCATTTTATTTTTGACGTGTATAATGACTCCGGTGTGAAACGTTCAAATCAAAATCCAGATATTGCAAAAAGCGGTTCGGCATTACAATGGGGGGTGAAAAAAATTGAGGACTTAAAGCAGCTCAATGATGCTTTGACCATCCTTGATACCGATAACTTTCCCTGGCGCTATGTCACACGGCTGCCCTTTAAAGAAAAAATTAAAAGTCTGTTTTGCCCGGGTATTCGTAACCGCTTTACTGTCGTTCATACGCGGTTCTCAACTGATTCATAGCCTGATAACCAACCTGCTGGAATTATTCCGATTATTAAAAGGAGAAAAGATGTATTGGAAAAAAACAGTTTTATTTATGATGTGTATTATGCTTTGCGGACAGCTTTTAACAGCAGGCATATCATGGAGTGAAGAAAAAGATACACACGCCACAAAAATGGAAAGTATAACCGTTACGGCAAATAAAATTGAGGAGAATCTCCAGGATGTCCCCCAAAGCATCACCATTATTGATGAGGCGGTTCTGGATGAAAAGGGAATTAATAAGATTGAAGACGTGGTAG
This sequence comes from uncultured Desulfobacter sp., assembly GCF_963664415.1. NCBI lineage: Bacteria > Pseudomonadati > Thermodesulfobacteriota > Desulfobacteria > Desulfobacterales > Desulfobacteraceae > Desulfobacter > uncultured Desulfobacter sp. The sequence goes on along the minus strand of NZ_OY761440.1, from coordinate 489,293 downwards.
CGGAAATACCCAATATGGCCATGGAAAAAGGAACCATCCATGGAAACGCCATGAGTTTCCGTGGGCTCAACACCTCAATATTTACGAATAACAATCCCGTGGTTCTTTATATCGACGGCGTCTCCACAACAGACAGATATGGTTTTAGTGCTTCACTGGCCGATGTACAAAGAATCGAAGTGCTGCGTGGTCCCCAGGGGACATTGTATGGCAAGGATGCCATTGGCGGGGTAATCAACATCGTCACCCAAATGCCGGAGAATGCATGGCACGGCAAAATCGGGAGCGAATATGGCGGCAATAACCATATGCAGGTTGTCTTTAATTCAAGCGGCGCCCTGATTAACGACAGGCTTTTCATAGGTATTAACGGACAATATCAGCAGGATGACGGATGGATTCAAAACATCCATGAAGGGATGGATTCAAATGCCGATGAATCCGAGGACCGGCGAATCCGCAGTTATCTGTTGTATACCCCGACGGAAAGATTCTCAACACGTCTCACTCTTTCCAATGATCACACTGACGAGTCGTGGAGCAATGGATATGCACTGCCGGCAGAAAGTGATTTCAGCCTCTTTGACAGGGATGATGCCGAAGAAGTCGATTTTGATGTGCCAACTGATGTAGAGAACGACAGCCTTTCCCAAAGCCTGCTCATGACCTGTTTGTTTGACTCAATGACGCTGACCTCGACCACCACCCATCAAAACATGGAACTGGACGCTCACTATGATGTAGATTTCATGACCAATACCCTTTATGACGGTTGTGCAATGTTCAATGAGACTAAACAGGATACCTACACCCAGGAGTTGCGTTTATCCGGCAACAATGAAAGTGGCATACGTTGGGTAGGCGGTCTTTATTTTGAAAGCGAAGACCGTGACCAGAATCCCTATGGCCAGGAATTTCCAATGTATGATTCGACATATACCTATCTGGGCACTTATGAAATGTATTCCGAATCCAAAACAGACAGTACGACCTATGCCGTGTTCGGCCAGGCGATGATACCTTTGGGGCAACAGTTCGAGTTGACTCTGGGCGGACGGTATCAGCATATTGATAAAGAGATAGATGTGAATGTATACTACCAGCCTGTAGATACAAACGGGCCTGCATACTTTTCACTCTCCACTGAAAAAAACTGGGACACCTTTTTACCTAAGGCGGCCTTGAGTTATCGCCTGAGTGACGGTTGGAACACCTATGTGTCTTATTCCCAGGGCTACATGCCCGGCGGATTTAATTATTTCCCCACTTCCGGCACTGCTGAAAACAATACCTTTGATCCGCAACAGTCGAAAAACTATGAGATAGGGATCAAAGGGACAATGGAACGATTGCGGGTTGCAGTATCCCTGTTTTACATGGATATAGAGGATATTCATGTCTACAAATCCTATGGAAACAGCATATATTATACGGATAATGCAGAAGGTGCTCACTCACAGGGCGTTGAAGCGGAAATTGAGTATCGTCTCAGTGATACCATTAAGTTGACCGGTACCCTTGGTCTTATTCACGCAGAATACGATACCTATGATGCGGGTGACGGCATATCCTTTGACGGCCAGGAAATAGAGAACACACCTTCCTACACCGCAACATTAGGCATCTCCTATGCTCATCCAAACGGCTTCTATTCGCGTGCGGATATGAAAGCAGTAGGTGAAGTTAATTTCTATGACGATGCCAATGACACTTTTGTCAAGGAAGACGCTTATATTACGTTTGATGCAAAAGTTGGCTACCTGACAGGTGCATGGGAGTTTTATCTTTACGGTAAAAATCTGACAGACGAAAAGTATATTGTTGATTTTATATCAAATAGTGCCATGATGATGGCCGATTTCGGAGATCCGTTGACCGTTGGTGTGGGGGGTCGATACTATTTTTAACCCCTTTTCCTCACCCAGCCAAGTACGGAAATACAACACCATGATATTCATAAAAAAATTAATTACAATTTTATGTTTCTCTATGATTCTCGCATTAGGCACGTCGGAATTTATTTTTGGATCTCAACAGTCTGTGAAAATGATATCGAGCAAGCCTGCATCTGTTCAAAATGCTGATATTAGAATCTCAGACTGCCTTGGCCGTGAAATAGTGCTTAACAAGCCTGCCGAAACCTTTATCGGTTTATTTCCATCGGCCTGCGAGCTTTTGAAAATTCTCAATAAAGAAAACGGCATAATCGCCCATGACAGTTATACAACGGATGCAATATTTTTTCCCGGAATCAATAAACTGCCCACAATAAACAGCCAAGGGTCAGGGAATGCACTTGATTATGAAAAAATAATGACACTAAATCCGGATCTTTTAATCATTATGAAAAACCCGGCTTTTGATCCGGCCGATGCCATTGCTAAGCTGCATCCGACAATACCGGTGGCCGTCCTTGAAACCGATAATGTCTATACTATAGGGGAAAATATTAAAAAGCTCGGCAAATTAGTGGGCAGGGAAACCCAAGCAAAACGGTTTGCCGTCTTCAACGACGGTATTCGTGATAAAATTCTTGAGCGAGTCAAAAAGGTTGATGAGTCTTTAAAACCAACTTTCTTCTTCAGAATAGCCGGATGGACGAGGGAACAGCTTTGTACAATGACTGACCGGTCAATGATGGTAAAAACCCAGATGGTCGATGCCGGAGGCAGAAATGTGTCAGCAAATCTGGCCGGTGTCTTTATCCAGGAGTTTGATCACGAATGGCTTCTTACCCGAAATTACGATAACCTGATCTGGATGGTTTGGGAAAAGCTGTACCCCGGTTATTTGGGTTATGATGTGAAAGATTCTACACATGCCGCAAGACTGGCCGCCGAAATTTCCAACATGGATGTATTTGCCGGTAGCCGTGCTGTAAAAAACAGCAAGGTCTTCCTTTTTGATGCAAGGCTTTCCACTTCACCCCGCGGTATAATCCTTATGGCGTATATGGCGAAATGGTTCCATCCTGAGCGCTTTGAAGATATGGATCCAAGAGCCCTTCATCAACAATATTTAGATGATTTTCTTCACGTTGACATTGATTTGAAAAAACAAGGGGTCCTTTACTATCCGCAGTTATAAAGACGATGTACCCGTGGCCGCTAACATTATATTCCCATGAGGCTTAATTTTGAGTGTAGATTCTTTAATAAACCGAAAATTGCATTTAAAAGAGCAGTATAACCGGCATAGAGCTCGGAAACGGCTTTTTGTCGGTATATTGATTCCTGTTGTTATTCTGTTGATCGGTTTTGCTGTTGCCTGCGGATCTGCTGATATAAAATTTATGGATGTGTATGCGGCTATATTCAGAAAATTTTTCCCGTTAATCTTAGGAGGAACCGATGCCGGCCATGTTGATATTATTATCTGGAACTTAAGACTGCCAAGAATATTGATGGGTGTGTTGGCTGGTATTGCGCTGGGTTCGACCGGTGCTGTGATGCAGGTGATCCTTTGCAATCCTCTGGCCGACCCATATATGCTGGGCATTTCTTCAGCCGCCGGTTTCGGTGCATCACTTGCCATAGTACTTGGTGTAGGCATTATGGATGGCCCCAATATGATAATCGGGAACGCATTTGTGTTTTCTTGTTTGTCGTCGGGGCTGATATTGATTCTGTCGGGCAGGCGGGGTGCAGGCACCGAGACTATGATTCTAACTGGGCTTGCACTCTTATTCTTTTTCCAGGCCATGATGACGATAATCCAGTATTTTGGAAATGCCGATGCGGTTAAGGCTGCGGTTTTCTGGGCTATTGGAGATCTTGGCAAAGCGGACTGGCGCAAACTTTCAATTGCTGCACCAATAATATGTGCAGGCGAGGCACTGCTGATTTGGAAATCCTGTGACCTGAATATAATGAACACCGGGGATGCCGGTGCAAAAAGCCTTGGTATCAACGTCCAAAGGACGAGGATATTTGCACTGTCCGTGTGTACCTTTATGGTTGCCGCAATTGTCAGCTTTACAGGAACGATTGGGTTTATAGGTCTTGTTGCGCCCCATATCGCAAGAATGATCATAGGAATCGACAACCGGATATTGATTCCGGCATCCGGTTTGATCGGTGCCGTGCTCCTGGTCTTTTCCGATACCCTGGCAAGAACGATAATCCCTCCGATCATTCTTCCGGTAGGGGCCGTAACCGCTTTTTTGGGTGTACCGCTCTTTGTTTATCTTATTTTAAAAAGGAACGGAGACACTGCATGAAAATTCATGTTGAGAATTTATACTTTTCCTATCCAGGTAAAGATGTGCTCAAGGGGATCAGCTTTAGTCTGGATGAAAAACAAATCCAATGCATCGTAGGCCCTAACGGAACCGGAAAAAGCACTTTGGTAAAATGTATAGACAGACTGCTGATTCCTCAATCCGGGAACATATTTTTCAATGGAAAAGAGTACGCCACATTAAACCGGCAAGAAATTGCAAAATTGATAGGGTATGTCCCCCAATCTTCAGGCCAATTGTTTTCAACCACGGTTTTCGATACGGTATTGATGGGAAGAAAACCCCATTATTTCTGGCGATGCAGTGATGAAGACATTGATATTGTGGCGGAAATCCTTCAATTGATGGGTCTGGATGATTTGGCAATGGTTGAGTTTAACAGGCTCTCCGGCGGACAGCAGCAACGCGTATTAATCGCCCGGGCATTAGCTCAAAAGCCCCGATTATTGCTTCTTGATGAACCCACCTCTTCTCTTGATATTTCTCATCAACTGGAAATCATGGAGATTATTTACAGCCTTGTATGTAGTCAGAACATTGCTGTAATTATGGTGGTTCATGATCTTAATCTGGCCGCCCGATATGCGGACACGATTCTTATGCTTTATGCGGGAAAGGTATATGCAAACGGCTCTGCCCAAGAGACAATAACCGCATCAAATATTAAAAATGTGTATGGCGTTGAAGCCAATATCCACTCCCAGGACAAAATTTTGTCGGTAACGCCGGTTCGACGGGTATAGCGGATTTCGTAGCCAAGCCTGCCCCCCCCCCGTCCCATTCAAACCGGGAGATGGTGGCTTTAAACCCAGGTGTCCCTATCCCTTTGTCTTGGGTGTTTCGAACAACTCCCCGGCCTTGTAGGAACTTCTGACAAAGGGGCCGGCAGCCACCTGTTCGAATCCAATGTCACGGGCCATGCGGTCAAGTTGTTCAAACTCTTCCGGACTGTAGAATTTTTCCACGGGAAGGTGGTTTCTTGTGGGCTGAAGATACTGGCCTACGGTGAGAATATTGCAGCCGTGATCGTAAAGGTCCTGAAAAGTGGCCTTAAGTTCCTCCAATGTTTCGCCCAGGCCAACCATGAGGCCCGACTTTGCCGGCAGGCCGGGAAAGCGCTCTGTCACATTTCGAATCAAATCAAGGGATCGCTGGTATTGGGCCTGGGGACGGGCCCTGGAATAAAGACTTTTAACCGTCTCTATGTTGTGGTTGATCACGTCCGGTTCTGCTTTTGCTACGGTTTCAAGAGCCTTGATATCTCCCTGGAAATCCGGGATCAAAACTTCCACCCGGATGCCGGGACCGGCCTGTTTAATCGCCCGGATCACGTGTGCAAAATGGGACGCTCCGCCGTCGGGAAGATCGTCCCTGGTAACGGAAGTGACAACCACATAGGTCAGTTTCAGTTTGAGTACGGTCTTGGCCACCCTTTTGGGTTCATCCGGGTTAACCGGCGTCGGCGGATTTGAGGTCACATTGCAAAACCTGCAGTTCCGGGTGCAGTTGGCGCCCAGGATCATGAAGGTGGCGGTATTTTTTGCAAAGCATTCAAACATGTTGGGGCAGGCCGCTTCCTGGCAGACGGTATAAAGACCTGCTTCGGATAAAAGCCGGGTAACCCGCTGATACTCTCCACCTTTGGGCATGCGTTTTTTCAGCCACCTGGGCTTACCTTTCCGGATGTCACCGGAAGAAGTAATCTCTTTGTGGCCGTTGCAATGGGTATTCATGGGTTTGCCCCTTTTTTGTTAAAATTAAAAATTTGGCAAAAAAATTTAAAAAACAACGCTTTCACCCGTTCCATGGAAGCTTTCGGGTCCCTTCGCGCCTCTACACCAAACTGCCGAGCCGTTCTCATCATAATTTCCTCAAGGCCATGGACAAAGTCGGCCACCCCGATCCTGGATTGCTCCAAATTGATTATGGGGTAGAGCACCGCCTGGCCAGGTCCGTGAAAGGTGATATTTCCGCCTCTGGCGGTCGGACAATCTCAATACCTTTTTCAGCCAGAAACTCCTCGGAGACCACAAGGTTTTCGCGCCCCCCTCTTTTGCCTAAAGTGTAAACCGCAGGGTGCTGGACAAAGAAAACCCGGTCACTGTGACCCGGGTTCCGGATCATCTTTTCCCGGGCAGTGGTCTGAAGGTCAAGAACCTGCACATACTCCCGGATGCCAAGATCCTCAAACACGGCAAATCTACCATCCACTGATAGGGTATGTGCTGTCATGATCGAATCCTTTCTTTTAAAATAGGCTTCGGGGTACCATTAATGACCCGGCAAATCAAGAAATACCTGATATTGTCCTAATGAAATGGTAAGAAATGGGGTCATGGGAAATGGGGTCAAACCTTGAATTTTATATTATTGATTGACAAACAAGAATATCGCCTGTAAGTTCGATCGCATGGCCCGGCCACTGAGAATAGAATTTGAAGGCGCATGTTATCATGTGCTTTCCAGAGGTAACAACCGCAAGGATGTGTTTCGATCAGAGGAAGACCGCGAGGATTTTTTAGAACTTCTTGAGGAAATGGTGGATCGGTTTTCTATTGTCATCTATGCTTACGTTCTGATGGGGAATCACTATCACCTCCTGCTAAAAACCGAAGAGTCCAACCTTTCCCGTGCCATGCAATGGTTGGGGACGAGCTATACGAGACGGTTCAATATCCGGCATATGCAATCCGGTCATCTATTCCAGGGCCGCTTTAAAAGTATCCTCGTACAGAATGATTCATATTTAATAAATTTGTCTTGCTACATCCATCGCAATCCACTCCGGGCAAAAATGGTGGAACGCCTTTCGGATTATCCTTGGAGCAGCTATCAGTTTTATGCCTATGGAAAAGAAGAACCGGAGTGGCTGAACACACAAATGCTTTTATCCCATTTCGGATCAGGAAAAGAACAATATACGAATTACCGCCGCAAAGTAAAAAAGTACAGTGATGAAGATTTATCCATTTGGGAAGATGTGAAACACGGTTTGATTTACGGTTCTCAGGCATTTGTTGAACGAATTAAGGCGAAATATCTATCAGACAAACCGGACAGGGAATTGCCACAGTTGAATCAGATGCTGAGGTCGGAAAATCCGGATGCATTAATCAAAGAAATTTGCAATGCGTTAGACTGTGATATTGAAACATTAAGATCAGCAGGGCGGCTTACTGGAGCGAACCGGGATAAACGGGATGTTGTGATAAAAATTTTGTTACAGACCGGAAAATACAGCAATCAGCAAATCGGGGAGTTGGTAGGGCTGACGTATTCCTCGGTCAGTAAACGGTTAAGCTGTATCAATGAAAGTTTAAAAAAAGGGGCTGAAACTGATTTTGCAATTATTTATCAAAGAGTAATGGATAAATTCAAGGTTTGACCCCAAGTCTACCCTACCTGTGAGAGCCTGGGGGGGAAGGTCCCTCGGGCTACTTGACCAAGGCATTGCACCGGACTCGCTGCGCTCGTGCGGTGAATGCGGCGTTAAACGGCAATGAGCATATAGGTACCGGTTAAACAACACATATAACTGAGAGACAAAGACGTAAACTTGAAACATATCACACGGACAGTTTGGGTTTTATCACTGGTCAGTCTGCTGACGGATACGGCAAGTGAAATGCTGTATCCGATTATGCCGATTTACTTAAAGACAATCGGCTTTTCAATTGTGTTAATCGGAATACTTGAAGGTGTAGCCGAAGCCACGGCAGGAATGAGCAAAGGATATTTCGGAAAACTGTCAGACTTATCCGGCAGAAGAGTTCCTTTTGTGCAAATCGGTTATGCTTTCAGTGCGGTATCCAAACCTATGATGGCAGTCTTCATTTATCCGCTTTGGATATTTTTGGCACGAACGATTGACCGTTTCGGAAAAGGTATCAGGACAGGTGCGAGAGACGCTTTGCTCTCTGACGAAGCAACGCAGGAAACAAAAGGCAAGGTGTTCGGCTTTCATCGTTCTATGGACACTTTGGGAGCGGTTCTCGGGCCGTCGCTGGCATTGATTTACCTGTATTTTTATCCGCAAGATTACAGAACACTCTTTTTTATAGCTTTTATTCCCGGACTGTTTGCGATTTCTGCATCATTTTATTTGAAGGATAAAAAAACTGATGAACCGAAGCAGAAAACATTACCACCTCTTTTTTCGTTCCTGAACTATTGGAGCGTCAGCCCGACAAATTATAAAAAGGTTGTTACCGGACTTCTTGTTTTCACATTGTTCAACAGTTCGGATATTTTTCTTTTACTGAAAGCAAAAGAATCAGGGCTTGATGATACAATGATAATCGGGGTCTATATTTTTTACAATCTTATTTACGCCCTGTCTGCTTTTCCTATCGGCATCATAGCCGACAGGGTCGGAATAAAAACAATCTTTGTTATCGGACTTGCTCTGTTTGCAACAGTGTATTTCGGGATGTCTGTGAATACAAATCGCTATCTTTTCTTCGGACTGTTTTTTCTGTATGGCATCTATGCCTCAGCAACAGAAGGAATTTCAAAAGCGTGGATTTCAATCATCACCGACAAAAAAGATACCGCAACAGCAATCGGGACATATTCAGGACTTCAAAGTATTTGCACTATGTTGGCAAGTTCGCTGACAGGACTGATTTGGTTTCAGTGCGGTGCGACAACAGCATTCATAACAACAGCGGCTGTCACTTTGTGTGTGATGATTTACTTTCTGACAATTTCTGAACCGATAAAGAGAATGAACTAAACGCCGTTTAACCAGTCATTGCAGTGGACGGGCTATCGCCCGCCACTGAATTTTGTGTTAGCGTGTGGACTATCTATTATGTGTCGTCAACAGGCCTGTCAATAAAGGCATTAACTTTTTTTTCCAGTGCTCAGGCCACTCACGATCTGGAGGGAGAGCTTTAGTGTTGGAAATGCTCTGGAGTAACAGATAGTCTGGGGTTGTCGCCCGACTATAAAAAGGAGTCTGACGGGATAATGGACGGCCGAGGTCGTTCGATCCCTCTGACGAACTTTTTGTGGGAGACGTTCGCAGCCAAACTTAGGGCATGGAAATGAATTTTACTCGTGGATTCCATAATTTCTCAAAAATTTAACTCAGCACCGGATTATTCGAGGTGCCCTTAAATCATTATTCGCCGCTTGGGTACTTCATACAGCAATCAGAACCAATACAGGGGCTCAGACTTTGACAATATTTAAATAATTTCCTATTAGATGTATTGTAGTCTAAACATGTTAGGATTCATATATGCAAAACTTTTTAGACATTTTCACTAATATTCTCAATTCAGTGCGTGAACCGCTCGTGGTTCTTGATGCCGATTTAAAAATTGTCAGAGCAAATCATGCGTTTTACGTGGCCTTTTGTGCCAAGCAGGAAGAGACAGAGGGCGTTTTAATTTATGACCTTGGCAACGGGCAGTGGAATATCCCCAGACTCAGAGAATTACTTGAGAAGATCCTCCCTGAAAACACCGTGTTCAATGATTTCGAAGTGGAGCATTCCTTTGAAGGCATCGGGCCAAAAATCATGCATCTGAATGCCCGAAGAATTTATAACGATTTCAAAAAAGTGGAGTTGATTCTGCTGGCCATTGAGGATGTGACCGAAAAAGAGCATTACAAGCGGAATCTTGAGGATATCGTAAAAAAAAGGACCGAACAGCTTGTTTTAGAAAAACAGAAAACCGTAGAGGAAAAACGAATTGTCGAAAAATCCTTAAAGAAAATCGAAGTACTGAAAAAGCAACTTGAAGATGAACAGGCGTATCTTAAAGAAGAAATTAAGCTGGAACATAATCACGAGAGCATTATCGGCCAGAGTGACGGGCTTAAATATGTGCTCTTCAAAGTTGAGCAGATTGCCCAAAGCAACACAACGGTGATGGTTCTCGGTGAGACAGGGACAGGTAAAGAGCTTGTGGCCCGGGCAATTCACAGCAACAGCAACCGGAAAAACCGGGCACTGGTCAAAATCAATTGTGCGGCATTACCCTTAAATCTTATAGAAAGCGAACTTTTCGGTCATGAAAAAGGAGCGTTTACCGGGGCCGACCGCAACCAAAAAGGGCGATTTGAAATTGCTGACAAAGCCACCCTGTTTCTGGATGAAATCGGAGAACTGCCTCTGGAATTGCAGCCAAAGCTGCTCAGGGTCATTCAAGACGGTGAATTCGAGCGATTGGGCAGTTCTCGCACTACCAAGGTGGATGTACGGATCATTGCCGCGACAAACCGGAACCTTGAGGATGAAGTTGAAAAAGGGCGTTTCAGAAAAGATCTGTGGTACCGGCTCAATGTCTTTCCCATTACCATGCCGCCGCTGCGTGAAAGAAAAGAGGATATCCCCCTCTTGACAGATTTTTATATTAAAAAAATATCCCGGAGACTGGGAAAACAGATCAAGGTGGTTCCCCAAAACGTGATGAATGCCCTTTCAAATTATCACTGGCCGGGAAACGTCCGGGAGATGGAAAATGTCCTTGAACGGGCAGTGATTAATTCATCAAGCCCTAAACTCCATCTGGCGGATGATCTGGAAAAATCCTACAGGCATTTGAGCAAAGACTTTAAAACCCTGGAGGCGGTTGAACGCGATTATATCATCCGCGTACTCGAACAGACCCACTGGAAAGTCAGCGGCAAGAACAGTGCCGCCCAGATCTTAGGCCTTAACCGCAGCACATTGCGTGCCCGCATGCGCAAACTCTCCATTGTTCCTCCCGAGCGCCTTCCCTTTGATTCCCAATGAGGCCTATTTTTTCTTGTGGCCGATCCTTTTGCGATCCTGCAGCTGATTCCAAAACAGGAACCTTAAAAGGCACCATATGACCAATTGAACAAATACGACCGCCTTTGAGGCCATCCGACCTCCTTAAACAAGCTCCCCTCCTTTGAGTGTTACTCCTTAAATTCCGGCATCATCATAGAATGACTTCCCCGACCCGTCCCCTGGCACAATGATTGCTCTATCAGGTTACAGCAATCCCGCCCCGGAAAAACGGGTAAAAGGAGGTCCCAAATGAATATTTTACTGATTTATCCCGAATTTCCTGACACTTTCTGGTCCTTTAATCATGCGGTCAGTTTCATCGGCAAAAAAGCCGCTTTTCCTCCATTGGGCCTTCTGACGGTGGCTGCGCTGCTGCCCGAAAAATGGTCCAAGAAACTTGTGGATACCAATGTGGAACGTCTGAGCGACACGGACCTGTTATGGGCGGACATGGTCTTTATGGGTGGAATGACGGTTCAGCGCGAATCCGCCTGCCGGATTATTGACCGGTGCAAAGCCTTGCCGGTGCCCATCGTTTGCGGCGGTCCTCTTTTCACTGCTGAACCGGAGCAATTCGGGACTGCGGATCACCTGGTGCTGGATGAAGCAGAGCTGACACTGCCCCTGTTTTTATCAGACCTGGAAAAGGGCCAGGCAAAAAAGATCTATCGGGCGGGAGAGTTCAGTGACCTTAGTGAGACGCCGGTTCCCCTGTGGCATCTGTTGAAGGTAAACCGGTATGCCGCATTGAGCATCCAGTTTTCCAGGGGGTGCCCCTTTAACTGCGATTTTTGCAATGTCACCGCATTGTTCGGACACAAGCCCCGGCTGAAAACCCCCGGCCAGATCATTGGGGAACTGGACCGTATCTATGATATGGGCTGGAGAAGCAGCATATTTTTTGTGGATGATAATTTTATCGGCAACAAGCGATTTCTGAAAGACCATCTGCTTCCGGCCCTGATCCAATGGCGCAAGGAGAAAAAGGGATGTGTCTTTTTCACGGAATGTTCCATCAACCTGGCCGATGATCCGGACCTGCTTTCCCTGATGGTAAAGGCGGGATTTGACTCGGTCTTCATCGGCATCGAGTCCCCGGATGAAACCGCCTTGAGCGAATGCCATAAAATCCAGAATAAAAACAGGGATCTGCTTGAAAGCGTGGCCATCATCCACCGCAGCGGCCTGCAGGTGATGGGCGGGTTTATCGTGGGATTTGACAGTGACCCGCCCTCCATTTTTCAACGCCAGATCGATTTTATCCAGAACAGTGGAATCGTCATGGCCATGGTGGGGATGCTTCAGGCCCCTCCCGGAACCCGTCTGTTTGACAGGCTTCAGCGCCAGAGCCGGGTAGTCAGGCCATTTACCGGAGATAATGTGGACGGCACAACCAATATTCTGCCCCGGATGGGAATGGAGGCGCTGTCAAAGGGGTATCAACGGATCATGAAACAGATTTATTCCCCGGCAAACTATTACCGGCGGGTAAGGACGCAGTTGCGTGCCCTCACGCCCCCGGAGGTGTTCCAGCCCCTGGACTTCCAGCGGTTTCTCTCTTTTTTCAGGGCAAGCCTCAGGCTGGGTATCCTGGGAAAAGAGCGGTTCTGCTATTGGCAGCTGATTCTGTGGACCCTCCTTAGAAAACCCCGGCTGATTTCTGTGGCCGTTACCTTATCCATATACGGGTATCATTACCGGAAAATCTGTGAACGTTATATCTATATAAGGAGTAAAGATGGTCAATAAAATTCAAAAAAAAATCTATGCTACACTGAAAGATTCTTATTCCAAACCCGGCTACGGCCTGGAAGATGAATTTTCAGGGCTGAGGGGGCCGGAGGCGCAAACCTCAGATCCGGCATCTGACTGGGAGGAGAAATATTATTATCTGCTCGCTGATCTGGAAAACACGAAAAAGCGCCTGGCACGCGCCTCCGCTCTTGAAATAGAGGGGCAAAGAACAGAACTGCTCAAAGATGTGATCAAGCTGGCTGACGGGCTGGATCTTGCTTTGAACCATATCTCAAGTGAAGATGACAGCCGCAATATCTTCCAGGGAATCCAAGGGCTCAAAGGCATTCTGGATCAGTTTTTTATCAAACATGAGGTCCAGCCAATTGAGGCTTTAGGCGCCGTGTTTGACCCGAAGATCCATGACGCCCTCGGAGTGGTCCGGAATCCTGCAGCAATTGCCCATACCGTGGTAAGGGTTGAAAGAAAAGGATATTTATATCACGGCAAACTGCTGCGCCCGGCCCAGGTCCTGGTGGCGGCGGGGTAAAAGCACTTCCGCCCCCAACCGCTGCATCCGGAGCAAACAGTAAATCGGTCCGGCCGTGGGAGAACTTGGATCGGACTTCCGTGGAAAAAGAAAACATAGTAGGATCAAGGCCAAGTCCAGTGGTAGAAACTGCGTTGTCTATGATTGCTGAAAAGGATTCAGTCCATGTCAAACAAACCCAATCCGATTAACACCATCCAGGAAAAATTGCGCAGCCTCTTTGGTCGAACACAGGCCGCATCAGACAAGAAACCCGGGGCGCCTCTTTTAAATTTCTGGACGGTTCTCATCATTTTTTGGGGGCTTGTCTATCTGCAGCAGTCTTTTTTTGCTCCTAAGACAGAGACGATTCCCTACAGCCGTTTCAAGCAGGCCATGGCCGAGGGCAGCGTGGATGACATTCTGATAGGTCCCGAGAAGATTGAAGGTATTCTCAAGGGCGTACAGGGGCAGAAATTTGTTACCGTCCGGGTGAATGATCCGGGCCTTGCAAAAGAGATGGATGAGCGCAAGATCCAATATTCTGGCCGGACCGAGAACCGATTATGGGGCATCCTTTTGTCCTGGGTTCTGCCCCTTGGCTTTCTCTTTCTGATCTGGCGGTTCACCGCAAAAAATATGGGCGGCGGCTCAGGGGTGATGTCCTTTGGTAAAAATAAGGCCAAGATTTTTGCAGAGAGCGACACCCGGGTCTCTTTTGAGGATGTGGCCGGCATTGACGAGGCCCGGGAGGAACTGGAAGAGGTTGTGGATTTTTTAACCACCCCGGAAAAATTCCAGAAACTGGGGGGACGGATCCCCAAAGGCGTCCTTCTGGTGGGACCGCCTGGAACCGGTAAAACCCTTCTGGCAAGGGCGGTGGCAGGTGAGGCAAAGGTGCCTTTTTTCAGCATCAACGGCTCTGAGTTTGTGGAGATGTTTGTGGGGGTCGGCGCGGCCAGGGTCCGGGATCTTTTCTCCCAGGCCGCAGCCCAGGCCCCATGCATCATCTTTATCGACGAGCTGGATGCCCTGGGCAAGGCCCGGGGAATGAATGCCATGGGAGGCCATGACGAACGGGAGCAGACATTGAACCAGCTTCTGGTGGAGATGGACGGCTTTGATACCAATAAAGGGGTCATCATCATGGCCGCTACCAATCGGCCGGAAATCCTGGATCCGGCACTCCTGCGACCCGGGCGCCTGGACCGGCAGGTCCTGGTGGACCGGCCGGATATCAACGGCCGGGAAGCCATTCTGAAAATACACTCCAGACAGGTGGTTCTGGGGGATGATGTGGATCTTTCCAAGATCGCCGGCCGCACCCCCGGTTTTGTGGGTGCGGATCTTGCCAATATTGTCAATGAGAGTGCCCTGCTGGCGGCCAGAAGCAACAAGGACATGGTGGAACCCAGTGATTTTGACGAGGCCATCGATCGGGTGATCGGCGGGCTTCAAAAAAAGAACCGAGTGATGAATGCCCGTGAAAAAGAAATTGTGGCCTTTCATGAGTCCGGCCATGCCATTGTGGCCGAATCCGTTGCCCTTGCCGACCCTGTCCATAAGATATCCATTCTTCCCCGGGGGATCGCAGCCCTGGGATACACCCAGCAGCAACCCACCGAAGACAGATACCTGATGACGCGGTCTGAACTGCTTGACCGGCTGGCCGTGCTTCTGGGCGGCCGGGTAGCAGAAGAGCTGGTATTTAACGAGACATCAACCGGGGCCCAAAATGACCTCCAGCGGGCAACGGACATCATCCGGTCCATGGTGGCGGAATACGGCATGAATGAAAAGATCGGTCTTGTCAGTTATGACCGTCCCCGAACCCCCATGTTTCTGCCCCAGGGCTATTCTTCCGAGAAAAATTACAGTGAGGAAACCGCGGCCCGGATGGATGAAGCGGTCTCACTGATGATGGAAGAGGCGCATCTGCGGGTGCAAAAGATCCTTTCAGACAAAAGGTGGCTGCTGGATAAACTGGCCGCACTTCTCGCTATCCAGGAAACCGTCCGGGGGGAAGAACTCAGAGCCATGATGTGAGCTCATCCATTGTTGCGCAGCGGCAATGGTGTGACACTGACAGGAAAGCCATGGGAGGGCATGATGAAAAAAACAAAGAAAAAAATGAATCGGATGACCAATGACAGCAAAAATGACAATCAATAATGGATTCCAAGGGTAAAAATCAGAAAATCGCCTATCGCTTCGGGCTGCGCATCATAGGTCCCAATTGCATGGGGCTGATCCGGTTAATGCCTTTGGTCTGGATGTGAACGCAGGCATTCACCGGGACGGATACGGTTCCCTCGGTAACGAGGGCCAGAATCCCGATGACATCATACAACATTGATGAATTGACAATCCCGTTGCAGCCCGCTACCTTCTGGCGTGTTTTTTTTGTTATCCCCCTGATCCGTCCCGCCACACCAAAGGTGTGTCATATATGACCATTTGGATGCATTTAATCTTCTTAAAAACACTGATCTGGAACCGAAGGCGGTGTAGTGTGAAGACAAGTAGTTGTGCCAAAGACAGAATCCATTGCGATCCCAATACAGGATTTTCAATATGTTCTGTTTCCGATTACAGAATACGAACATGTGTCCTGAGAGTGGATCCAAATTTAACTTTTCGCTCACAAGTATGGATAACCCATCAATGGACTTGCGCATATCGGTGCTCCCAAAATTTGGTAAGCTTTTGGTTTTTCTTCTTTGTTGCTGACATATGATGAACCTTTGCTAATTGAAATTGGCTCATCTTTTCATGTCGCGTTAACGATTTGTAGATGGGGTCCTTTGACCGCTTACGCCTAAAACCCTTTCCAGTAAGGGCGTTGGCTTCTTTTGTTATTGAATGCTGCTCTCAGATAGGCTTGGGCAAGCCTGTATACCATTATGTTGTGGGTTCTTATTAGCTGAGTTTTTGGATTATTGTTTTTCAGCGTTGGTTTGTGTAAAATAAGAAGTATGAAAAAAACACAACATGAAAATAAACAATCAAAATATAAACTATTAGAGTCAATCTTCCTAGACAATGAAGAATGGTTGATGAGCAGAATACTTGAGTATGCATTAAAGCAAGGGTATTCAGCTTACACGTCAACTTTAAAGGAAGCTTGGCGACTATCGATATCAGGCTTAACTGGCTCCATTCTACAAGGGCTTAAAGCAAATACGACTGTTCCAGAATTAACCCCAGAAGAAGATATGAATGATGACCCAATCGCTATGTTTGGCATTGTTGAAGCACAAAAACATAGAGAAAGAGGAGTTAGTCTAAACATGTTTCTTGGGTTAATGAAGTATTATCGACAGTCCTATATTGATTTAGTCCACGATAAAATAACGGATCGGACCGTCCTTAGGGATTATGAATTATCTTTAAACAGGATATTTGATCGCATTGAGATTGGCTTTTGTGTGGAGTGGTCAGGTTCGAAAGGTGATAATGCCATCCTGGAACTTCAAATCAATAATCGAATGATGACGAATGAAAAAAATAAATATCTGACCATATTTGAAAGTATTCCAAATCCAGTGATAATTCTGAATCGTGCGAAAAAGATTGATAACATGAACCTTTTGGCTGCTGAATTATTTAAAGCAAATATTTTACCAGGGTCTCAATATTACTGTCTAAGTAGAGATCGCCAGTTGGAAATAGAGCAACATCTGGATGAAGATAAGCCTATAGATCCTTCATGTTTTGGTGGCGCAGCCCTGTCTGAACTTTTGCCGTGGCTTGAACATGAAATTAATAATTATGTAGACAACAATCTTGATTCATTGATTTTCGAAAAACAAATTGCCTTAAATCAACAATCCTTTATCTACAGCATAAAGTTCTCTAAAAGTTTAGATATAAGCGGCAAATTTGATGGAATCATTATAATATTAGAAGATATCACTTCGCTTAAAAGAGCACAGGAAAAGGTTAAGACTTTAAGTGGTCTTTTGCCCATCTGTTCGCATTGCAAAAAAATTCGTGATGATAAAGGGTATTGGACCCAGATTGAATCCTATATCCATGATCATTCTGAAGCAGAGTTCAGTCACGGGATATGCGACGACTGTATGGATAAATATTATCCGGATAATGATATTTCTGAGGAATAGCAAAGCGACAGATATGTCTATAAATAACCGCTGTGATGTCTGGCATTGGGGTTTTGGCTATTTTTGTTAGTTCTGCCTGATTTACAATCAGGCCTGACGAGCCTGAATATCATTGAATATTTTTTTGTATAACAGGGATACATTCCTACAATGTTTTCAATCTGAAATTCATATCCGCTTTGCGGGCAATCATTTTATCCACTAATTTTTCACTACCGCTATTTTCGATGATCACAGCACTAATTTTTTCATCTGAAATCTTAGTTACAGATTTAATCGAATCATGTAACTGTTCAGGCGTCATATCAGAAAACAGTTTCATTGCATGGGGATTATTTTGATCATTGCGCATTACATTCAGCTCTTCAACTTGGGATCCAAAAGCTTTTCCTTTTGGATCTCCATAAGCACGAAACTCAAGTGCGCCGCCGACATCCAGCGTTAACACTTTACCATTGGCAATACCCTGGTTGTCACCGGCAAACCCCGCGGCATCCCAGTTCGCTGTCCAGGCATGGACGGCAAACCAATGCTGGGCTTCTCTACGTTCAAGTTCTGAGAACTGTGAGAGATTTTTTTTATCAAGTTCTACCCAGCGGGTTGCGATTTGACAAGAATCTATACTATGAAGGTAATTAAAAACCGGTGCTCCGGCTAACTGATAAAGTTTTGCCGCCAAAAATTCATTGAGGGCATGTATGGGGGTCTCCAGCATTTTTACATAATATTTCAGCCCGTTACTATCGCTGTATATCCCTGCAGGGTTAGTTCCTAATTGCCCGCCAACCCGCTCCATGCCGCTAATATCAATTGGATCTATCTTTGAATCCATTTTTAAGGATCTTCATTAATCACTGTCGTTTGTTTTACCAATGCCAACTGAGTGTAAGTTTCAATGGCACCGCTTCGTGCTCTGCGCACCATTCTGATGGCCTTTTCCGGTTCAGTACCTAACTCGACCAATATACGCGCGGATATCATTCCGGCTCTTCCCAGGCCGCCTTTGCAGTGAACCAATATATTCTCACCCTGACATAAACGATGGCGGATTTCTTTACCATACATAAGCCAGTGTTGCTCAAATTTATCATCAGGCACAGAATAATCTATAATAGGTAAGTGAGCCCATTTCATTCCTCGAGCTTCTATTTCCTCTCCCAATGTCGGAACTTTTAGGTCTATCATTTCGGCCGTTTCCAATAACGTAAGTACGAGACTTGCACCCCACTCTTTTATTACATCTAAATCAAGATCCAGATTTCTGGCCCAAACACCTGTTACAGCATAGAGATCATGTTTTCCTGGACAAAAAGTGATCCCAATCTTTCCACTGTCGGTGCCGGCCTGAACTTCAGCAATTTGGAGCGGGTGAGAATGGCTTGTTCTTGCTACCATGCTAATTTCCTAAGGGCAAATAGGTAATAGGTTTAATGTAAACGCAAAAATACCCTTGAGCAAAATACGGACCATAGATGGGGTGTGTTTTTGTAATATGCTAAAATGATAACTATTTGTTGCAATAAACAATTTTATTCGGGTGCTGTTGCCAAGAAATTAAAGATAGTTTGTTTCATAGAAATAACATAAATGGAGTAAATTGATTACAGTAATGTAATAATTCGAGCGTGTGATGGGTTTGGGTGGGGGATTAATAAGGAGAGACGTTATACCTATTCAAGATTTTCAGAACATGATTGCTTGGATTGAAAAGATGAACAGGATAAAGAATTCTTCAAAATTCAGTATCCTGTTCATGTCTTAAAAAACTTCCAAATCCTCTTTAAAATATAGCCTTCAATAACAGGAATATCAGTTTAATCACTATTACACTTACTCATTGGGAAGGGCGTTCAACTCTTCCAAGGTAAATACCGGTCCGTCTTTACAGATAAATTTGTCTCCAAGATTGCAGCGACCGCAGATACCAATACCGCATTTCATGCGTTTTTCCAGGGAGTTGATAATGTGATCGTGGGCATAACCGAGTTTATCAAGCACCGGTTGGGTGAACTTAATCATAATCGGGGGGCCGCAGACAATGGCATAGGTGTTTTCATCTGCCGGTGGCGCCTTTTCTCCCGCAACATTGGGCACAAATCCGACATTATACTTCCAGTCTGGATCATCCGTGGAATCCACGGTGATGTGCATTTTAATGTCGCCGGCAGCTTCCCAGGCTTTAAGTTCATCTTGATACAGTAACAGGCCTGGAGATCTTGCTCCGTAAATGACGTTGATTTCACCGAACTTATCACGGTTTTCCAGCATGTATACGATGGATGATCTCAGTGTCGTGAATGCAAACCCGCCGCCAATGATCACCACGTTTTTGCCTTCAAGGGTCTCCCATGGATAGCTGTTGCCCAAGGGGCCGCGGATACCCATGACATCACCAACCTTCATGTTGTGTAAATACTCGGTCACCATTCCGGTTTTATTAACTGTGAACTTTACAAAGCCTTTTTCCGTGGGAGATGAGGCAATACCAATGGGGATCTCTCCTTTACCGGTGATTGAGAGTTCTGCGAATTGACCGGCCTGGTATGAAAAATTCTCCTCATCCTCGGGATTTAAAAAGACAAATTTGAATGTCTTTAAATTTTTATCCTCTGTTTCCGTGATGATTTCATCAATCCGGACAGGATATGGCAAATATGGATTCTGCACAGTATCTCTCCTTTTACGCTTCCTGGGGTGCAGGCGTATAGTTTCTCATGGTTTCACAGACCTCCCGGATGTCGATGTTGACCGGGCACAGTTGAATACATCTGCCGCATCCGACACACTGTACTCCGGCGTCATATTTATCAACGTAATACTTGAGTTTGTGCATGAATCTCTGTCTGACCCGCGGAACTTTATTGGGTCTTGGATTGTGGCCGGAACCCTCAAGGGTAAAGAGCGTGTACATGCAGCTGTCCCAATTACGAATACGCTTGCCTTCCGTTCCCTTGACTTCATCTTGGATGTCAAAGCACCAGCAAGTCGGGCAGCTATAGGTACAGGTGCCGCAATTTAAGCAGGAAAACCCAATTTGCTCCCAGAAATCCGCTTCGAACAGATCCGTCGTTTTCTTCTCTTTCAATCCGTCAGTTGAGATTTTGGCTGTGATTTTTTCTTCGGCCGCAGTCTTGCGTGATTCAAAATCACATTCCGCATCAGCTGACCAACCTGCTGCTGCAGCCAGATCTTCGCCTTTTTTTGTCAGGACTTTGGCAAAAAAATCATCCCCTTCTTTGAACAGCAAGAGATCCAGCCCTTCTTCATTATAGGGGCCGCAACCAACGGAGGTGCAAAAACAGGTGCTTGACGGTTCATCACAGGCATAGCCCACCAACGTCGTATCTTCATAGGGCTCCACCCAGAACGGATCCTTATATTCAGGGGAGTCAAAATTACGACGCACCAGTTTAAAAGACGCTGCATCACAAGGGCGAACCCCAACAACGGCTCTTGGTTTTTTGCCGTTCAGTTCAACCTGTTTCATGATGTGGTGATCCGGTTTGGACTCATCCAAGGTATAGGTGAACATGGTCTGGCTTTGGGGGTAGATCACTGATTTAACGGAAAGTCTGGTATTCCCACTCTCCATAACTGGGGTGCCACTGGCATTCAACTCCTTGAATTCAAGAGAGTCTTTATCCGGCATCGGTCCGAACAACCGATAGCTTTCTTTGAGTTTTTCCAGCCCCTGTTCCCACTCTTTTTTTTCGATTTTTATAGTCTTCATAAGTAAATTGACCTTATCAAAAATATGTTTTGTTTAATCCCTTACCATTGGCCGGAAACACTATTTAATAAATGCATCCGGATCTTTGGGATTAAACGCATCAAGGGGGGGGCGCGCATCAAGTGTAAGACCCGCCCGCCAGTCGAACATTTCCTGGCAGTCTTTTTCCAGTTTCTTGGTGAACTCTCTCATATTTATCCCCATGGGGCAGGCCCGTTCGCACGCACCGCAATCGGTGCATCTTCCGGCACAATGATAGGCACGCAGAAAGTGAAACGTCCGTGTGTCGTTTGGATCATCACCTTTGCCAACCCACTGGGGTTTAGATTCATCCACAAAGCAAGTCGGGCAATAGCAGAGCGGACAGGCATTGCGGCAGGCATAGCAGCGAATGCAATTGGACAGCAGATCTTCAAAGTGCTGCCACTTATCATCCGTTGACATTGCTTCCACCTGGCGCACATCTTCGTACCTGTCTACGTCGGTAAGCTCTGGTACTTCCGGTGCCACCAGTTCATCGTAGATTACGGGATTACGCTGTGCACAAACAGCACAGTTCTTTTGGAGAATCTCTGCTTTGGCAAACGTCTTTTCAGCATTTTTGCCTTTAACGACAATGCTGTCACCCTGTTCAACAACATCGACAACTTCAAAATCCACGATGTTGTTTACTTTTCTGCGGTCGATCATTCCCGTACAGGGTACGCCGAGGATGACCAGCTGTTCACGTTTGATTTTGTTTTCGATAATGTGGGTGGTGATGTTACGTGAATCACACCCTTTGGCCACGACTGCAATTTTTTCTTTGCGGTCGGTCAAGTAATTGGTCAGGTTGATGCCGCAGTTGCTGTCCCACACCAGGTTTTTAACGTCATCCGGGTGCTTGGCCATGTATGGCTCGTTTGACATGGGCAGGGTTCCCTTTTGGAAACCGATGACCATGTCCACTTTCTTTTCTTCCAGAAGCTTCAAGGACAACGCTCTGATTTTCTCTGTGTACTCTAACATGTTGGTTCCTCTATCCGGCTTTCTTTACAAATTTATTTATGGGCCCCAGAGCCTTTACGGATTCGGTTACCGAGTGAACCACATCGATAAACTTACCGGCCTCTGCCGATGAGATCCATGAAAAATGAAGTCTGTCCCGCTCAATCCCCATGTGCTCCATCATATTAGCCAGTAATACGAATTTCCGACGTGCAAAATAATTACCTTCCAGGTAATGGCAGTCTCCGGGGTGTCAGCCGGAGACCCAGATCCCGTCGGCACCCTTCATAAACGCGGAAAGTATAAACTTTGGAGACATCCTGCCGGAGCAGGGAATTCTAACGACCCGGATATTGGAGGGGTACTGCATCCGGCTTACCCCAGCCAGGTCAGCGGCCCCGTAACTGCACCAGTTGCAGAGAAACGCTATGATTTTTGGTTCCCAATCTGACATTGTCTTATTTTCTCCTTCACTTATGGAATTTTGGGGCAATGAAAGCCATTTTATATTATGGCTTTCATCGCCTATTTTTACTTATTATGAAGCGGGTTAAATCGCATCAATCATTGCAAATATCTGGTCATTGTCATAACCGTTGAGCCGGATTGCACCTGAGCGGCAGGATGATACGCACAGTCCGCATCCTTTACACAGGGCGGAATTGATCTCAGCCTTTCCTGTAAATCGCCCCTCTGCCATGAAAGATGGTGCTGAGTAGGGACAAATCGATACACACGTCCCGCAGCTGCTGCAGGTCATTGGAGCAATCGCTGCCACCTCGCCGTTTGTGGTCACTGTGCCCTGGGCCAGCAAGGCCACTGCTCTGGAGGCTGCCGCTTTCCCTTGTGCCACTGCTTCATCAATGGGCTTGGGATAATGGGCAAGGCCCGACAGGAAGACTCCGTCGGTTGCAAATTCCGAGGGTCCCAGTTTGGCGTGTCTTTCAATAAAGAAATCTTCATCGTTCATGGGGACCTTGAAAAATTGTGCCAATTGTTCTTCTTTGTTCGGCACAATGGCTGTGGCCAGCGTCAAGATGTCCGCTTCAATTTCCACCGGCATGCCCAGTACATGATCAATGGTCTGGATTGTTACGCAGTCGTCGCCGACCATAACCGTGGGTTTATTATCAACGGAATAGCGCATGAAAATAACCCCTGCCTTTCTGGCTTCGATGTACTTTCTTTCCCGTTCTCCGTAGGTTCTGATATCTCTGTAAAGGATAAATACATTGGCGTCCGGGTTGCGTTTTTTGATTTCCAACGCACTTTCCACCGAATGGGTACAACATACCCTGGAACAATATGGTCTGTCCGGTTCCCTGGAGCCCACGCACTGGATAAAGACCGCACACTCAACATCATTTACAATAGCGTCATTGGTCTGCATTTTCTGATCCAGATCCAGGCTGGTGAGCACTCTCGGGCTTTGGCCATAAGCATATTCACTGGGTTTGTATTCTTTTGCACCAGTGGATATGTTGGCGATGCCATGCTCAATCACCTCGTCCCCCTCTTTAGATGTAATGACGGATTTGAAATTACCCACAAATCCATTCACGTCTGAGATGGTGCTGCCCAGATGTACGTTGATGTTCTCTTCAGAGGAGACCTGGTCAACCATATCCTTGAGCATTTCCTGAACGTCTTCGCCTTTCCAGGTTTTATAGAGGTTGAGGGCCTGTCCACCCAGTTGATCTTCCTTTTCAACCAGATGGGTATAGTAGCCCTGCCGTGCAAGACTCAAGGCTGTGGACATACCGGCAATGCCGCCACCTACGACCAGCGCATGCTGATCCACATCCAGTTTTGCCTCCTGCAGCGGGGCTTTCAAACCGACTTTGGTCACGGACATGCGAATCAGCTCTTTGGCTTTTTCTGTGGCCAGATCGGGATTGGACTTATGAACCCAGGATACATGGTTTCTAATGTTGACCATCTCAAACAGGTACTTGTTCAATCCGGCGTTGATCAGCGTTTCCTGGAACAGCGGCTCGTGGGTTTTGGGCGTACAGGCCGCCACGACAATCCGGTTCAAGTTATGTTCCTTGATAATCTCAGTCATCTTGGACTGGGTATCCTGGGAACATGAATAAAGATTGCTTTCCACATATTCCACAAACGGCAGGGTTTTCACGTACTCATTAACAGCTTGAATATCCACAACCCCGGCAATGTTCGCACCGCAGTGACATACAAAAGCACCGATTCTGGGGCGTTCACCGATTACGTTAATTTCGGGAACAACTTCCTTGGTTTTTGTCAGTGTGTTCCGTGCAGAGACCAGGATTTCGCCTGCTGCCGTGGCTGCTGCGCTTGCATCCACAACAGCCTGGGGAATGTCTTTGGGACCCTGAAACGCACCACATACAAATACACCCGGCCGTGTTGTCTGCACAGGGTTCATGGATGTGGTCTGGGCAAAGTTGCCCGGGGTCAGTCCAATGTCAAACTTTGCAGCAAGTTCCAAGAGTTCAGGAGATGTTTCCAGCCCCACAGAGAGAACGATCATATCCATGGTATCGACAATCATCTGTCCGTCTTCACTTACATAGCTGATCTCCAGGTCTCCTGCATCTCCCACCGGCTTGATGGTATGAACACGGGATCTGATAAATTTGACGCCATGCTTGTCGCGGGCTTCGGTGTAGTATTTTTCAAACTCTTTGCCGAAGGTTCGCATATCCATATAGAAGATGGAGACATCCAGGGACGGATCGTGCTCTTTGGCGATTACCGCTTCCTTGATGGCATACATACAACATACCGATGAACAGTGGGCATTGTCACAACGGTTGGTCTCACGTGAGCCCACACACTGGAACCAGGCGATTTTCTTGGGTTCCTTATGGTCTGACGGGCGAACCACATGACCTTCCGTGGGGCCGGACGCAGACAGCAGGCGTTCAAATTGCAATGATGTGACAACATTGGGATGGGTACCAAATCCGTAAAAATCCAGTTTGCTCGGATCGTATGGTGAAAAGCCTGAAGCAATAACAACAGAGCCCACATTCAACGGCACTTCGCAATCTTTCTCCTTGTGCGTATCCAAGGTAAGGGCGCCTGCACCACAAGCCTTCACGCACTCCAGACACTCACAGCAAACCATGCAGTTAATACATTTGTTGGCTTCCTGTTTTGCCTGTTCTTCGGTGAAGCCGAGTTCAACTTCGGTAAATCCGGATTTACGTTGGTCCATGGGGATACGCGCCATGTGGGACCGATCCACTTTTTTGGCCTTTTGGGGGATTGCATTGAAATCCTGCTGGGGGATTTCAAGTTTTTCCCGGCCCGCTTTCATATCCTCGCCTTTGAGGTAGCGTGCAATGGAGATGGCCGCTTCCCGGCCCGCCCCGACAGCTGCGATGGCAATGGATGCGCCTGTCTGGGCATCACCGCCTGCAAATACGCCTTCCCGGGAGGTCTGGTAGGTGATCGGATCTACGTCAAAATCACCCCATTTGTTGAGTTCAATGCCGTCTGTTTCCTTGAGGAAAGATGCATTGGTTTTTTGACCGATGGCGGGGATCAACACGTCCGCCTCGACAATAAATTCACTGCCTTCAACGGGAACCGGTCTTCTTCTGCCGCTCTTATCAGGCTCACCCAGCTCCATTTGAATGCATTTGACACCTGTCAGCTTGCCGTTTTCCGCAACAGCCTCGATGGGCGCTCTGAGGAATTGAATGTCCACATCTTCTTCTTTGGCATCTTCAATTTCTTCATCACGTGCAGGCATTTCAGCTTCGGTTCTTCGATAGAGCATGCTGACTTTGTCGGCACCTAACCTGAGCGCTGTTCTTGCCGCATCAATGGCCACGTCACCGCCACCAACAATGGCCACGTTACCTTTAACTTCTTTCATGTCACCCAAGGCAGCATCTCTGAGGAACTTAACACCCGGAATAACGCCTTCAACATCCTCTTCACCGGGAATGCCCAGTTTCATACTATTGTGACAGCCAATGCCGAAGAAGATCGATTTGAAACCGTCTTCGGTAAGACTATCCACTGTGATGTCTCTGCCCATGGCAGTGTTATATTTGATTTCAACGCCCAGCTTCCGGATCCAGGCAATCTCTTTTTCAAGAACCGAAGGCGGCAGTCTGTAATCAGGGATACCGACTCTTAACATACCGCCGCCCACGGGCAGGGCTTCGAAAATAGTGACTTTAAAACCTTCCAGGGCAAGAAAGTAGGCTGCGGTCAGTCCTGCGGGACCGGCACCGATGATGGCCACTTTTTCTTCCCGGGGTGTGATTTCGGGTACTTCCAGGTCATTGATATCGACCTGATCGGACGCAAACCGTTTCAATGTACAAATGGACAGGGGGGAATCCACTTCACCTCTTCGACAGGCATCCTCGCACGGATGCGGGCATATCCTGCCGATGACACCCGGCATGGGCAGGGTACGGGTGATAACTTCCATGGCTTCTTTATATTTTCCCTGGCCGATCATCGTGACGTATCCATGTGCATTTACAGAACCTGGGCATGCGTTGGTACAAGGGGATTTATCCTTTTTGCTGATTGAAAATGCACCGGGAACCGCCTGGGCATAAGGCTTAAAAACAGCGGTTCTTTTTCCCATGTCCTGTTCAAAATCACTGGACAGACTGACGGGACAGACTGATGAACAATCCCCGCAACCTGTGCATTTATCAACATCAATATAACGGGCTTTCTGGTTTAACGTTACGGAGAAATTACCTGCATCTCCGGAGATTTCCTTAATATCTGATAATGTATGTAGCTCAATGTTTAAGTGCCGGCCGACCTCGACCAGTTTTGGAGAGATAATTCACATTGCGCAGTCGTTGGTGGGGAATGTCTTATCCAGCTGAGACATTGCGCCCCCGATCGAGGGGCTTTTTTCCACCAAGTGGACATAATATCCGGAGTCCGCCAAATCAATTGCAGATTGCATACCGGCGATACCGCCGCCCACAACCATCACCGAGCCAATTACATCTTGAGACATATTTTTATTCTCCTGTTGAGGTTCATGCTTTACAAAAACGTTCGTGTAAGAGAAAGCAATAGTAAGGCCAAAGAAAATTGTGAATTTAAAAAACACCCCGTTTTGTGGGGAAAAATAATAATAAGGTGCTGATCTTGGGGAAAAAAGAAAAAATCGAACAAAATTAGAATTTCTATAAAAGGTTGAACTGATGCTTCAGGTGTGTGTTATTTCTGGGTCAAAATGACCCGACAAAAGGATACAGTTGGGTCAAAAGGAGCCACTTTGTTTGTAATAAATTGTAAAAAATATCAAATAATTACAATGAGATGTTGTGTTGTTGTGTGTGCCTGATATTATTTGAGGTGGGTTTATTTTGCTCTGATGATGACTTTTATGGGGTTTGTGGCGTTTGGATGTGCCTTGATCAACATCCGCTGTCTATCACGAATAAAAAAAGCACCCTTTGTCAACGACAAAGGGTGCTCGGTTAAAATTGGAACAACCGGCGATGGTTTATTTCCAATTACTGCAGGTTAACATTTGGCCTGCAGCATTATTTCGGTATCTGTATTTTTGTTCGATTTATGCGACCTTGGCATTTTTCACAAAAGCCTTGTTCGGCCCCAAAGCCTTAATGGACGCCGTGACTTCGGTAACCACCTCCAGGAACTTGGAAGACTCGGCAGAAGAAATCCAGGAAAACTGGACTCTTCCAGGTTCCACTCCCATGTGCTCAAGAAGGTCATTGAAGAGCAGAAATTTTCTGCGGGCATAATAATTCCCTTCCAGGTAATGGCAGTCTCCAGGATGGCAGCCGGAGACCCAAACGCCGTCCGCACCTTCTTTCAAAGCGGAGAGGATAAATTTGGGGCTCATTCTGCCGGTGCATGGGATTCTGATGACACGGATATTGGAAGGGTACTGAAGTCTTCCAACTCCGGCAAGGTCTGCGGCACCGTAGCTGCACCAGTTACACAGAAAAGCAATAATTCTTGGTTCAAATTCAGACATATATTTACTCCTTTAATCGTTCTTTATGCTTCAATTAATTCCGTTCCCGTCAATATCTGAGCAAAAATCTGATCATTGTCAAAACCATTCAGATGAATTGCTCCGGACCTGCATGAGGCAACACAGAGTCCGCAACCCTTGCAAAGTACGGGATTGATTTCGGCTTTCCCTTTGAAGCGGCCTTCAACCGTGAATGAGGGGGCGGAATAGGGGCAAACGGCCACACAAACCCCGCAACTTGCGCAAAGCATGGGGTCGGCTTGGGCAATGGTGCCGCTGGTGTAAATGTTTTCCCTTGCAAGCAGGGTGACGGCTCTGGAAGACGCTGCTTTGCCCTGGGCTACGGCTTCTTCAATGGGTTTGGGATAATGGGCAAGCCCGCACAGAAATACCCCGTCTGTGGCAAATTCGGAAGGTCCGAGTTTGGCATGGCGTTCCACAAAGAAACCGTCATCGTTTAGCGGCACTTTAAAGAATTGGGCCAGCTTCTCATCCCGGTGGGGAATAATGGCCGAAGCCAGGGTCAAAATATCCGTGTCGATTTTCAGGGGAACACCGAGCACATGATCTTTGACCGTGACATAAAGGGAATCTCCCTCGATTTCCACAATGGGTTTTTCTTCCACTTTGTAGCGGATAAAGATAACGCCGTTGTCCCTTGCTTTGGTATAGGCCAGTTCTTTTTCTCCATAGGTCCTGATATCCCGGTAAAGCACGTATACATTCATATCGGGATTTCGTTTCTTAAGTTCCAGTGCATTTTCAACGCTGTGGGTACAGCAGACACGCGAACAGTAGGGCCGTTCTTTCTCTCTTGAACCCACACACTGGATAAATACGGCGGATTGGGCAGTTTCCAATATTGGATCATTGCCTATAAATTTTTGATCCAGTTCAAGGCTGGTCAGAATTCTCGGGTCTTTTCCATAGGCGTATTCCACCGGTGTCATCTCTTTTGCACCGGTGGCAACAACGGCAATGCCGTGGTCGATTGAAGACTTAGCACCGTTGGTGGAAAGTTCCGACACATAGCTGCCCACAAATCCTTCCACGTTTTCAAGGGTGGTGTTCAGGTGAACGGTGATGTTCTGCTCATCATTTACCTGGCTGATCAGATCTTTAAGTTCCGTCTGGATGTCTTCGCCTTTGACGGTCTTGAAAAGATTCAGGGCCTGGCCGCCAAGCACGTCTTCCCGCTCAATCAAATGGGTTTCATATCCCTGGCGCGCAAGACTCAGTGCCGATGACATCCCGGAGATGCCGCCGCCCAGAACCATGGCCGATTGGCCTACCTGGAGTTTTGCTTCTTTCAGGGGCTGCATGAGGCCGACTTTTGCCACGCTCATTCTCACCAGGTCTTTTGCTTTTTCCGTGGCACCCGCAGGATCATCTTTATGCACCCAGGAAGCATGGTTCCTGATGTTGACCATTTCAAACAGATATTTGTTCAAGCCTGAATTAATCAGTGTTTCCTGGAAGAGCGGCTCGTGGGTTTTGGGCGTACAAGCCGCAACCACGACCCGGTTTAACTTCTTTTCTTTGATCACATCCACCATGCTGTCCTGGGTATCCTGGGAGCAGGTGTACATGTTATTTGTCACATATTCCACAAAGGGAAGGGTTGCCGCGTAATCCCGGACGGCCGGTACATCCACAACACCGTTGATGTTGATGCCGCAGTTGCAGACAAAGACGCCGATTCTCGGGCGTTCACCCACCACGTTGATTTCCGGCACAACTTCTTTTTCCTTGGTGAGGGTATGGCGGGCCGCTCCCAGGATTTCTCCAGCGGCTGCCGCTGCCGCACTGGAATCCACAACCGACTGAGGAATGTCTCTGGGCCCCTGGAAGGCACCGCAAACATAAATACCTTCTTTTGAGGTATTGACCGGGGTGAAAGATCCGGTATCGGCAAAATTGGAGGGGGTCAGTTCTATACCCAGTTTTTTGGCAAGATCAACGGTTTCAGGCGGTGTTTCAAGACCCACCGAAAGCACGACCATATCATAAACTTCTTTGATAAGTTGACCGTCTTCACTGCTGTAGGAGAGTTCCAGATCCGTGGTGCCCTGTACTTCTATGACGGAGTGGACACGGCTTTTAACAAAATTGACCGCATGTTTGTCTCTGGCCGTATCATAGAACCGTTCAAAATCCTTGCCGTGGGTTCTCATATCCATGTAGAAAATGGAGCAGTCAAGATCATAAGGCGCGTGTTCTTTTGCAATCACGGCCTCTTTGATGGCGTACATACAGCAGACAGATGAACAGTGTCCGTTTCCGCAGCGGTTTTGATCCCTTGATCCGACACACTGGAGCCAGGCAATTCTCTTGGGTTCCTTATGGTCGGAGGGTCTGACCAGATGGCCGCCGAATGGGCCGGATGCGGAAAGGATTCTTTCAAACTCCATGGATGTGACCACATTGGGAGTTCTCTTATATCCCAGGAAATCCATGGAAGACGGGTCAAACGGTGTAAAGCCCGGCGAAAGAATGATTGATCCCACGCCCAGTTTAAGCTGTTCGTCCTTTTCCATGTGGGTGATGGGGGTCAGCGCGCCCGCCCCACAGGCTTTGGTGCATTCAAGACATTCACAGCAGACCATGCAGTTCAGACATTTGTCTGCTTCGGCCTTGGCCTGTTCTTCGGTAAAGCCCAGTTCCACTTCGGTCATGCCGGATTTGCGCTGATCCATGGGGATGCGGGCCATATGCAGCCTGGGTTTGGATTCAACATTTGCCGGGATGGGATTGAAATCCTTTTGGGGAACATCTACTTTTTCCCTGCCTTCGGCCATATCTTCGCCGTTGATATACCGGGTAATGGAAATGGCGGCTTCACGACCGGCTGCAACGGCTGCAATGGCAATGGAAGCACCGGTCTGGCCGTCACCTCCGGCAAATACACCGGGTTTTGCTGTCATGTAGGTGATTGGGTCAACGTCAATGTTGCGCCACTTATTTATTTCAACCCCGTCCACATCATCAAGGCATGCCGAATCGGTCTGCTGTCCGATGGCCGGGATGATCACATCGGCATCCAGGATAAACTCGCTGCCTTCAACCGGAACCGGCCGTCGCCTGCCTGAGGCATCGGGTTCGCCAAGTTCCATGCGGATGCATTCAATGCCGACCACTTTGCCGTCTTTTTCAACCACTTTGCACGGTGCCGTCAGGTATTGAATATCAATGTCTTCTTCAATGGCATCTTCTATTTCTTCATTACGGGCAGGCATTTCGGCGCGGGTTCTTCTGTAAAGAATGCTAATGTTGTCGGCGCCCAGGCGAAGCGAAGTTCTCGCCGCGTCAATGGCCACATCGCCGCCGCCGATGATCACCACATTGCCTTTCAGTTCCGTGAGATTGCCAAGGGCAGCATCTCTGAGCATATCCACGCCCGGCATGACACCATGGGTATCTTCTCCTTCGATCCCAAGTTTCATACCGTTATGGCAGCCGATGGCAAGAAAGACCGACTTGTATCCGTCATCCATCAAACCGTCAACGGTGATATCTTCTCCAAGGGCCGTGTCATATTGGATTTCAACACCCAGGCGGGTGATCCATGAGATTTCCTTATCAAGAATATTGGCAGGTAGTCTGTAATCAGGGATACCGACTTTTAACATACCGCCAGCCACGGGAAGTTTTTCAAATATTTTTACCTTAAAACCGTCAAGGGCAAGGAAATAAGCGGCCGTCAAACCGGCAGGACCTGCGCCGATGATGGCGACCTTTTCCTCCCGCTTGGTAATTTCAGGCAATGGGAGCTCATTTAAATCCACCTGGTCCGCCACAAACCGTTTCAGGGTACAGATGGAAATGGGCGAATCCACTTCTCCCCGGCGACAGGCATCTTCACACGGATGGGGGCAGATTCTGCCGATAATCCCGGGAAGGGGCAGATTTCTGGTAATCACCTCCAGTGCTTCCTTGTATTTGCCCTGGGAAACCATGGCCACATAACCATGGGCGTTCACATGGTTCGGACATTGCTGGGTGCACGGAGATTTATCTTTTTTTGTAATGGAGTATGCACCGGGGACTGCCTGGGCATATGATTTAAACGTGGCTTTCTTTTTTCCCATCCCCATATCAAACGTGTCGGGGAGTGTTACAGGACAGACTTCAGCGCAGTCGCCGCAGCCTGTACATTTACTTAAGTCAATATATCTTGCCCCTTTGCTGACCGTCACTTCAAAGTTTCCGGCACTGCCTTCAAGGGCTTGGATTTCCGCGTTGGTGATCAATTCGATGTTCTGATGCCGCCCGGTTTCAACAAGATAGGGAGACAAAATACACATGGAGCAATCACTGGTGGGAAATGTTTTGTCCAGTTGCGCCATCACGCCGCCGATGGCGGACGATTTTTCAACCAGATACACATAAAATCCCGATTCTGCCAAATCAAGGGCCGCCTTAATGCCGGAAACACCACCACCGGCAACAAGTACGGATCCCTGCACTACACTCTCTTTTGTCATTTAAGTTCCTCCGATGACATAAAGCATTCCAACCAAATTTGAATACGTCATTTTCCGTACGTATCTTCGGACAAGATTTTACAACAATAGCGTTCTATGCTCAGGGAGGGAGAGGGGATGGCGTTAAACCGGGTCGTCAGGCTGGCTTAAGGTGGGGAAGAATCAGGATAATGATTCGACTGCAACCCTTCAGGCAACATGACGCCTACCCAACCCAGGTAGGTTAATTCAATAACTGCTCATGTAAAACCGAAGAATTGATACATCTTTTAATCATATTCCCTAAAATCCATTCCGAAACAATCCACAGCTTCGGAAGCAAACTATGTAGAAGGGATGGTTTGATTTGTCAAAACGACAATATTAATATCTTCTTTGTGAATGTATTTAAAATTTCTATTTCGGTTCTGTTTCTTCCGGTGGTGTCTGATCTATAAATTCTGAATTTTGATCTTTATTGTGTTGGGGATGATATTTACCGTAAGGCAAGGAGTGTATAGCTCTATAGTTAGCCTGGCGTGCATAGGGGACATAATCTGCAATGGCGGTATTGACTGCGGTTACAATAGCACTTGCAATTAATCCGGCTATACCGCCGCCTGAATTTCCGCCTGACAAATCGACAACAATTGTTCCATTGTATTTCCATAATTCCTGGTCCGTACTTGTCGATTTTAAAACGCAATCAATCGAAACGGTCAGATTGGATGCAATGACCATATAGCAGAGATCCCATTGTTTTATCGTTGTAAACAAAACCGCGTCCGCCCCGAAATATTCCTTAAATTTGGCGAGGGGGATGTCTGTTAAAAGTTCCGAATCATAGATTCCTTCCATTTTGAGAAGTTCAGTTGTCAGCGGATAGGGAAAGGTGTAATACCCTGCGTAAGCTAATGGTTCCTGGATGG
The DNA here is from genome assembly GCF_963664415.1 of uncultured Desulfobacter sp. Taxonomy (NCBI): domain Bacteria; kingdom Pseudomonadati; phylum Thermodesulfobacteriota; class Desulfobacteria; order Desulfobacterales; family Desulfobacteraceae; genus Desulfobacter; species uncultured Desulfobacter sp. The sequence goes on along the minus strand of NZ_OY761440.1, from coordinate 455,808 downwards.
TTGTTGAATAATACTCTTTTGCGTCGGCAGCAGTGGATTCGTTCATCGGGGGTAAGATAAGAATGGAAAGAGGAGATTCCTCATACATGCTTGGGAATTCCTGCAATTTTGTGGTAGTTTTTGGGACACAAGCGCACAATGATAACATCAGCAGTACTGATAAGCATATGCAGAATTTATTTTTCAATTGATTCACCTTTATTATTTTCTAATGCTCCCTGTTTTGTTTCCGGGATCGGGGAATCTGAGTCTGATTCCGGGGCGTCTTCTTTTGTTGCCATCCGTACCAGCCGTTTCATTAAAATGCTTGATTCAGGATACTGCTTGGCTTCTGCCTGAAAAAGAGGAATTGCCTCTTTGGGTTGATTTTTTTGAATGAGAATGAATCCTAATTCTGCATAAATACCGGGAGGGACAGGCGTGTTTTGTTTGTCCGATTCAGTAATAATTTTTTCCAATTCCTGTTGGTGTGCGACCAGGGCGGTTTCATTTTGATCTTTTTCCAAAGAATACAGTGTTTGGGAATAATCCCCAAAATAGTACATTTCTTTTCCAGCGCAGCCGATCATAGCCAGGCATAAAAAGCCCAAGGTTGCACCCCATATTATTTTTGTCATGGTATCCTGATTTCCTTTGATGATCCGCTGCCTAACAGTATTTTTCTGTTCACAACCTGCGCCCCGTTTTTAATCACAATTATATGATGTTTCCCTGAAGATATTTCGTAGTGGACATTTTTTTCTTCGTTGTTCAACACAATGGGCGCCAAATCATCAATGCGAACAACGGCACCAACCGTATCTCCCGTGAAATTCAGATAACTGACTTTTTCCTTCTGAGTGACGGTTTCGTTAAGCCCGCATCCGCAAAAGACCAGGACACCCACGACGCAAAATATAAACATATTTTTATAGCTCATTTTTATTTTTCCCTATTTTTATTATTCTTGGATATACAAAGACCCGAAATCATTCGACCGGATAAATGAGTTAACGTCTCCCTCAATAATTTTACAAAAAGAGACTTCCGCTTCCGGCGTGTCCCCTGCAGAAGAGACGGTTTGTATTTTTCCTATGGTCTTGCCCGGCAGCGTAATCATCATATTTGTCTGAGGGTTTTTAACTTTTTTCCCTTCTTTTATTACGCTGAAAATATCCCCCACTTTTATTTTTTGAGAAGGGCCGCCGCTGATAATCAGCAAGTCCTCTTCAGCACCAAGAATATAGGATCTCCATGGCCGGTCCAGAAGGTTTTCGATAATATTTGAAGATAAATTTGTAATTGCCGCATCAAGCGCCTTGTCGTTTATTGATGAATCATATCCTGCCCTTTCGCCAACGCCGAACACCGATCCTGATTCCGTGGATGCTTCTCCTTCCCCTTCTTCAGAATAAATAATTTTTCCGGTTCTTACGTCTATCAAACGGATATGAACTTTGGCAAAAGCGATCTGCCGTTTGGTCCGACTGAAGATGCCCACCTTGCCCTGATTTTTTCTGCCAAATTCAGTGACGGATCCGATGATCAGATAATCGGCCATATTTTTTAACGGGCCCAGCTCCTCCATTTGCAATTCTTTGGTGATTTTGTCCAGATCAGCCCGTTCAATGAGTATAAACTTGTCTGTTTCAACAAGTTTTGAAGATAAGATATCAACCGCTTGTTTGCCTATACGGTCATTTTTATTATCTAAGAAAAAACTCTGCCCGTATTTTGTTTCATTAGAAAATCTTGCTATTGCCACTTTCCTTTTTAAACGTGTTTTGTCGTTAACGGCGTTTGTTTCCTGCTTGATTGTTTCGCTGACTTTCGGCGCTTCTTTAACCTTTTTTATTTCTGTTTTATCAACCGTTGCACAGGATGAAAGCAAAAGCATCACTGTAAGGGTGATGCATAAAACCGGATATATCTTTTTCATTAAAAATTTACCTTTCATAAAAAGTTGGTCAATATCAAACTATGTTTGTCTGCTTTATCGGCATTGAATTAGGCATATCACAGCACTTTTTTTAATTCAATCTCTACTGCTTCATTAAAATCATCTGAAAGTCCTCTATGGTATTGCCCATGAAGGATTTGTCGGTGCTGCCTTTCCATATTTTTTAAAATCCATGTTATGGAAATTCTATCTTGACTTAATAAAAAATTGATATACATTAATATTGAAATTAACTAATTTAAAAGGTGATTAATCGTATTATGAAAATCAGCCAGGAACAAAAAAAAGAGAACCGGCTAAAGCTGATCAGGGCCATGACTGATCTTGTAATTGAAAACAAAGGTTCTGTGACCATGCGGGAGGTTGCCCGCAGGGCAGGGGTTGCAGACGCCACAATTTACAACTATTTCCCCACAAAAGAAGCCATCTTTTTCGCTTACTATGAGGATCATATTAACGATGTTATAGACCAGCTTGTGACCATGGACACGTTTCACACCTTCAGCCTTCAGGAGCAGCTTCAGACTTTGTTTGATATCAGCCTTCGTCTCTACCTGCCGGACCGGGAATTTGTGGCGGCCACCTTTAAAAAGGTCTGGCTGGCCGGGAGCGGTGATTTTGTTCGATTCAGCAAGGTGAGATCCGGCCTTCTGACTGCCGTCAATGATATTCTTGCCGCGGCCGAGGAAGCCGGGGAGATTCCGGGCCAGGTCTTTCAGGATCTGACCCGGCAATTTTTCGCTGATGCGTACATTGCCGTTGTCCTGTACTGGCTGGCCGATGATTCCGACACATTTAAAAACACGGATGTGGTTATGGATCAGGGACTGGATCTGGCCTGCGCCCTCTTGAAAGCCGGGGTGGCCAACAAATTGTTTGATATGGCTGTTTTTCTGTTCAAACAGCATGTGCTGACCCGCATGAGCCGATTCTCCCCCATAGAAACAGCCGACATCAAGCCCAAGCGGCGATTCATGGGAGGTCAAAAAGATGAATAGCATCCCCATCGGAAAGCTTGGCCGTGCTCTGGCCGGCGGAAAGACTGCCGCCAAAACAGGCGGGGCGTTGCTCGGATATTACGCCAAACGCCCATTTTTGTCTTCACAGCGTCAGCAGATTGAAAAGATAAAATCCCAGCAGGCCGGTGCCCGCGCCCTTTTTTCCGGCTTAACGCTCCTCAAAGGCACTGCCCTTAAAGTGGCCCAGCAGCTCAGTCTGGAAACGGATATGCTGCCCGAAGCGGTCTGCAAGGAGTTGTCCCGGGCCTACCACCAGGTGCCGCCCATCAATAAAGCGTTGGTCAGAAAAGTGATTCAAAATGAACTGGGGGCCCCGCCGGAAGAGATGTTTAAATCCTTTGACCTGGAGGCGTTTGCCGCGGCCAGCCTGGGCCAGGTTCACCGGGCAATGACTGAAGACGGCCTGTGTCTGGCTGTTAAAATTCAATATCCGGGTATTGCCGATACCATTGAAAATGACATGGCCATAGTTCGGCAGATGCTTCGGCCAATGGTGCCGGCTCATCAGCTAATGCCGGCCCTTACGGAAGTCACGGCCCGCCTGAAAGAAGAAGTCAATTATCTTCAGGAAGCCGAAAATATTACCTGTTTCGACCACCGGCTGAATATGGAAGGCGTACGGCTGCCCGAGGTCCACAGGGATCTAACGACCGGATCGGTACTGAGCCTGACTCATCTGCCCGGCCGTCCGCTTGATATCTGGCTGACAGACGGCCCAACGCAAAAGGAACGGCAAATTGTCGCCCGGCGCCTCAACGCCATTTTTCTTAAATCATTGTACGAATGCCATGTGATTCATGCCGACCCGAATCCGGGCAATTTTATCATTGACGATAATCTCAATGTGGGCCTTGTGGATTTTGGCTGCATCAAACACCTAAGCCCTGAATTTATTGAGCAGTACCGACAGCTTGTGGCCTCGGCCGCCCATGACGATAAACCCGCCCATTACCGTGTCATGGTGGATATCGGGATGCTGCAGCAAGCACAAGACAGTGAAACGTCTGATGAGATCAGGGCCGTGTCCGATGAGTTTTGTAACTGGTTCGGGACTCTTTACCAGTCAGACTCGTTCAATTTTAATGCCCGCCCGGATTTCATGGTCCAGGGTAAAGCATTAATGATGCGATGCCAGCGCCTCCACCGCCACATCAACGTTAACCCCGATTTTATTTTTCTGGAGCGTACCCGTTACGGCCTGTTTCGCCTTTTTGACCAGATGGCGGTGAGCGTATCGTTCAGAAATCCATATGAATGGTGACTGACTGGGAACAGGTGTTTGTTAAACCGGAATTTAAAGCCAAAGGAGATTTTTATGGATACAGTACTTCAAGCCCGCTGGCCGGAAATCATGGAACATTTTGACAAGAGCATTCGATCAAGCCGCTTTTACACCTTTGCCACCACCACGCCGGAAGGGGAGCCCCACATGGCGCCCTATGCATCTTTGATCCTCAACGATGATTGTACCGGATATTACAGCGACGTATTTCCCGACAAAACCAGCCGTAACCTCAAGGCAAACCCGAACATCTGTATCAGTGCCGTTCGGATGGGGTTTGGTTTATGGTTCAAAGCTCTGCTGAAAGGAAGTTTTCCTTGCTGGCCCTGTATTCGGCTCTACGGTACGGTCGGCCCTTCCAGAAAAGCTGAGCCCGGAGAAATTGATCGCTGGCGGCGGCACATGAAACCCTATCGATGGACAAAAGGCTACAAGTTGCTCTGGGCGGATATCCGGACAGTCCGGGATATCCGGTTCCAACGATTTGAGCCCATTCAGCTTGGGCAGATGCCCATCGCATCAAATGGTCGACCATAGGTTTTAGATGAAAGTGTCGGCAAGTTGCTGATTATACGTTAATGGGCTCGGTATTATTCAAGCCGGGCTCACTTTATTATTTTTTAAGCCGGGAATTTAAGACACGGAAACGGTCGGAATACCCTTTAGAATAACAAAGTCGAAATCAGTTTTATCAACGAACATTTTTTGAGACTCAATAAAAAGGTCTGCCATATTTCTAAAGCAAGAATACACTGAGCCTTACTTCTGTCATTTTCCACCTTTCTGAAATCATTGGAAGCGGTTGATCATACCATTATGACTGTGAAATCACTCCTATCTTTTATTAAATTCGAGTTTGTGCGAGTTATTAAAAACTAAAAGATAGGCATAGATGAAACTGCGTGGTGCAATTTTGCGACCCGTCTTTGTTTTTTTTATTTTGAATATATTTTACGATACATTCGCCATTTTTTTATGGATTTGTCTGAAATACCTTTTAATTTTCTATCTTGTACCATTTCTGACCCAATGTTACTTGAATCTGTAGGGTATATGATAGCTTTGGACTATATTTTGCAAATAGCTCTTTAATTCATCAAAGACAGGCGTTTAATCTTGTTTTTTTGTCGGAGATGTTAAACGTTTGATTCTCTTTTATCGGTGTTCTTAATTTTTAAAGGAATTTTTTATGCAATTTTATGCAATATAATCGACGTTCTTTATTCATCAAAAAAATATTTATCATCTCACTGTCTTCTTTATCTGTTTTATGGAGGAATAGCATTTGCTGGTGTTCGTTGCGGCAATGACATTATATCAATCGGTGATACAAAAACAACTGTTGTTAGTAAACTTCGGGAATGCGGAGACATTCTCAATAAGGGCACCTACACCAAAGAAATAAAGACGCAACTTAATAAAAAAAAGGTGGTGAAAAAATTACAATTCAAAAAAGGATTGATCTTTGGTCCATTCGCATTCGTGAAAGAGGAGGTCATTGTTGCTATCCACTGACTTTTGAAGACGATATTTTGACAGAAATTGGGCAGTGGAGCAGATGTGATTAGCTTGAGATTTGGAGTTTTGGCCACCCGTCCCTCAAATAAGCTGTCCCGAACCATACTTGAGTTGACACTTGCCTGATTTGGTACTCGACTTTATTTGACAACTTTAACTTTACCGCATCTGGCAGGTATTCCGCTGTTCACCGGTTCGAGAGAAATATCGTTATCTACCTAACAATAATTAACTATTTCCAGAGGAGAGCCATGTTACAATGTCATAAATGCCTTGCTATTCTAATTTGTTTTTCTATATTTGTATCGTCCCTATCCTCTTATGCTGAGGAAGAAATAGAAAATTTAATTGATATATTCGTTTCGAATAGCAAAATTGTCGCTATAATAGAGGGGGGAAACACAATTACCTCTAATCTTCGCTCAAAAGAGAGTGTGCTGTGGCGTGGTTCAAGCGGCTATTTAGGTGCATTTTTAACAAATCATAGATTTTTCATAATATCAACTTCCTCAGATGCTTGGCAAGCATTACCCTTGAGAAAAGACGAATCAGAAAAAGGGGTTGTGTCCTTATCGCCATATATTGCCCTACTGGTAACAGGAGATCGTGCTATAGGTTTTGATGCAGCGTCTAATCAATTTATCGAAACCCGACTTCCAATTCACGATGAGCTAATTAAAGCCAAAGCGGAAAAATATGTTGCTGTAGTTATAACATCCAGTCTTGTGTTTGGTTTGGCAGCAGAAACTTCGGCTTTTGCTGAAGTTCACCTTCGAGTTCGAGAAACTATAGAGGAGGTAAAAGTAACATCAAGGAAAGTAATAGTTCGCACCTCTGATCGCTTATTAACCTTTAACGCCTTAGATTCTACCTGGAATGAACACAGACTTTGATGTAAATTTTTGGGACACGATGTAGATTCTGACGAGCTTATCCCATAAAAATCTCACATTTGGTTGCCGCGTTGACGATTGCTAACATCGATTCGGGTGAAACCGGGTAATTATTCCGGTCTCATCCTTCCCTTGGTGTAACGCTAACCCGAGCTCAATGCTTCTGGTTGGGGTTTTGTCTTACTGGAATCGTTTAACCGAATAAGGATAGATCGTGTGAGGAACGAACCACGATCTTATCCGATTGTTGAACAAGCCCGGCCCAAATGAGCCGGGTTTCCATATATATGAAAATATCTTTTTGGGGATTAAGGATCTGAAAGGCGTGTGATTTCCGGGCACCTGAGATAAGACGCACCTATAGCGTTGCCCTTTTCAGGGCTTTCTAAAAAAAGCCGGATTATTTCATAGTGTTGTTCACCTCCAGTTAAATTGAGATTGGGTTTCTACCTTTTGTTTATCCTATCCTGTACCGACAGGCTTTATTCCGAGGATTTTCATAGGCTTCCCGCAATGGGGGCATTTAAAAACAGGCCTTGGCCGAAGCACTATTGCCATAATCCGAACGTGGAGAATCATCTGTACTAGGAAGAGCAATTTCTTGGCATTCCCGTGAAGAAAGCCGTAATCTCTTGCCCTACGAAATCCCCTGGGCAACACATGAAGCAGGATCAGGTGCAGAAACTCCTCTCCTTTAAGGGTTCGCCTGCACATCTCTTTGGTTTTACCGTCAATATACATGAAGGTAACCCGGCCATCCTGATTGGCAATGATATTACGTTCGCTGATCACTCCCCGGTATAAATATCTGGACAGGTACTTCAGGGCAGACATGCCGGTTCCGACCCTGGCACAATCGACAATCCATTTGGAACGAGCACCTTTGGGAATTGGCAAATTCTCTTTGTTCAATCCGTTCAGGAAACGTGCCCGAAAAACTTTGGCCAGGGCTTTTCGATTAAACAAATACTTGCCTTTTTTCTTTTTCCATTGCCGCCTGGATGGGTCAACACCGCCACCTGGAACAACTACATGAATATGCGGGTGAAAATCCAATCTTCTGCTATGAGTGTGAAGAACCATGGTCATACCGATTTGGGCCCCAAGGTGCCGGGGATTTAGCCCAAATTCTTTCAACGTGCTGGATACACATGAAAACATCAGAGAATAAACTGTCCGTTGATTCCGGTATGCAACTTCCCTGAACTGACAGGGCAAGGTAAAAGTTACCATGAAATACTGGACGGGAAGCTGTTTATTTTGCTGCCGGTCAATCCATTGGCTTGTCTCATGGTTTTGACAATGGGGACAATTGCGGTTTCCACAGGACAGTGGATGCAGTTGTGTATGATTGCAGTCTGGACAGACCGTATAAATCTGCCCGGCGTCTGGTGTACGGCAACTAACTATGGCGTTTAAGGCTTTGATCTGTTCCGGCAATGCCGTATCCCCGTAACGAGTCAGAAATGCATCATAATATTCTTCAATGATATGAGAAAGTCGCATGATTAAACCTTCCAGAAATCTACATGAATGGTGTTAATCAAATCATTGATGGTCGTCCTGCAGTCCTTTTCCGTGACATCAGTAAGGTGTGCGTAACGTGCAGTTGTTTCAGGGCGGGCATGGCCAAGAAGGGCCTGGATGTGGCGAAGGCTTAAGCCCTTTTCAAGCAGATGGGTCGCAAAACTGTGGCGCAAAGAGTGTATGGAAACTTTTTTTTGATACCGCAATCGGCGACTACAGCCTTCATGGCATTTTGGACACCACCCCGGTCCATATGAGATTTTGCCTTCTGGATGGTTTCCAGTGAACCGTTGGCATTGGGAAAAAGCAGTTTGGGGTGTTGATGTCTTTTCCATAGTTCCCGCAGTCCGACCAGGGTGCGGTCCGGTAAGGGAATTAGCCGGTCTTTATGGCCTTTCCCTCTCCGGATATGGACAAGTTTTCGTGCTGCATCAATATCTCTCACTTGCAGGGACAATGCCTCTCCCAAACGCAGGCCCATGGAATAAGTTGTCAGCAGGAAAACCCGGTAACGCAGTTTGCGTGTCGCACCGATGAGCTTTTCCACCTCACCAGGAGTCAAAATGTCCGGAATGGTTTTAACCTTAGGCGGCTTAACAATATTCAACCAATTCCATTCTTTTTTCAAAACAAATTTCCAGAAATGCTGGAGTCCAAGGCGATCAATTTTGACTGTACTCCATGAATGAGAGTCAACCAAATCGGAAAAGTAATCTTCAAGTTGTTCGGGTTCAAGTTTGTCCGGGCAGCAGTCAAAGTAATCTCTTACCCGCCGGATGGCCCTGGAATAAGCATCAATGGTTTTTTGAGCCTTTCCCTGAAGTCTAAGGGTTTTTAAATGGCGCTCATAGAGTTCGTTAAAACGGTTTACTTCGGATGTGTTCATGGTATACTCCTTTAATTATAGATAGTTGGGATCTTCCGTTTGATCCCACAATTAGGAGTATACATAACTTTGGGGTTTTCCGCCGCGCGAGCGGCTTCGTTCAACAACAGTATTAACTGGAGTGCCTTCGCCCGTATCAGCAAGGGGCAATACAATAAAAAAGCCGTACCCCTGATTTAAGCGTTAGAATCGCAAAGAATAAGAATTTTTAAGGAATAGCAGAGCGACAGATCTGTCTATTAAAGCGCAGATTCCCAACCTGAACCCCAATACCATATTTTGTGGCACCGGTTCAAATTTCGAAATTACATTTAATGTTCTATAAAATTGATTCTGGAGTGTCTCCGAGCAGTAACGAAAATAATGTATTAAATGTACCATTAGCTACGATCTAATTGGATGGATACTTGAATACATTTAATGCGGATTTTAAAATACAGTGCTGTCCTTTTCCTGAGGGAATATGTACCAAACATCTTCGATATAAATAATACATCTATCTTCTTGGGGAATAATAATAATATTGCTGTCATCGCTCGGATAACAAAAATCATCCCAATGAGATAAAAATAATTCCCAATCAGTTTTGACACTAACTTCAGCATGCCAAAAGAAGAACAGAAGAGAGTCTTTGGCAATTGGAAATTGATTTTCAAGCCATTTAGTTACTTCAATTTCTTCACCTTCTATTAATTGCCCCGAATTGGTTCTTACCGGTCTTGCAATTGATTCCCGCGCATATAATTCAGAAAGATGGCGTTCTGTTAGATTGGTACCTGGGTATACATATTTTTTCCAAAGTTCCAGGCTTTCATTAACTTCAATTGGATGAAATCTTGTAAATTCCTCAATCGAAAGCTGCGTGTATTTATCTGCATCATTGAAACGCCAGATTAGCTCGAAAGTTTTTAATTCTTGACGGTCTGGCAGCATGGAATAAACAGATCCTAAATTATAGAAAAATAAACTTTATTGGAGATTAACCATCCCGGACAAAGAAACGCAAGAATAAATTTTATATATTATTATCCTCCCTCAACGGAATCAAGAAGGGTACAAGATGTTGTACCCAGCAGCACCACCCGAAAAGCGAGCTTAAATAGACATATCCGTCGCTCTGCTATTTCTCAACAGTTCTGGTTCTTAGCGATTTTAACGCTGCTACTCAGCCGCGCGGCTTTTTGCGTCGGCTGCAGTAGCCTTGATAGGCGCTCTTTATTTCCTCAGCGATATTGTTGACTAAAATGGCTTTTTGACGACATTCACCATACATTTCGTCGAGTTCATTAAACATTTTTGGAAGAGCAACTTCATTTTTCTTTACAGTACGATTAATTTTAATATCAAGAATCACTCTTTGAATAAATAATCTTTTCTCTGCCGCTAAAACAGCTGACTTTAAATAGTCAAGATATGATATAATATGTTTCTTGGTATCGGCAGTAAACTTTTGTTTGTTTTCTTGATAAAATTTAGCAAAGTTCGAATAATCTTTAGACAATCTGCCATGCGCAATTTCTAATTCATCTACGCATTGTTGAAAAACGTTTTTATTAAAAAATGATTTTAGAACACGTTTATAACTGTCGGCCTCATCTTTTGTTTTATGAAAAAATTTTATATCGTTCTCTGCTATCAAAAGGAAATTGTTTAACGTTGAATACATTTTTTTAAGTATATCTTTAATCTGTGAATATGCCTAAAAATCGGGTAGGTCAGGGGCCTTGCAACCCCTTTCCCCCCTAAGAACCGTACGTGACAGTTTCCCGTCATACGGCTCAAGCGTTTATAAAGGACGACCTTGTGGGACGCCCCGGCTGTTTACCTCATGCAGCTTGCTTTTGGCGGTGCTCCCTGGCCGATAACGACGGGAGTAACCGTGAATCCTTTTGATTCCGTCTACGCCAGAAATAATAACTGTATTCGGGATCATATGGATTTGCATCTGCTTTGATTTTGATATATCGTTTTATTCCTAATGAGCTTAGGTGAATGACGTGATAACTGCAAGGCCCTTTCTTATTTCGGCTCTTGACAGTGAATATCCACTTGCGTTTTCCGTCAGTCCAGTAACGGTTTTTCAACCATTTTGAGGATTTCTTCCGGTGACGCTTTTTAATCATTCTCCATAGCTGTTCGTAAACAAACGTATCAATAAGAGAAAATGTTTCCGATGAGACTACGTGCCGGTGATAGTTTCCCCAACCCCGGAGGGTTTGGTTTAACTTTTTGACCAATGGTTCCAATGGACCGCCGACATGTTTATGGATCAGTTCACTGAGCTTTTCTTTAAGGGCGAGAACTCCCTTCTTTGCCGGGGTGATGTGCAGCACATTTCCGGTTTTTCGAAAAGTTTGGCCAAGGAACGTAAATCCATCTGTTATATGCGTGATCATGGTCTTTTCTTCAGATAATGACAGACCACGTTCAGTTAGAAACGCTTCGACTGCTGGTTTGACCTGATCTTCAAGCAGGCGTTTGGACTTGCCTGTGACGATAAAATCATCTGCATATCGAACGAAATTAACTCTACATCGACGGGGAACTGCATCATGCACGGCTTTTTCCAGCCCGTCGAGGGTTAAATTCGACAAGGTGGGACTGATAATCCCGCCCTGTGGGGTTCCTTTGCGCGAGGGGTATAGCTTGCCGTCTTCCACATACCCTGCCGTCAACCACTTTTTAAGAATGACTTTATCCATAGGGATATTTTCCAACATCCATTCCTGGCTGATGTTGTCATAACACCCTTTGATATCCGCTTCCAATATCCATGTAGCCGAATTAGGCTTGGAGAGTGCATTGAACGCTGCTGCAATTGCATCTGCACAGCTGCGGCCTTCACGGAAGCCGTAAGAATTACGGTCTCCTATGGTTTCCGCTACTGGGGCTAAAGCTAATTTAAACAGCGCCTGCATAGCTCTGCAGAGTATTGTAGGAATACTTAACGGACGTTTTTTACCATTCTTTTTGGGGATGTAAATTCGCCTTAGTGGTTGCGGTCTATAACCTCGTCTTTGCAGGCTGAAAACAGCCTCCCATTTGGCTCTGGCTCCTTTCCATAAGGTGCCATCTACGCCTGGAGTTTTTTTCCCTTTATTTGAGGTCACTCGTTTGACAGCCAAGGCCTTGGCGTAGAACGAATGAGTAAGTAAGTATTGCAGGGCTTTGACCTTGCCCCATCTTTTTTCCTTTACAGCCTTTGCGATACGCATTTGCAGCCTTCTAACTTCGGCTCGGGCTTTTTTCCAATCAATGGATGCCCATTTCTTAGCAGAGTCGACAGGTGCACCAGCCGAGGCCGTCATTTGCTTTCCCATCTTAAGCGGTTCTCCAAACTCTCTCGCAAGTCAACACCAATCGGACGTCTGCACGCATGTCTCCAAAACCGAAGGTTTTGGGTTTTACGTGAGCCATGTTTCATGCTCTATCCGTTTCATTACAAAACGGCATTTGCTTTTTCCGAATTCTTACTGCTGCCCCTCCACAGGCTTGCCTTGCGGTTAGCTTTCCATGCATTGCACATGGGGAGTGACAACGTTTCCACGTTCTACATGATTGCTCTTTATGGACAACTTAGGCAGGCCTTTACGCCGATGAAACTACGATCCCGTGCAAGCAGTTAGCAGACTTGCATCCTGTTCATGTATACAAACGCAGGGAAGTATACATATAACCTGTTAATCCCAGTAGGTTAGGCGCTCACTGACGGCGCTTAAAGCTCTTCGATTAATCTTGCCATATTGTCCGACCCTAGCCCTTAACCGGATGGGATTTCCGGAGGGGTTCTCCTGTCACCATTCAAACCCGATTCGGTACATTGTTGGTGAGGCTTCGCACCCCGTCAACAGCGCAACGGTAGCACGCTCACATAGGGAATCGGTGGAGATACACCGAGTATATTCAGTGTCTTACATTTACCTCCTATACATACAATCATGCAACATCGTGTCGCACAAAAACGTTAAGTTGAGCGGCCAAGCCTATACCGTAAAAAATTGCCAGATTGTTTATCTGGCCGCTCCAACTTTTTGTTACATTAACCGGGTCGAAGACTCGGTGTTGATTCCTTGGGTAAAAGTAGGGGAACATGTTTTCCATAGCCTGAATTTGGCTGTCATAGTTTTGAAATTTGACTGGAAAATTTGAGTGTTCATCCGGATTCACCCCTTTGATTTATTCGGCTCGGTTTAAAATTGGATCAACAAATCTGCCGGCGGCTGTCAATTGTCGATAAAAGCCCATGATAAGCCCCCTGATTATTTTTGATATCTGCAATCCTCTCCAAAGTAAAGCCTTTTTATGGAGATCCTTCCGCGATTAAAATCTGTTGGGTGTCAGCAACCGGGAGCACCTCTTTCACGATGTTTCCGTAGCCATCCAGCACCAGGATGGTCATCATGGTTCCGTTGCCGCAGGCCGGGCATCGGTAAACCTGTTCAATATGTTGTTTGGTTTCCGGGCTTGCATCAATCCGGCTGCCTAACGCCCTGCGAATGGATGCAATCTGCTTTCCGGCCTTGCCGTTTGCCAGGAACCCGTAATACCGAATCCGGTGGAAGTGCTTGGGCAGGACATGGATTAAAAAGCGATTAATGAACTCCATCACGGGAAGAGTGGTGGTTTCCCATCGGGAGCCCTTCCGGGTGTTTTTGAACCAGAACGTGACAACGTCATCTTCAATGGAGATAATTCGGTTATTGCTGATGGCTGTGGAATGGGTGTACCTGCCGATGTACCTGACCACATCTTCCGGGCCTGAAAACGGTGGTTTGGAATAGACAATCCAGTCCCTGGGAACAGTATGGAACAGCCATTGCCTGAATGCATCGGGGCTTGAAAACTGGGCCAGGTCGCCAGGCAGTTTCAACAGGCCCTGGCCTTGAGCCGTGATTAGACCATTTAAGAACTTGGCCCGGAAAACGTTGGAGAGAGCTCTGACCGGAAACAGGAAGGTTGAACTGTATTTGGGCTCCATCCACTCCCCCCGGGTATTTACCCCGCCTGCCGTGACAATAAAATGGATGTGCGGATGGAGCCACAGCTTTCCGCCCCAGGTATGGAGAATCCCGTAAAATCCGATCCTGGCCCCCAGGCGTTTAGAATTCTCCCCGAACTCCAGCAGGGTCTGGGAGGCGCTTTCAAACAGAAGGTCGTACATAACCCGGCGGTTAAAGCGGCATAGTGGATTGAAGATATCAGGCAGGGTGAAAACGCAATGATGATAAGAGACCGGAAGTAATTCGTCGATCCTAGCCGTCACCCATTTGCGCCGGGCGATATTGTTGCAGCCTGGGCAGTGGCGGTTCCGGCAGGAGTTGTATCCTTTTTCAAGATGCCCGCATGTGTCGCAGATCTCCTAGTGGGTACCGAACTCTCCGCGCCGGCAGTGCTCAATATCGTACATCACCTTCAGGACTCTTGATTTAGGAAAAAGCAATATTTTAACTTGTTTTGATAAATCAGCCATATTTTCAGCCGGTTGGTTTACTCATTTCTGTGATGAACAAAAATATTGGCAGGAAATAAAAGATGACACCACGCTGGCTTGGAATTTTTGGTGTCAGGAAACCTTTTTGATACTATTTCGCCAAAAGCTTTATTCATGAGGCTTTCACCTTCTTTCCGGATTAAATACCAAATTTATTCATGACACCTTCCTAATATCACAGGTACGAGGTGTCACTATGTTTCCCAGGAGTAAGGAGTCCTGACCTTATGCTGCCGGGGATGCAGATTGTTTGAGGCTCTGAAGGCAGGGCCGTATTCCCTGAATATATCGCCTACGGTCGGGCCGGTTGCCGGTTTATAGGGAAGCGGAGTATGGCTGCAGAGTGTCTTCATCGGTTATCGAAGCCATCAACGCAGGAGAACGGGGGGCGCAGGCTGCAATAATTTATGACAGGCGTGGCATTTGCGCTTTTTGCAAATGACATGACTGGCAGAAATCTTGCGCCTGGGCGCCCCCCGTTCTCCGGGAAAATTTGCACCATAGGTTGAAAAACCCTTATTTTATAGGCGTTTCGGGTTCTACGAGCAGTATAATACTGGCACATTCACCGTCCAGGTTTAATGTAACAAGTAATTATTTAGTTTTTTCTGTTAAAGCACGAGTCTGTAATGTTATCCCGTTAGAAAAAATGAAAACAGGATAAACGTCAAATAACAACCAAGCAACCAGATGTAAATAGAATGATCAAAAAAACAATATGTTAACCTTTCAATATTTGAGCTATCTGTTCATCACGTTCTTCTTTTGAGATGTATAGTTTGATTCTGACGTCAAAGATTTTTGCTTTCCGTTCATTTCTCCTGGAAACAGCCTGTTTTGCTTTTGAAATGAGCTGATTTATATTGCAAAGTTTTGTCAGGTAATCAAAAGCATCTAATTTAATTGCTTCAACAGCATGGTGAATTGTAGAGTAGCCTGTGAGCATGATTACTTCCACAGTTGGGTGCTTTTTTTTGAGTCTTTTAAGGGTTTCGATACCATCCATGCCGGGCATTATTACATCAAGAACTACCACCTCAATGGTGGCGTCGTTATCAAGTTGATTTAATGCTTCCATTCCGGAAAAGGCACAGACCACAGCAAATCCTCTTTGGCGAAGGCGTTGTGCGAGGGTATCAATAAAAGATTTTTCATCATCGACAAGTAAAAAATTAAGGCTCATGTCGTGTTTTGGGGTCTCACTTAATCATCACCTCAATGAGTGAGTGAAGCAAGGATTTTCCACGTTTACCAGCATTATGAACGAATTCAAAAAAACCGAGGTAAAAAGGTAGTTTCTCCTGTGAGATCCCCCTATGTGGGCGAATCCAACTTCGGAGTAATGACCAGAAGCCTTCCATTGTATTCACGTGGATTTCACAAAATCCGTCTCCATCGTCGTCTCTGGCATATTCACCGGCCCCATGATTCACGCTTTCATGGTCGTAACCCCACTCATCCAACCTGTTATAAATGGCATATTCATCGGTATAGACCAATGTTCCAGACTGTATAGTGGCCTTTATCAAAGGCTTAATGGTGGTCTGCCGGACATCGGGCAGCATTTGAATCACAACCTGTCCGCACCGTTGTATCATCCCGAAAATGGGTGGTTTCTCTTTCTCTAACGTACCACGGCCCCTGGCACCCCTTAATCGGTTACGCCGACCGTCTCTTCCTTTTTTTAATACAGCCGCGGGGTTGCCTTTGTGCCCTGCAACGATATACACCTCATCGCATTCAACCTCATCCCGAAGAGTTATCTGTGGTTTTTTTTTACCACGCCTTCGCGTAGCTGAGCAGCCATGTTGTGAACATCTCCACGATTAAGCCCCAATTCTTTAGAAATCTGGTTGTTGGACAAATTCAACCCCATGAAATAGAGACACAATATCCACACTTTGAGGGGTTGGTGATGTCCAGAAAAAATGGTTCCAGTGAGATCATCAAAGCGTCTTCCGCAATCTTTGCATTTATAGCGTTGTTTGGCGGAGTCCTTATCATCGTAACCTTTTTTGATTGTGCGTATGGAATTACAAAAAGGGCATTCTCGTATTTCTGGCCAACGTAGGTCACGAACGGTTTCATAGCATTGTACATCATCTATCAGGCTCTTTATATTTACCTTCATCAGCTCCGCTCCGAATATAACCAGTTAGTAGTAGAGCAGATATTTATTATGATGAGAATCAGTAACGCAAGTCAGATTTGGTTCTTCAACAAATTTAAAGGACCCCAAAACACGACATGAGCCAAAATTAATTGGGGTCATATGCCCTCCTACCCCGATAGTTTCACCACAAAAATATACAGTCGATCGATTCCGATTTTTTAAACCGTAACCTCAAGAAAAAACAAAAATTTTGATAATGTTTTCCTCATTAAGTCCCACAGAATCAATTATCATCATTGTTTAATAAAAAGCAAAGAAAATCAAAGAGAACTTTTTACTTTAACATTTTGATGTATAATCTCTTATTAAATATAGTTTTCTGACACCGCCTGTCAGATTAAATCCAGACATCTACAGTCATGAAGGAGTTCAGCATGAAGTACGCCCACACCAACATCGCAGCCCGGGACTGGAAGACCCTGGCCGCATTTTACTGCGCCGTTTTCAACTGTCGGATTAAGCCCCCGGAACGAAACTATTCCGGGGAATGGCTTGACCGGGCCACAGGGCTGTCCGAAGCACGCCTTGAAGGCGCGCACCTCCTTTTGCCCGGCTTCAACGATAACGGGCCTACCCTGGAGATCTTTACATATGCCGAGATGGTGGAGACCGCCGATTCTATGGCCAATCACCGTGGATATACCCATATTGCCTTTGAGGTGGATGATGTGAGAACGGTGTATGACAAGGCCCTGAAAGAGGGAGGCATCCCCCTTGGCAAGGTAACGGAAAAACCAGTGCCAGGAATCGGGACCCTAGTCTTTGTCTATTTTAAGGACCCCGAGGGCAATATCATTGAAATTCTCTCCTGGAACAGGGAATAAAAACAGGTGCCGATCAGTAGGGGCAGTGACTAATCATTGTTGATCATTATCCTGATTTTTTTTAAAAAAATTTGTATTTTCCCATTCATCTGTTTATGGAATTGCAGTGAACAAATTAATTATATTCGACTTAGACGGAACTTTGGCAGACACACGGACTGATATTGGGCGTGCTGTTAATTTGGTTCGCACGTCATACGGACTTCCTGAATTTCCTATAGATAAAATTGTAGGGTATGTTGGCGGCGGGCGCACCCAGTTGATGGAAAAATCACTCCATGACCAGCCTGAAAAAAATATACCCGAAGCGTGCAATCGATTTACCGAATATTATGTAAGAAATCTTGTTGTGGATACCCAGCTTTATGATGGCGTCTCAGACACGATAAAGGATCTCTGGGCTAAAGGATTTTTTTTGGCAGTTTTGTCCAACAAGCCCGGCGATATGTGCCGCAAAATTACCGCCTTTTTTGGACTGAATCAATAT
Organism: uncultured Desulfobacter sp.; assembly: GCF_963664415.1. Taxonomy (NCBI): domain Bacteria; kingdom Pseudomonadati; phylum Thermodesulfobacteriota; class Desulfobacteria; order Desulfobacterales; family Desulfobacteraceae; genus Desulfobacter; species uncultured Desulfobacter sp. Next base: position 437,769 of record NZ_OY761440.1, on the reverse strand, counting down.
CTGATTACAACCTTGGGTGGCGGTGACGTTTCTACCGTAAAGCCTAAGCCAGATGGCTTTTATGAAGTGTTACGAGTTGCCAGGGAAAACGGCTTCAACGGAAAAAAAGAAAACACCTGGATGGTCGGCGATCATCATACCGATTTACAGCTTGCGCTGAATGTTGGGATCAACAGTATTTTTTGCAAGTTCGGTTTTGGAAGCAGGCTGGAATTGAACCCTGATTTTGAGATTGAAAAGTTCAACGAAATAAAAACAATCATAATCTGAGAATTTTTTAGGGGGCACAAAATTCATAGCGAAACTATAGATTGAAAAGGCTGATTTTGACGGGCTAAAAATATTTCCAAAAGAGCAGACTACCTCCAAAACAAGGTCCGTTTTTCAGGCAAATGACGCCCCCGGACTTTCCCTGTGAGTCTTCCGTCAAAATTTAAATGGTATGAAAAATCTCAAGCTTGAGTTTCAGGCCGCCCACCAATAAAAGATCAAGTACACATGGCCCCAGAAAATGCATTTTCAACGTTATCTTTCAAAAAAAGACATTAAACTCTTGTGGCATGTTTGAGAATTATCTCTCCAGTTCCGGAACTAGCATCCCCATCAATATCAATAGATCCGGTCAAAGGAATTTATTGGTAATGTTGTCCTGTTAAAATACCGACAGGATCATATTCCAATAGCAGAAGTATTGTGAGGAATGACCGAAAATATCCGGAATAATCTTGGGTGCTCATTTACCTCAAAAACTGAACCTGTCCTGCACGTAGTCCTCGTTTTGAAAGTCCTTATTCTGTTATAAGTGCCCTTACTTTAGCCAAAGCTTCACTTACTACTGAGGCCGAGGCCTTTTCAGCAAACTTTAAACCTCTTTCCACAAAATCAATTGTCTTGACCTGGTGACATAGAACAACACCGGAAATCTTTTCTCCGGCTAAAACTACTTCAAAACCATGTCCCCGAACCCTGCTTGTGACCGGGACGACCAAAGCCAGGAGAATTTTTTTATTGAAAACTGCAGGTGAAAGGACCAGGGCCGGGCGATGTCCCAGTTGCTCGTGACCAGCGGCAGGGTCAAAGTCTGTCCAGACAAGATCGCCACGTTCAGGAATAAACACTTTTTTTTCAGATCTTGCAGCCATTACCATTCCTTTCCTACAGGCTTGTCGTTCAACCATGCCTTATCCTCGGCATCCAAGGCAACAGCCTTGGGATCGCATTGGTTTAAAAGCTCGTCAAGTGTATAATTTTTTTTCTTCTTGATAGGGGTAATAATAATCCTTCCGTCTTTCGCCTCAATGGTAACGGTCTGATCTTTTTCGAGGTGGATTATATCAGCAAGCACTTTTGGTATCCTTGCTGCCAAGCTGTTACCCCACTTTTTAATAATCAGTTCTGTCATTTTGTGTTCCCCCAAGAGTTTAAACATATACTACGGCACAAAAGGTGTTGTGTCAACAATGTATAAACGTTACACTTTTTAAAGCTGGCCACAAAGAAAATTTTAAAATAACTGAGTTTTCTAAGGGATTCCCCAATAGACATTCATTTAAACCAATGATAGAAACTAAGCGGGGATCATCTCAAATTAAATCGAATTTTTGCTCTAAACCATTCCGTCTAAAACGAATAGACAGAATGTGCCTGAATATATTGGCCCGTTCTGCCTAATTACTGCTGTGTTTGTGTAATTAAAAACAAACAACAATACCCGATCTCTGAAAAATGGAAACAAAGAGGCACATCCACGGTAAAAAAGATTATGATAATATTTATCACCAAATACTATAAAGGAGACAACAATGACCTGTATGCTGAAGAAAATGCTATGCGCAAGCCGATGCGCCGAAATGCTCGATCCCACGGCAACCAAGTTCGAGCTTCCATCGGGAACGCTTTATTCCGACTACTATGAACCGGTCGAGTGGTCAGAGCCCCCCGTTGCCATCATTCAGGGCACCAATGCCGCCCTTGTCGGCCAGGCTGATGGGAACATCATTGTGGCCTTCAGAGGAACCTTAAGTTATGGCGGAAACTTCGAAAACGTGTTTTTATCAATCATGGACTGGCTTGAAGATGCCAATGTTCAACTGATTCCTCAGGCCGGTGTTCAGGGCAAAATGCACGCGGGCTTCCTCAATGCGGTGCAAACGATTTATAGCGGCATCATTAACGAGATCGAAAAGCTTGGCTTCGATAAACCCGTCTATATTACGGGCCACAGTAAAGGAGCCGCCATGGCCGTTGTCTTTGCAGCCCTTTGGCATGCAGACAACCATCCGGCTCCCAAAGGACTAAATGTATTTGCAGCCCCGCGCAGTGGCGACAAGGAGTTCATTGCTAAGTTCCCGTATACAATTGTTCCATTCCAATACATTTATGATGTCGTGCCCTACCTGCCGCCCTTTGGGCCTATAACCAATGACATCATCGATTTGGTTGAACGCCTCTGTGACACGAACAAGGATTCCCTCATCGCAAAACTCCAGAAGGATTACGAATATGGTGTTTATCAAACCATTCAGCTCATCAAAGAGAATGAGCCGATCCACGAAATTTCTGGGAACAATATTTTCGATGAGGTTATCGATGTCGTCGAAATGGCGTGGCACGATATAACGAACGCGTCCGAAATTGCTGACCAGCACTCCTTAGACAAGGGAAAAGGCGGCTATTACGGTGCTGACTATGAAACTGTTTCTGTACCAGCCTCAGAAGACTTTGGCTAAGCCGTGCTAACGATAATGATTTAGGCTCATGTTGCGTATCAGGGGCTTGAAATGTTAGATGGTGAACTTTTTGACCCAATTCACCATAGGGGCCCAACGGATGCAAGTAAACATAAAGACTCTGATTGATGATACGCAATGTTACAACACTGTTCGGGAGTTGCGCTGGCCGGAAGGACGTCAATGTCCGTATTGTGATTCCAAACGAATAATCAAAAGGGGTTTTGATGAAAAAGAACCTGCCAGACAACGTTATGAATGTAAAAATTGCGGCAAACGGTTTGATGACCTTACAGGCACCATCTTCGCTGGACATCACCAACCCCTCAAGGTATGGATATTGTGTCTGTATTTCATGGGGTTGAACTTGTCCAACAAGCAAATTGCCAAAGAACTGGACCTGGACCGCACTGATGTTCAAAGGATGACCACCCAACTTCGTGAAGGCGTGATAAAAAAAAGCCTCAAGTAACCCTTGGAGACGAAGTTGAATGTGATGAGGTCTACATTGTAGCAGGGCATAAAGGCAATCCCGAAGCAGTAGCCCGAAAAGGCAGGGAAGGCCGTCGAAATCGTTTACGAGGTGCTCGTGGGCGGGGTACATTGGAAAAAGAGAAACCACCTGTATTCGGTATGATTCAGCGATGCGGTCTGGTAGTGATTCAAATGCTTGCTAATGTTCGCAGGGTAACTATTGAGCCCTTGGTAAAGTCGACCGTTTTGCCGGGGACTTTGATTTACACTGATGAATATGCGATCTACAATCGATTAACCGAGTGGGGGTACAAGCATAAGAGCGTGAATCACGGGGCTGGAGAATACGCCAGAGACGAGGATGGCGATGGTTTCCATGAAGTCCATGTCAATACCATGGAAGGCTTCTGGTCCTTGCTACGTGGTTGGTTGCGTCCTCATCGAGGCATCTCACAAGAGAAGCTCCCGTTCTATCTCGGTTTTTTCGAGTTCGTTCATAACGTCGGCAAACGGGGAAAGGCCCTGCTCCATTCGCTTGTCGAACTTTTGGTCAAATAAGACCTTGAAACGCAACATGAGCCATGATTTATTGCCTCGCCAGTAGGCAAGAAGTGCTTGGCCAAAGGGCTCTGCTGAATGATTTGAATCTCTCATTTTAATATTTGATACATTTCTGGAGCATCAACTTTCCGCGCTTCAAACCCGAATAGTTCATAATATTTTTTGAGTCCCCTGGCAGCCATCAAAGCAATATATGAACCAGACTTTGCGTTATTTTTTATGTAGGACATTAGCTCTTTCATTATAGCCATTCCTATGCCTTTGTTAGAACGAAGCCGCTCGCGCGGCGGAAAACCCCAAAGTTATGTATACTCCTAATTGTGGGATCAAACGGAAGATCCCAACTATCTATAATTAAAGGAGTATACCATGAACACATCCGAAGTAAACCGTTTTAACGAACTCTATGAGCGCCATTTAAAAACCCTTAGACTTCAGGGAAAGGCTCAAAAAACCATTGATGCTTATTCCAGGGCCATCCGGCGGGTAAGAGATTACTTTGACTGCTGCCCGGACAAACTTGAACCCGAACAACTTGAAGATTACTTTTCCGATTTGGTTGACTCTCATTCATGGAGTACAGTCAAAATTGATCGCCTTGGACTCCAGCATTTCTGGAAATTTGTTTTGAAAAAAGAATGGAATTGGTTGAATATTGTTAAGCCGCCTAAGGTTAAAACCATTCCGGACATTTTGACTCCTGGTGAGGTGGAAAAGCTCATCGGTGCGACACGCAAACTGCGTTACCGGGTTTTCCTGCTGACAACTTATTCCATGGGCCTGCGTTTGGGAGAGGCATTGTCCCTGCAAGTGAGAGATATTGATGCAGCACGAAAACTTGTCCATATCCGGAGAGGGAAAGGCCATAAAGACCGGCTAATTCCCTTACCGGACCGCACCCTGGTCGGACTGCGGGAACTATGGAAAAGACATCAACACCCCAAACTGCTTTTTCCCAATGCCAACGGTTCACTGGAAACCATCCAGAAGGCAAAATCTCATATGGACCGGGGTGGTGTCCAAAATGCCATGAAGGCTGTAGTCGCCGATTGCGGTATCAAAAAAAAGTTTCCATACACTCTTTGCGCCACAGTTTTGCGACCCATCTGCTTGAAAAGGGCTTAAGCCTTCGCCACATCCAGGCCCTTCTTGGCCATGCCCGCCCTGAAACAACTGCACGTTACGCACACCTTACTGATGTCACGGAAAAGGACTGCAGGACGACCATCAATGATTTGATTAACACCATTCATGTAGATTTCTGGAAGGTTTAATCATGCGACTTTCTCATATCATTGAAGAATATTATGATGCATTTCTGACTCGTTACGGGGATACGGCATTGCCGGAACAGATCAAAGCCTTAAACGCCATAGTTAGTGTCTGACCGGAAATTCAAAACACTCTATTTTTCAGGGGGATGATGCTGAAATTATTTTTGAAGTTTTGGAAAAGACTTGAATTACTTATTGAATTTTTCTAGTTAGTATGATTTAATAACTAATTGAATTTAAAATATTTATTTGATACTGCGCAGTTTGGTAGGAATTTGATTTTTTACAAACCCAATAGAACTTCGAGGTTGTTTTGCGTAAAGTTTTTGAGCCACAAATGACATTCGGGCAGACTCCCATCGACCAGATCAAAATTGACATGAGAGCCAGAGATGAAATTCCCAAGCTCCTTTTAGGGCTCCAGCACATTTTTTGCCATAAAACGCTTCGTCAGAAAGTTTTCGAAATTCTCGAAACCATAGTCCCAGAGGATGTTAATTCAAAAAATGGGCGACCCGGAATGGATCTATGGAAAATTCTTGTGATGGGAACAGTTCGGCTCAACTGCAACTGGGATTATGATAAACTTCAAGAAATCGTCAATAATCACAAGACAATAAGACAGATGCTTGGTCACGGGTTGATGGACGATGATGACATGTATGCGCTCCAAACCTTGAAGGACAATGTTCAGCTTTTAACCCCTGAGATTCTCGATGAAATCAATACGTTGGTTGTCAAAGAAGGACACAAGCTACTGGTAAAAAAAAAGACCAGGCATTAATGGGAAAGTGTGACTCTTTTGTTGTTGAAACCGATGTTCACTATCCCACAGACATTAATCTGCTTTTTGATGCTATCAGGAAAACGATTCAGAGTGCCGCCGTTATATGCCAGAGCTTGGGAATGAGTATGTGGAGGCAATCAGAATATAATATCAGGACATTTAAAAAACTGTTTCGGCAAGCTCAGCGATTAAAACATTCCACTTCAAAAGATGAACAGAAAAAGACCAAAAGGGCTCAACTGATTGTTGAAACCCACAGATTATATATCAAAGCTGCTGAACAATTCATTCAAAAGGCGAATTTGACCATTGAAACCATTGGCTCATCTAATCCGATAGGCGTAGCGCAGATAAAAGAACTGATAGAATATATCGACCATGCAATCCTGCAAGTGGATCTGATTCAGCGGCGTGTTATTCAGGGTGAAAAGATACCACATGCCGAAAAGGTCTTTTCTATTTTTGAACCCCATACGGAATGGATTTCAAAGGGGAAGGCCGGTGTCCCCCAGGAATTGGGTCTGCGGGTTTGCATTGTAGAGGATAAATATGGCCTCATACTGCACCATCAAGTGATGGAGAAAGAAACCGATGATAAGGTAACCGTTCCCATTATTAATGCGGCTCAAAATAAATTTAACAACCTCAGGGGATGCAGCTTTGATAAAGGCTTTTATAGTCCTGCTAATAAAAAGGAGCTGAAAGGAATGTTGGATATTTTGGTGCTCCCGAAAAAGGGAAAACGGAACAAAACTGAACTTGAAGAGGAAACAGCAGATGTTTTCATCCAGCACCGAAAAAAACACTCTGCAGTGGAATCAGCAATCAATGGTCTGGAAAACCATGGTTTAGACCGGTGTCCGGATAGTGGCATCCTTGGATTTAAACGATATGTCAGTCTTTCGATTTTGGCAAGGAACCTCCAGATCATCGGGCACCATATACAACAAAAGGAATTGAAAAAGCTTCAACGGACAGAACGGCGCAAAGCCTCTTAAACCCGGCAATCACAAAGAAAAAGAGCACGACCAACAGTAGAGTTGCGTCCGAAATCAAGTAAATTTCAAAATGAACCGCTGAAATTAAGGTGACCACCACATTTTTTATCAGGAGGGGTAGGCGATGACGAAAATTTGACCAGCCTGCCGAGCCTCAATGAGTCAGATATCAGGGTTTCCGTTCAGGCACTAGTTAGTTGCCGTACACCAGACGCCGGGCAGATTTATACGGTCTGTCCAGACTGCAATCATACACAACTGCATCCACTGTCCTGTGGAAACCGCAATTGTCCCCATTGTCAAAACCATGAGACAAGCCAATGGATTGACCGGCAGCAAAATAAACAGCTTCCCGTCCAGTATTTCATGGTAACTTTTACCTTGCCCTGTCAGTTCAGGGAAGTTGCATACCGGAATCAACGGACAGTTTATTCTCTGATGTTTTCATGTGTATCCAGCACGTTGAAAGAATTTGGGCTAAATCCCCGGCACCTTGGGGCCCAAATCGGTATGACCATGGTTCTTCACACTCATAGCAGAAGATTGGATTTTCACCCGCATATTCATGTAGTTGTTCCAGGTGGCGGTGTTGACCCATCCAGGCGGCAATGGAAAAAGAAAAAAGGCAAGTATTTGTTTAATCGAAAAGCCCTGGCCAAAGTTTTTCGGGCACGTTTCCTGAACGGATTGAACAAAGAGAATTTGCCAATTCCCAAAGGTGCTCGTTCCAAATGGATTGTCGATTGTGCCAGGGTCGGAACCGGCATGTCTGCCCTGAAGTACCTGTCCAGATATTTATACCGGGGAGTGATCAGCGAACGTAATATCATTGCCAATCAGGATGGCCGGGTTACCTTCATGTATATTGACGGTAAAACCAAAGAGATGTGCAGGCGAACCCTTAAAGGAGAGGAGTTTCTGCACCTGATCCTGCTTCATGTGTTGCCCAGGGGATTTCGTAGGGCAAGAGATTACGGCTTTCTTCACGGGAATGCCAAGAAATTGCTCTTCCTAGTACAGATGATTCTCCACGTTCGGATTATGGCAATAGTGCTTCGGCCAAGGCCTGTTTTTAAATGCCCCCATTGCGGGAAGCCTATGAAAATCCTCGGAATAAAGCCTGTCGGTACAGGATAGGATAAACAAAAGGTAGAAACCCAATCTCAATTTAACTGGAGGTGAACAACACTATGAAATAATCCGGCTTTTTTTAGAAAGCCCTGAAAAGGGCAACGCTATAGGTGCGTCTTATCTCAGGTGCCCGGAAATCACACGCCTTTCAGATCCTTAATCCCCAAAAAGATATTTTCATATATATGGAAACCCGGCTCATTTGGGCCGGGCTTGTTCAACAATCGGATAAGATCGTGGTTCGTTCCTCACACGATCTATCCTTATTCGTTAGATAATTATTTATATTATATTTTTGCATTTTGTTTTCTGAAAAGTAAGTATTATCAGGAAGCAAAAATTAATGTAATAATAATTAAACCTGTAGATAATATTGATGATACAATCATACTCCTTTTCAAAGATATAAATTTAGCCAATATTAAACAGTTTATGAACACTGGCAATGCCAATGATAAAAGTGCAAGCCATTCATACACAGTTTGTGAATTTGTGTTGAAGTTGCCTACACTGAATATAGTCCAAGGAAGGCCAAATAGGAAAGAAAAGACTGAAAAAACAATGTTTTTTGAACTTTCTAAATATTTATTTACTGTGAATATATTTATTAAATTTACAGCAATAAATGCCAAAAATAACGGTATCATTGTTATGATTCCGTTTCTAATGAACAAGAATATTTTAAATTGATTCTCTCTCATGAAACAATTTTTTTGAAATCTAACGCAAAAATAACCGGTTTCACCCGGTTCATTTTTTTGTTGGAATTTTCGCAGTCCATCAGTGGTCCACAAATGAGTTTGCAGTCCATATTTTGGATTTTATGGCCCACAAAGTAATAAATCTTTGCTGGGTAGATATTCGATTGATAATCAACAAGCCTGGATATCAGCTATATTCGGTGAGAATTCTGGATCAACGTTTGCCATTTGACGTCGCATATTAGATCTTAAATCTATGGCGGGTTGCAAACAATATTCATTGAATTCGTCTAAATCAACTGTGTCCAAATTGGGAAATAATAATTTAAGATATCCACATGCCAATAATCTTACAGCTCGGGTATCTCTCAGATCTCCATGTGATTGAGTGTGATCTTTTACAAAGGCCATGTGTTCCTGCTTAGACCTGAGAGTATATAATACTTCACCAAAATAGTCTGCTCTCAATGCGAAGGATTTACACAATGAAGTTGATTGGATTCTCGGAAGCTCCCAACCAGGAACCAAAGCGTGAAACCGGTCAAGCAATGCGGTGGCATCATGTCCATTGAGCCAATTGGGCAGCTCACTGAAGCAGTTTTTGTCTCTTGGCATACCATCTATAATCGGAATATTGCCAAGTATAACAAACCCTGAATCAGAAGATCCATGAAATCCCATAACCCTGAATTCACCGGACTCTAAATACCCCTTTAATGCGCCTATAATTTCGCCCTCATTGCTTAGCTTAATCGTTTGGATTTCATCAAGGATTACCGCATTGAAATTCGAGATAATACCGGCTTGTTTGCGGTTCATATCATAAAATAGTTGTGCCCGGGTCACGACCCCTCCGCTGATCAGCCAGGCATGTCGGGATAATTGGCTATAGATATATGATTTTCCTGTTCCTTTAGGAGCCAGTTCCATTATATTCGCCCGCGGTGGCACTGGGCCTGAACCGTTGAACGCACTTTCCTTTTGAATGAGGATTGATATTATATGAATGATGTGATTAACAGCGGTTATGAAAAAAACTACCCCACTCCAATGCCCATACTGCTGCTCATCTGACACATCGGTTTTTAAACATTATCCGACCATACACAATGGAATCCGGAAACTGTATATCTGTAGGCGTTGTGAACGCTTGTTTTCGGAAACCCACAATACAGCCATGAATAATATTAAAACGCCAATCAGCAAGGTTGCATCTGCATTGAGACTTCGCGGTGAAGGCCTTGGGCTTCGAGCAACCGGCAGGGTATTGAGATCAAACAAAAGTACCATTGCACTATGGGAAAATAGATTTGCCGACCAGAAAGCCACATTGTTGCTATATGGTTTTTGTCATGAATTTATATCCCTGACATTTGAAGGAGATGAGCTCTACACCATTGTCGGTAAACGAACAATGCCATCGGAATCCGAAGGCTGGACAGCGGTCATTATGGAAAGAGCCAGTCGATTTATTGTCGACCAACGATGTGGGAAAAAAGATACATCATTATTCAAATCAGTTATGAAAACCGTATGCGGGTATATCGATCATACAGATGATTTATCGTTTTTTTCAGATGGTGAAAGACGATATGGTAATATGCTTTTCGAATTATGTTCCGAGGTTTTTCAAACCGGCAAAAAGGGGCGTCCTCCCAGAGTTCTTCCTAAAGGAGTCAAAGTTCGTGTTAAAAACAAAGGGGATCAAAAACACAAAAAAGGCCGTAAACGCCCAAAATACCAAGCTCCACAGCGAGAACATCTTGATACGGATCAAAATTTAAAGGAATCCGAAATCCATGCCAACCACCTTGAGGCTCAAAACGCTGCAATCAGGCGAAAGAATAGTACTTTCAGGAGGAAAACAAACACTTATGCAAAAACGGTAAAGGGCTTACAAAGAACACTGGATGTTCATCAAATAATTCACAACTATGTCCGTCCGCATTGGACGACAAGAGAGGTACCCGCTGTTGCTTTGGGAATATTAGCAAAACCGCTTTCTCTCGAAGGTATCTTATCCATGCAGAGAGCGGCATAAACCAACAAGTTAAACTGGCGCTTTGAACAAGATGCCCTGATTATCCGAATGTTAGAGGCCCAGTGCCAAGGACCTTCAATAGGGGAATATTTCCTTTATTGTGTCTGGAATCGCATGATTGAGACCGTCAGTAAAAACAAATTATCGGATTGGTATAAGAGAACCGCGATCCAGCATATACGCCCTGTCGATCTAAACGAACTCTCATGCAAACGATACTGGGACAAGTGGGACCGAGTTGATGAAAAACCTTAAACACGATCATATCGAAGTTCTTCAGACGATTATGGCAGGTCGAAAAGCCTTCGTCTGATTGTCTGTTATTTGATACCACTAATTATTATACCTTCATGGGAAGCCAAACTTTGTCGAAAATTGCGTGCAGAGGTAAAAACAAGGAAGGCAGGCATCATCTCAGACAGATCGGCCTCGGCCTTTTGGTTGCACGAGACACCAGACTCCCTTTATTTTATTCGATTTACCCAGGCAATATTCATGATAGCAAGCACTTTGAATCAATCATGGAAGAAATGTTTAGGGTGGCATGCGACCTGAACAATACCAAAGAGCGACTTACAATCGTTATTGACAAAGGAATGAATTCTGAAGGGAATTACACCTGGATTGACGAGCATTCCAGAGTCCATTTTATTACGACATATTCCACTTATTTTGCCCAGGAGCTTGCGGCTACCCCACTCGACCGGTTTGAAATTGCAGATACTGCCCGCAACAGAAGACTGATTGATGAAGAGCGCCGGGAAGAGTGTCAATTGGCATATCGAACTAAAAAAGAATACTGGGGCAAGGAGCGGAGCGTTATCATAACTTATAATCCCAGGACAGCCCGAAAGAAATCATACACCTTTGAGAGCAAGCTTGATACGATCCGACAGGAATTGCTTGCAATGAGAACGAAGGTTAAAGAAGGAGCAGCTCACTGGAAGAAAGCTGAGGACGTACAAGCCAGATATATCCGATTGTGTCAAAGGCTTCACATGGCCCCCGATTTATTTACTCTGAATTTTGAAACATCAGCAAACGGCTTGAATATGAGCTTCCGAAAAGATCCATATATAGTGAAGCAAAAAAAGCTGATGTTCGGTAAAAATATTATCATCACAGATAATACGGACTGGGCGACAAAAGATATTATTGAAGCGAGTTTAGATCGATGGCAAGTTGAAGACCGCTTCCGTCTCAGTAAGAATGAAGACTTAGTAGGTGTGCAGCCGATCCGGCACTGGACTGACAGCAAAATTAAATGTCATTTATTTACATGTGTGGCCGCCATGGCTTACCTGCGTCGAATTGAATTAAAACTAAAGAGCGCCGGAATTGAACGGACAGCAGAGAACGTCATGGATGATATGAAGCATCTACATTCTATTCTGACTTTGCCGAAAGGGGCAAGAAAACCGACCAGGCGCCTTGAGACGCCGAGTAAGACCCAGGCCGAAGTCCTATCGGCCTTTGGCCATCATATTAATGAAGGTGGGGTCTTACAACCTGTTACCTGAATTGCGCCCGCCAGGCAAGGCTTTCACCGGGCCATGCAGGTCTAACCACGAAACTCCTGTATAACAATATTGTTATTGGCAGCTTTGTAGATCTCATCACGCACGCTCTGCCAGGTTAAAAATTCGTTGAGCTTTTTTTGATATCGTTGCTTAAAGTTGAGCACCTTTGCCTGCAGGATATCGACAAGTTCTTCGATATGCTCTATGGGGAAAAAGGTATCCAAAGGCGCGGTGATAATGAGGAGCACCGGATATCGTTTGTCACGGCAGTGTTGCCATTTTTCCAGTAATTGTTCTTGAATGGACATGATTCAGGGTCCTATTTCTTTGATTTTTTCCTCGATAAATTTTTCCATTTCGTCTTTTTTGGGCAGTTGCAGCATATATTTGGATACAAAAAGGTGATTGTCCATACCAGCCAGGGCATATTCAGCCAACGCATGGTTTTTGTCCGTGCACAGCAGGATGCCGATAGGCGGGTTATCACCTTCTGTTATCATGTGTTTTTTAAACCAGCTCACATAGGTGTTGAGCTGGCCGATATTCTCATGGTTAAAGCTTTCCAGCTTTAATTCAACAAGAATATGGCATTTGAGGATACGGTGATAAAACACCAGATCAACAAAAAAATGTTCCCCGCCGATAAGAATACGTTTCTGCCTGGATTCAAAACAGAACCCATGGCCCAGTTCCAGCAGGAATTCCTGAATTTTTTCGATCAACTGGGCTTCAAGATGGCTCTCCGTCATCACTTCAGCGGGCGTAAGGCCTAAAAACTCAAACACATACGGGTCTCGCACCGAAAAGTGGCAGTCTGTTTTCTTTGAAAATTGATCCGCGATCTTTGCCAGCTTATTTTTATCATGTGACAGGCCTGCCCGTTCATAATACAGGCTGCTGATTTGACGTCTCAGCTCTCTGACCGACCACCCCCCACGGACGGATTCAATTTCATAAAAAATGCGCTTGGTATCATCATCCAGATCGACGAGCAGATCGATATGGCTGTATGAAAGACATTGCAGCAACGTTTCCGCCGATGTCGTCAAAAGTGGGGACGTCCCCACTTTTTGACCTTTCAGATTTAGAGGCAGATAATTTTGAAATTGTGGGGGCAGTGTCCCCACAATCTGGGGATAAAGCCGGTAAAATTTCAAATACCGGTAAAGTTGGCGGCGATTGCAATTGCTGATACCTGTCAGTTTTTGGGCCAGCTTTGCAAACAGCTGATCTCCATATCCTGCCCGGTCCACGCCATTCAATTGATACTCACTGATATAACAACCAATCAGCCAGTTTCTAAGACTTAAACTGACATTCACCGCCTTGCCGGCGCTGGATGCCAGATCTTGGTGAACGGCTTGAATAGTGCTGACAAGATATTGAAAATTTAATTGCTGATCATTGCTGTCCATAAAGTTTAAGTTCCATCGGTTTATTTTTTCATAAACGCGCTGGCTTCTTGCATGCCTTTTTTCAGGGCATCAGCCGGTTCTTCGCCATCCAGTTCATAGTAATAAGCACTGACCAGTGCAAGCGGCGGTATGTCTGTAATGGATACTGAATTGAGCCCTGCTGTATGGCTAATCCATCCAACCTGTTTTTGATAGACCTCCCCGATATCAACCAGCAGCGTATCCAGTGTATCCCGTTCCAGTCTGAAAATTCTGCCGATGCCGCCGGGTTCAAGCAACTTCTCAAGATGAACCGACTGGCGATCGTTCTGTTTTCCCCAATCGACCAAGGCATACGCCAGGATCTCTTTGGGAACGGGTATGGAGCTAAAAGCACTTCTCCAAAAATTGCCGTCCTCATTTGTCTGCCAGAACCCGAACGTATCCCCTAAGCGGGTACCTTCAAAGACCTGCTTAAAAGGTGAAAAAATCAGTTTGTGAAAAACACTGTCGGTCATTGGTTTTTCATGGGTATCATCCCAATAGGCCCGCACCTGGCTTTCAAACTCTTCCCGGCTGAATTCATCCATATCAAACTGATTGAAATAAAACGCATAAAACCATGCAGGACTGCCGGAACGTGCCAAATGATAATGGATCAGCCACCAGATACCGTCCTCTTCAAGGTCCGGGTCGTGCAGGGCAATGAGTTGCCCTAAAGGGGAAAGGATAAATTCGTTTTTCTTTTTTAAAATGAGGCCTGTATTTTCCGCCCATGCCCTTGCCGCACCGACTTTCAACTTTCCCACGCGAAGGATGGCCTGGGCTTTCTCAACTTCACGGGGCAGGAACAGATCCGGATGATCCGGCAGTTTTTTTATAATCAGTCGAAACCATGCTTCTTCAAAACCAAACTCAAATTTTGCCAATTCTTACTTTCCTTTTTTAATTAATGAATCAAGGGCAGGGCATCGGTGTTTAACACAAGCCAAACAGCTCTTGCACTTATCATGATCTATAATAAAATGACCATCTGCCTCAAGGGCTTTTGTTTTGCATTTTGCAGCGCAGGCCCCGCAGAAAATACAGACCTGCAGCTTTTTTAACTGTTTTTCAATGCGCTGCTGGAAAAGTCGACGCCATTTTTTGAGCAGATAATTGACCCTGACCGCATGATCTTCAAATCCCACCTCCACACTGGCCAATATCGCATTGGTTTTAAGGTCATGGATCAGAAAAACCAGAGAAAAGTCATCCTTGCTGACCATGGATTGGGGTCCCAGCGGACGTAAAAAGTGATGCACCAGGCGGATACTGCCATTAACCAGCTGGTACATTACTGCATTGTCGGATAAAATGCATGGTGTAGTTTCAAGAACAGTTTTATAGTGATCCAGCCCCCGCCCCCCGGCCCTGGCGCGCCATCCCTGGTCGGCAAAATTTTCAGGATTGGGATGGTTCATCCGTACGGCCTGATCCTTTAAAAACCGCTGCCATTTTTTACCTTTGGCCGGATAGTGGTATTTGATCATGTTCTGTGACCAGTCGCTGTTAAAGGGGCAATACAGGCAGCCGACCCGCCTGAATCCATATTTATAGGCCTGGTTAAACGTAAGTTCGTGGGCCAGAAGATAAAGCCATACCGCAAAATCAGACCATTCTATAATAGGGCTAGCCAATATTTCGCGTGCAATTTTGTGCTTGTCCGAGATGCGGGGGTAGCTTGACCTTCTGGTAGATTCCGCCTTTCTGACCCCGTCAAATGTCAGAACCCCTTTTTCCGGACTCATGCTGTCAATTAAACCGGACAACGGATTGGTCTTGTGGGTGGTGCAGCACCAGCGTAAGATCCGGCTGGGCGGCCCGATTTGTCTGGCTGTCTTGAAAAAATCCAGTTTTGAACGGCTGCGGATAAACGGGGTCAGCGGGTGCCGGCGCTGAAACTCCTTTATGTATTGATATGTATCTGGAAACTCAATGCTGGTATCTGCAAAAATATGCAAAACATCGCTTCTGCCAAGGGCACTCATGACAAGATGGGACACCACCGTGGAATCCTTGCCCCCGGAAAAGGAGACCATGGCGGTTTTTCCTTTAAAAGAAGCTATGGTGCTTCGGATGAAATCCTCTGCCTCGTATTGCAAGTGTTCCATAACCCCTTTATTGGCTTTTTTCAGGGTGTGCAGCCATTTCTTTTTTGATCGATGCAACGGTCTGATCTGTTCAGGCGGATTCAATATTGTTGCCTTGCCGTTTCCGGCCACAAGCTTTAATACAGGGATTCCCTGGCAAAAGTAGGTGCAGTTGCCCGGGGATATCCAGATTTCCCCCTCTTTCAAGAGCGGGTGAAGGGATGAGTCAACCTGTTTTTTTAAGTATCTCAGCTCGGGAGAAAATACCGGCACCAGGGTGGCGGAACAGATATCCCGGCCCGCCGACCCGCAGGCATGGCAGGTATCTCCCATCAATGGCACATGGCAGGTATCGCACCAAAAGGTTCTTTTCACTGTTTTCTGGCTCATAGTTTAATTTTTCCCCGCCGTTTCTTTTTGATATGAACCCGTACAACAGGATTGTCAGGCGGTGTATTTACAAAAGAACTCCCTGCTTCAATGCCGGATTCCGAAACGTTGGAGGGCGCTTCAGGTTCTGTTTCATAAATCACGTTTGGTGGGGCAAGGGCTGAAAAATAATCATCCACCGCCTTTAAGATGGTGATCAGCAAAATATCCCGCTTGGCATCGTCAAGCGGCTTCAATACCGTATCGGTCAGTTGCAGTTTCCTGCCATTCTGGGAAAACATGGTAAAATAGCCGGAGCCTAAAAAACTTTCTAAAGGTCTTCTACTGGCAAGATTGATGATCTCATTTTTGTCCAACTCATCAATGCGGTGCATGGTGGCAGAATCTGATTCAACCACAAGGCCTTTTTTATGCCGGGACAGATAAAAATTATAAAACATGGTTTTAAGCTTGTGCAGGTGAATGGCACCGGCATCATCCATGCTGCGGATAAAAATATAGGCCATCACCAGTTTGTAAGAAGTGTTGTTCCTGCCGGTAAAATAGCAGACGAACTGAGCCACGGTTTCAGGCAAAAGCCGGATAAATTCTTCCAGCGTTCTTTTCTGCCAGGTTCCCTGCCGATCGTAAATGCCGTCACCAATACTTTTAAAACGGGTTTCAAACATCAGCGCTGCAGTAATATTCCCATCGTTAAATTCCCCATCCAGATGACGAATGATTTGCTGCCTGCGCTGTGGCAAACCTTTGGCATCTAAAAATTCTTCAATGGCTGTTGAAACGGATCGATAATTTAGCCCCCAGGATGCCAACCCATAAGTTCCGCGAT
The DNA here is from genome assembly GCF_963664415.1 of uncultured Desulfobacter sp. Classification (NCBI taxonomy): domain Bacteria; kingdom Pseudomonadati; phylum Thermodesulfobacteriota; class Desulfobacteria; order Desulfobacterales; family Desulfobacteraceae; genus Desulfobacter; species uncultured Desulfobacter sp. Next base: position 420,808 of record NZ_OY761440.1, on the reverse strand, counting down.
CGGCAATTTTAAAAGAATCATATCGTATAACGGCGGCATGAAGATTATGATCGGATAAGTCTTTGAAATTGGGGTTTTTCTTACGAATGTAGTTTGCAATTTCTGTGAAATGCATGGGTTTGCCATAGCTTTCAAGCACATGGCAGACTACATCTTCAAGCTTTGTGCAATGGGTTTCAAGCCACTTTTCCCGGGTTAAAACCAGATCTTCATGAAGCACCAGCCCGTTGAAGTCCTTTACCTGTTGTTCAATAAATGCTTTGTGAAATGTTTCTTTTGAATGGTTCCAGGGGCATTCCCTTTGGCAAAAAGCCCCAAGCCTTGATCCGAGAACCGCCACATGAAAAGAATCATGCTCTGAAAAATCAAGCGCTTTAAAAAAATCCGTAGGTGTTTCACAGGACAAACAGTCACAGTCTGCTGTGATCAAATCATTCGGGTCTTTGTAGGTTGAACCTTTCTCCCAGATACTTAAGAATTGCCCCAAAGCATAAGCATTGGGGGCTGATGGCCAATCGAAAGTATTCTTTAATGCCCTCGGTAAATCTTTAAAATGGATAATGCCCCCGCCATTGGCAATAGCTTTATCCAAATTCACCCAGAATTTATCAAGTTTACTGATATTCGCGGTATGCTTGAATTGCCTGATCGCCTTATTAAAAATCTGTCGGACCCGTTCGCGGGTAAGGCCGAATTGCTGTCCGACCGCCTCTAATGTCGGTGCTTTTTCGGAATCAAAAAGAAACATGCTCTGTATCAATAATTGATTTCGTTTGCTTTTTAGACACCACTGACTGTAACTTGAAATCAAATTTTCATAACTGCTGTAATCCATCAAAATGGATTCGATTGCCTGGTGCTTTGGGGTGTAGCTGCCCGTCCTGCAAAGAGATCGAATGACATCCTTAATTTCATTCAAACTCTTTTTTCCAAAATTTTTTAATGACAAGAGGTCTGTAGATGTCATTAACATGACATCCCCGATGGTTTCTTTTTGGCCCTGATTGAGGAGATTATAAAATGTCCTGTGGGACAAATTAATGTCTTCTAATTTGACTGTTCCTTGGAAATCCGGATGCAGATCTTTTACTGTTATATGATGAAGCGGTTTATTGGAAAAAATGGGCAACATTTCTATGGTGGAATCAATAGGTGGTTCTAAAAACAATTCCTCTATTGAAATAGGTGCCTGTATCTCCCCTTGCAATCTTAGCGCATTCAAAAAATTTATAATCTCCCGAACAGTTTTTCTACCACTATTGGGGAGTACAGATAAACTTTCCTCGGTCAACAGTTCAAATGCTTCCAAAGTTTCGACATTGTTTAAAAGGACATTGGTCGCCCGGACAGATAAACCCGATTCCATGACAAATTGTTTAAAAATATTTTTGTCATTCTTATTTGGGACATCATAAGAGTGGGTGCTTTGTTTAGAATCCGTATCTGAATATGTTGTATTATTTTTATCCATTTATATTTTCAGCAAATTTTGCACCGAATAACCATCACTTTTTTCCAATAATTGTTTCACATTGGGTCATAGGACAGGCATGCACAATTTATCAAGAAAAGATGCTAAACCCTGATGCCATGCTTCAGAATCATTTCTCCTGTTCCAGATCCAGCTCCCCCTTCAATCTCAATAGGTTCATCCAATGGAATCTCTTTGATATATAGCAGCTTGGCATCTTCCTCATTAGCTGGAAAGAAAGGCGCCCCAGGTTCATCATGCAAAAAGAAGTCACCATAAATCACTTTGCAACGAGGGCAGGTGTTTGCAAAATATTTTCCCTCCACTGTTTTGGAGTATCTGAAAAGAAATGTTGGGACTTTGCTTTGAATAAAAAATCTGACATTGTCGGGTATCTTTTTAATACCTGAAATGGTATAGACTTCATCATATGCATTTTCAACCTGAGGGGCTAAAAGCGCTATGACCGTCATTTTTGTTTCGCACCGCCAGCAGTAGACTTTTTTCCCAATCATATATAATGGCGGCTTTATTTTAAGCATAGATTAAAGGTTATTCTCCAACATGAAACCAAGCTTCTTCTGGTGAATTTTCCAAATACCGGGCAACGATATCCAAGCATCCGTGATCGTCAGCCCATTCAATATGCTCTCTCATACGGTTTTGTTTTATCATATCAGGTGTAGAAAATTGTTGTGCGCTTTTTTCGCGTTTTATCCAGCGTTATCATTGTCCACTGTCGAAGGAGCCACTGCTTTTTTGATCCATCAATCTCTCAGAAAATCGAGCACTGTCGCGTTGAACTCTCCGGGTTGGTCGATCTGCGAAAAATGGTCCGCTTGATCAATGATGTGAAGTCTGACGTCGCCCATTCTTTCAACAGCGGCCTCTCCATCGGAAACGGGATTGATGCGATCTTGCCGACCCCATATAACTAATATGGGAGCACTAATTCTTTTGATGCATTCCGAAAAGTCGGTAACTACCTTTTTCTTCATGCCAAATATGTTGCAGCCTCCGCGGAGGGCAGAGAGGACGCTGCGCTGATTGTCAGGAAGTTTGCCAATGGCGGCGGCACGGTCGATAAAATCATCACTTACCTGTGAGTGATCGTATAAACACATCTGCATCTGCCGCACTACACCTTGTCTACTCGGTTTTGTCAGAACCTCTCCGATCACCGGAAGGGTTATCAATCGTCCCAGAAAAGACATCCTTTTGCCTAGTCCCGAGGAGTTCACGAGAACGATCTTTTCTACACGTTCAGGAACACGCGCTGCTACCATCATGGTGATACCTCCACCCATGGAGTGTCCCACAAGGGAGGCTCTATCGATATTCATCGCATTCATGAAGTCTATCACGAAATCGGCCATCTGTTGAAATGTATAGGCAATAGCGGGCTTATCGGTCCGACCAAATCCCACTATGTCGACTGCAAAGACGCTATGCTCCTGCGCCAGGACGGCGATATTTTTCTCCCAGAATTCCACATGACAATTTAACCCGTGAAGGAGGATTACGGTTGATCCCTTTTCACCTGCCAACCAATAACGGGTATTCACATTGCCTACTTTTATATAATGGTCCTCAAAAAATATATCACCCATGACATCCTCGTTTATTCATAGTATTTATCCTCATTATATATTAGTAGAGGGTCACACTGAGATGAGGTCACGCTCGTTCTTCCGCACAACGCGAAAATCACCGGTTTATCCGGTGCATTTTCTGGTTAGACTAAGTGTCGAAACCTCCGGAGTCGTTGGGCCTTGTACTATTGATCTTCCCTGTTGCTATGTGCTTCAATCCGCAGGCACTCCCTTGCCAATTCAGCTTCAAGTTCCTTCTCTGTTGGCAGTACTAATTTATATTTAGAAGCAAAAAGCTGCTCACTGTCTTTGAGAACAGAGTATCTGACCAATGTTTCTTCTTTGTCGCTGCAAAGAATGATGCCGATAGTAGGATTATCATCATTGCCACGTTTAAGGTCATCAAACATACGTACATACATATCCATCTGACCGATATCCTGGTGGGTGAGTTTACCAGTCTTCAGATCAATAATGACAAAACATTTCAACAGATAGTTATAAAAAACGAGATCAACATAAAAATGACTAGTCTCGGTACTATAGTTCCGGTCATATGACTTGATACTTTACCCCAAATCGTGTAGTATAGTCGCACTCGAAGTTTACCCAAGAGACAGAGTAACTATTCCAGTTACCTCGATCCTCAATTTTGTTCATCAAGAGCAGCATCGTCCCGCCAAAAGGCATCTTCAATATCACGAGTTTTCCTTATTAACCCAGCGCAGGTCTTGGCGGTAACCTTGCCAAACGCATTTTCAAGCTGCTGAATTAAATTATTCATTGTAAAATCACAATTGCGGCCAATTTCATTTTTCACAATGCCCCAACATGTCTCTATTGGTTGTAACTCGGGATGATAAGGTGGTGTCCTTAAGACCTCATGCCCTTGTTTATCAGCTAGTTCGTCCAATAAATATGTCGGTTGCGGTCCAACTCTTGTCAAAATATCAACCAGTTCAGCCTTTAAGCAATCTTCCTTTACGGGAAAATTATTTTTCTCCAACCAGGATCGAATTTTCTCCTTTTTACATAAAGGGGTTGGTGCTGAGACTGGTGACAAGACATTATGATAAGCAGCATTATCCATGATTATTAGCGAGCGAGCAGGGATATTTGGAAGCAACTTTTCTTCAAACCACTTGGAGAACATCGCTTGATTCATCTGTCCGTGGTAGTCTCCAGTTTTTCGAGTGCTTTTGAAAGTCACCTTGGCACCGGAAACCCAACCGTCCTTAGTGATTGCATTCATTATTATCAAGCGTTCCCCTTTTTCGGTAGGCTTTTGAATCCATGGCCCATCATCGTCGTAGTACCACACAAAATCCGTACTGTGATTTTTGTTCACATAGGACTCGTCCAGATAAACTTCAGGACGAATAGTCCCTTTGCCCTTTCGATTTGCCCTTTTTCTCCGGAGGTAGCGTTGTCTGGCTACCACAACATGGTCTTTTTCTTTAAACCGCTGAGTACGTATCCCTTTACCGAATGTAAATCCCCAACGATCAAGTGCCCGGCCTAATGTCCGGATGCTAAATTCCTGTTCAGGCGCAACTTCTTCGAGATACTGCCACAGCGTTTCAAGTGTCATATACGCACCTTCTTTATTGGCATTGCGTATGTATTCTCGAACAATTGTCTGCACCGAATCGGAAAGTGCTCGTTGTGGTCGTCCTCTATATATAATCAATTCGTTATCAAAATTTACACCACGGCTATGGTCGGCCATAGTCCTTTTCACCGTCGCTAAACCAAACCCAAGAGCATTTGACACCCTCTGCGCACTTAATTCTTTCTGTTCCTCAAGATCATCTATAGTGCGGTCAAAATATTTTTTTAAGGCCACTATTGCTTTTTTCTCTTCTGGTGTAAGCGCTTTGCCTTGGGCCATGGCTCTGCTCCTTATTTTAGGTAAACTTCGGAGCGATTATACTATATGAAATTGATGAAAGTATCAAGTCATATGACCGGAACTATAATTCTGAACTGTCTGGCGACAAAAGAAAAGCCTTTACCCATTTCTAAAAGAAATGCCTGCAAATTTGAGAGAATTGCTTGCTCAAAGCGGGATTCCAGTAACTGAGCATTTTCCGATAAATTTAGAAATTCCAGTACATAAGGGTCCTTGATAAAATCTCTTGTTTCTGTTTTTATTTTCTGGGCATCAATGGCTGGTTTCTTTTTACCCTCAGATGAAGAGAGCAACCTTTCATAAAAACAGGAATTGATATTGCGTTGTAGTTGGCGGACGCTCCAATTTTCTGCCTTACTTTCTGTGAGATAATAGTTTCGTGTCTTTTCATTATCGATTCGCATAATAAGGCGGATATGGGACCAACTCAATTGGCTACACAGTGTGTAGCCTTTTGTGCCTTCGGGGAAAGTTAAATAAAAGGCTCATGTTGCGTATCAGGGGCTTGAAATGTTAGATGGTGAACTTTTTGACCCAATTCACCATAGGGGCCCAACGGATGCAAGTAAACATAAAGACTCTGATTGATGATACGCAATGTTACAACACTGTTCGGGAGTTGCGCTGGCCGGAAGGACGTCAATGTCCGTATTGTGATTCCAAACGAGTAATCAAAAGGGGTTTTGATGAAAAAGAACCTGCCAGACAACGTTATGAATGTAAAAATTGCGGCAAACGGTTTGATGACCTTACAGGCACCATCTTCGCTGGACATCACCAACCCCTCAAGGTATGGATATTGTGTCTGTATTTCATGGGGTTGAACTTGTCCAACAAGCAAATTGCCAAAGAACTGGACCTGGACCGCACTGATGTTCAAAGGATGACCACCCAACTTCGTGAAGGCGTGATAAAAAAAAGCCTCAAGTAACCCTTGGAGACGAAGTTGAATGTGATGAGGTCTACATTGTAGCAGGGCATAAAGGCAATCCCGAAGCAGTAGCCCGAAAAGGCAGGGAAGGCCGTCGAAATCGTTTACGAGGTGCTCGTGGGCGGGGTACATTGGAAAAAGAGAAACCACCTGTATTCGGTATGATTCAGCGATGCGGTCTGGTAGTGATTCAAATGCTTGCTAATGTTCGCAGGGTAACTATTGAGCCCTTGGTAAAGTCGACCGTTTTGCCGGGGACTTTGATTTACACTGATGAATATGCGATCTACAATCGATTAACCGAGTGGGGGTACAAGCATAAGAGCGTGAATCACGGGGCTGGAGAATACGCCAGAGACGAGGATGGCGATGGTTTCCATGAAGTCCATGTCAATACCATGGAAGGCTTCTGGTCCTTGCTACGTGGTTGGTTGCGTCCTCATCGAGGCATCTCACAAGAGAAGCTCCCGTTCTATCTCGGTTTTTTCGAGTTCGTTCATAACGTCGGCAAACGGGGAAAGGCCCTGCTCCATTCGCTTGTCGAACTTTTGGTCAAATAAGACCTTGAAACGCAACATGAGCCAAATAAAATTGTCTGAAATTTTTAAGGTTTGCAACTGAGAAGCCTTTACCAAACTCGGATTGCAGCTCGACAGACAATTTTTTGATCAACTCTTGACCATATTCTGCTCGTTTTTTTCCATCTTGCTCCTCTTCGAAAATACGTTTGCCAACCAGCCAGTAAGTTTCTACCATAGCCGTATTTACAGCAGAATAGGCCTTGGCACGTGCTGTTTGAAGGATTTGACGGATGTCATTATAAAAAGGATTTTTTTTAATGTTATTAGTCATTTGATTATTTATAATCCCATTTTTTTCTTTCGAGCGGACTTCAAGGTCTTAGATGTTTTTCTAAAAGAGCCTTCAATTGCTAACAAAAGCCGTATGCCCAAAAGTTACATTCCGATCACCTAAACAGGCTGCGAAGACACCACAGCGGTGAACCAATTATGCCTTTACCAAGGTATTTTACATTTCAGTTAAACGCTTTAAGGAATATATCCCATTTAATCCTGCGACTTGCCGTGGATTTTTTTGATTTGTTTTTCCTGGTCTTTTAAAATATGCATAGGTCTTTGAAACAAAGGCTTTGGAACCGATAATGCCTGAATCAGTAAAATATCTTGTTCTATTTTTAAAACGATCTATTCGTGTAATTTTGTATTCTTTTTTACGCTCTGTTTCAATAATTCTTTCTTCAATAACATCTTGTTCTTTTTCTGAAGTGTTTACTGCTCCTGCTTCATATATATACCCACGATAGGTCTCAAGACGTTCTTGATCTGACATCTGACCAAATTCTTTTAGTCCAAAATCAAGAGAAAGGAAATCATAAGAATTGTCTGTTTGTAGATGATAACCCAAGGAGCTGAACCGATATTGCTCAGGACGCTTGACAATGCCTGCCCTTACAGGATTTAAATCAATATAGGCAAGGCAGTTTATCAATGTTTCTCCTTTTTCTACAATCACGCTTTTAAAACGGTCTCCCCAAAGGGTTCCGCGCCTATTATGCAGCTTATTATAAAACCTGGAAAAGGTCTGTTTTATCTCTTTTATAAACTCAGATAAATTTGACCATTTTTTTCTGTAAGTATCAATACGCATGACTTGAAAATCCTGATCCTCACCAAAAAAAGCCAGGTATCGTTGTTTAATCTCATCATCCGAGTACCTGTCACTGGAAAATACACGAACCAAAAGATGGAAGTGGTTGCCCATAATGCAATAGCCAAATATTTCAACAAAATACAAGCGACTTAATTGTTGAATCAACTGCACCATATAATCTTTTTCTACGTCTCCGAAAGGGTATCCCGGTAACGCAGTGCGGGACATTACATGATATACGCTTTCTTCTCCCTTTAACATCAATCTGGGTGTGCGTGGCATTGTTGATTCCTTTCATTTTGGTTTCATTTAAAAAACCGTCTTCCTGCAACGTCGTAAAATTTAATAGCAAATTGCATGTACTGTGTAAAGGCATAATTCGCCTGTCCCCATTTCCTGTATGCCCAAAAGTTACATTCCGATCACCTAAACAGGCTGCGAAGACACCACAGCGGTGAACCAATTATGCCTTTACCAAGGTATTTTACATTTCAGTTAAACGCTTTAAGGAATATATCCCATTTAATCCTGCGACTTGCCGTGGATTTTTTTGATTTGTTTTTCCTGGTCTTTTAAAATATGCATAGGTCTTTGAAACAAAGGCTTTGGAACCGATAATGCCTGAATCAGTAAAATATCTTGTTCTATTTTTAAAACGATCTATTCGTGTAATTTTGTATTCTTTTTTACGCTCTGTTTCAATAATTCTTTCTTCAATAACATCTTGTTCTTTTTCTGAAGTGTTTACTGCTCCTGCTTCATATACATACCCACGATAGGTCTCAAGACGTTCTTGATCTGACATCTGACCAAATTCTTTTAGTCCAAAATCAAGAGAAAGGAAATCATAAGAATTGTCTGTTTGTAGATGATAACCCAAGGAGCTGAACCGATATTGCTCAGGACGCTTGACAATGCCTGCCCTTACAGGATTTAAATCAATATAGGCAAGGCAGTTTATCAATGTTTCTCCTTTTTCTACAATCACGCTTTTAAAACGGTCTCCCCAAAGGGTTCCGCGCCTATTATGCAGCTTATTATAAAACCTGGAAAAGGTCTGTTTTATCTCTTTTATAAACTCAGATAAATTTGACCATTTTTTTCTGTAAGTATCAATACGCATGACTTGAAAATCCTGATCCTCACCAAAAAAAGCCAGGTATCGTTGTTTAATCTCATCATCCGAGTACCTGTCACTGGAAAATACACGAACCAAAAGATGGAAGTGGTTGCCCATAATGCAATAGCCAAATATTTCAACAAAATACAAGCGACTTAATTGTTGAATCAACTGCACCATATAATCTTTTTCTACGTCTCCGAAAGGGTATCCCGGTAACGCAGTGCGGGACATTACATGATATACGCTTTCTTCTCCCTTTAACATCAATCTGGGTGTGCGTGGCATTGTTGATTCCTTTCATTTTGGTTTCATTTAAAAAACCGTCTTCCTGCAACGTCGTAAAATTTAATAGCAAATTGCATGTACTGTGTAAAGGCATAATTCGCCTGTCCCCATTTCCCCGCCCATTTCCCCATTTCCGTTTCTGACTGAAGTTGCCGACACCAAGGAATTCAGACGATACCATTTTCATGAATCCCACGTTCAGAAAGCGATCAAAAAAGCAGTGAACAAAGCCCAATTAACAAAACGGGCAACCGCACACACATTCAGGCATAGCTTTGCAAGCCATCTGCTTCAGGCCAATTATGATATTCGTACTATACAGACCCTGCTTGGCCATAGCGATGTGCGAACCACCATGATATATACTCAGACCGTGCCGTCCATGACCTTGAAAGAAGCCAAGAGCCCTTTGGATATAACCTAAAAATTACATGCGCCTTTGACTGGAGATGCCAGACTCCTGTCAGGATGAATTGGGAGACGGTGCCATAGATGACCGGAATCCCCAACTCGCAGCCTCCAAAAATAAGTAATTTGTGAGAGAGCATTAATGGTATCATGTGTCGTCAACAGGCCTGTCAATAATGGCACTCACTTCTTTTTCCAGTGCTCAGGACACCCTCAATCCAGAGGGTGAGCTTTAGTGTTGGAAATGCTCTGGAGTAACAGGAAAGTCTGGGGGATTTTTTTGATAAAAAAAGGTCCGAACTGGTAAAAGTCCACACCTATTCGGAAACAATAGCCCTTACTTTAGCCAAGGATTCACTTACCGCAGAAGCCGGGGCCTTTTCAGCAAATTTCAAACCTCTTTCCACAAAATCAATTGTCTTGACTTGGTGGCAAAGGACAACTCCAGAAATCTTTTTACCAGTTAGAGCTACTTCAAAACCATGACCTCGAACCCGGCTTGTAACCGGGGCTACTAACGCCAGCAAAGTTTTTTTGTTAAAAACCGCAGGAGAAAGGACCAGGGCCGGCCGATGTCCCATCTGTTCGTGACCGGCTGCAGGGTCAAAGTCTGTCCAGACAAGATCCCCACGTTTAGGAATATATTGCTGTTTTTCCGATTTTTCGGCCATTACCATTCCTTTCCTACAGGCTTGTCATTCAACCATGACCTATCCTCAGCATCTAAGGCAACATCCTTAGGATCACATTGGTCTAAAAGTTCGTCAAGCGTATACTCTTTTCTCTTCTGGATCGGGGTAATAATAATCCTGCCGCCTTTCGCCTCAATGGTAACGGGCTGATCTTTTTCGAGCTGAACCATATCAGCGATTACTTTTGGTATCCTGGCAGCCAAGCTATTGCCCCATTTTTTTATAACCAGTTCTGTCATTTCGTCCTCCCTTGAAAGTTGAAACATTGTATTAACATATTATGGCGCAAAAGAGGATGTGTCAACAAAGTATAAACTCTTTCAAAAATAAAGATTTTTTCTGACATGAGTTACAGGGAGTCCGGGGGGATTTTCACCTGGGAAATGGTCCTTGTTTTGGAGGTAGTCTGCTCTTTTGGAAATATTTTTAGCCGGTCAAAATTTGTTGTCAAAAAAGCGAGCCCTACGGGTTATAGGGTTCACTGACGTCGGATTCAATCTCCTAATTCTTTTTGGGGGAATTGATCGCCTTATCCAAAATCTTGCCGGTCCAGTTAAATACCATCAGTCAACGCTTTGGCATTACTCATTTCGTTCTAGGATATTAAGCTATTATCGCATTGTTTAGATCATCAACCCTGATGCCAAAATCCTTTGACATAGACATGGTTCTTGCATATTGTGAAAGATCTTGTTTTGGGATTGGAGGAATGAGTCTTTGTAAGTTGCAAACTTCCGAAATGATTAATATATAACCCCCCATTAGGATTATTACATGGACCATTTTGAATGGCTGATGGTTATCAATTAGTAAAATATGCAAGCACCTTGGTTTAGCACAGACACTTGGTGATGAAAAAATATAGAATCCGGAAGGGTGGAAGATAGAATGAACCATAGAACATATGGAATACAAAGAAATGTTTTGGAGTACATGCCATGAGAGGTGCTTTAGAAAAACTGACCGTCAAGGGGTTCAAATCCATTAAGGATCTCAATGAATTCAAACTAGGTGACCTCAATGTCATTATTGGTGCAAATGGAGCCGGAAAAAGCAATTTTGTCCAGATTTTCCGTATGTTGATGGCAATGACGCAGAAAAATTTCAGCAAATTTATTCTTGAGCGTGGAGGAGCAGATAATTTTCTTTTTGAAGGACCAAAGGTGACTTCAAAAATTGAAATGGGGTTTGATTTTACATCCTACAGTAGTAATGCTACGGGTCCTAATTCATATAGGTTTGAGCTTACACCAACCGCCGACGAAAATTTCCTTATAGCTGAAGAACGAAAGTATGTCACAACAGAGTGGCGTTCTTACGGAAGCCCATCAAAAGAAAGCCGGTTGTACGATGAACGCAATGAAAAATCATGGGACGGCCAATGGAACGGAGTAGGACATTTTGTTTTTGAATCCATCTCCAATTGGATGGTCTACCATTTTCATGATACCAGTTCGTCATCCCCGATGCGCCGCTCAGAGATCGTTGAGGACTATTATAAACTAAGGGGCGATGCTGCGAATGTTGCCCCGTTCCTCTTAGATCTTAAAAATGAAGAACACGATTATTATAAAAGAATTGTTGATGCCGTCCGTATGGTCACACCTTTCTTTGATGATTTCCGGTTGGATGTACAGAAACTTGGTGAGGCGGAAAAAGTCCGACTGAGTTGGCATCAAAAAGGATCGAATTTTCCAATGCAGCCCTATCATCTATCGGACGGTTCTATTCGCTTTATCTGTCTTGCCACGGCACTATTACAACCGAACCCACCTTCCACGATTATTATAGATGAACCGGAACTGGGCCTGCATCCGGCGGCGATTATAGTGCTTGGAGAACTAATTCAGGTTGCCTCAAAACAGACCCAGGTCATTGTGGCGACTCAATCTCCTGCGCTTATTGATCAATTTGGCATTGAGGATACCATAGTTGTGAATCGAGAAGATGGTGCTTCAACTTTCAAACGGCTGAAAGAAAAAGACTTTTCTGCATGGTTGGAAGATTACTCAGTAGGCGAACTCTGGTCAAAGAATGTCATTGCAGGAGGGCCGGTTTATGAGTAATTACACCGAAGTGATAGCCATCGTGGAAGGCAAAACAGAGCAGATTTTTGTTGAGAGTATCTTAGCACCGTATATAGGGTATAAAAATATAGGGATGCATGCTACTCAAGTATCCAAGCCAGGACAAAAGGGTGGTGATGTTCGTTTTTCCCGTGTCAAAAGGGACCTGGAACTGCATTTAAAACAACGGCCCGATACCTATGTTACAACATTTATAGATTATTACGGAACTAAGGAATGGCCAGGCCTTGATTTGGTATCAGAGCAAGCGCTTCCTTCTCAGATTGCCGAGACGATCAATAAGGCTACCAAAAAACAAGTTGCCTCGCTTTTTTCAGACCAACAGGCAGAACGCCGATTTATACCGTTCGTAGCCGTGCATGAATTTGAAGCACTGCTTTTCAGTGATGCCGGGACTCTTGCCAGGCAACTGGGCATAGATGAATCTACAGTTGCGGCGGTCATATCTGAATGTGGTTCTCCCGAAGCAATCAATAATAATCCAGAGACTGCTCCTTCCAAACGCCTGGATGCCTGGTCAGTCAATGGGAAATTTCTGAAAACAACGATGGGAGTGGCCATTGCCAAAGAAATCGGTATAGAAAAAATTAGAAATGAATGTCCTCTTTTCAATGAATGGTTAAGAACTATTGAAGAGATTCCGAATTGTTAAAAAGACCATTTTGATTGGTGAAAATAGTGGAGCAGAATTATAGGAATTCTACGACGAGACCTATGTCTATGATTGTGTCCAAAAGCCTTTATTGAAAAGGGTGTTGGCTATGTCTGTTATTGAAGATGTCCGATTCAATCTTATTAACATATAAAGTGAGTTCCGCCAGAATTATAGCCGTTTTCTTCATCTATGACAGGGTATAGTCTGAAATGGCGCATTGAGCGAATTCTTTTGAATGAATCACAATGGACGGATCATTCTGGGTGATATTAAAATATGCCTGCATGGCTGGGACTTCCCAGGTTACATCACTAAAATCTGATGAGGCCCTTGAGCGGCCCAGTCATTAGGCGCAATGCCGGCTTTCCCGGCCAGCTCCATAAAGAGCTTGTTGCGTTCACCATTGGGTCTTCCCGGCTTAAACGCGTTGGGGCTCTCTTTAGGGCCGCACCCCGGGCAATGTTTTCAAATCGATCCCAGTACGTCAGGGTCAAAATCATGAAGGAAGAAGGAAATACCGGTTACGGCTCTCCTTCACCGCTACCCGGGGAATGGGTTTGATGAATTGCTGGCGGAGGCTGTATGTGTATGCCCCCTGGGCCGGGATCATGAGGAGGTCATTCTCTTTGATGTCCGAACCAAAATAAGCATATCCCCAGACATCATGGGGGGTGCAAAGAGAGCCCAGGATATGGCATCTTTTTTCGGACAGGCCAGGCCGGGTTAAGTTGATGACCGGGCAATAATCGGTTTCATACCGTTCCCAGCCCACCGTATTGCCCCCGGCATCTGTGATGATCAGATCCTTTTCCTTGCAATCTACCACCTGAATCAGGATGTGCATGACTTCATTGCAGATCCATCGGCCCGGCTCAAAACAGATCCGGCATTGGGTCAACGGCAGAATGTGTTTTTTAATGGCTGTTGACAGTTCCTTGGCAAATAGGTCAATGGAGGACCCCGGATCAATAATATAGTTCTGGGGCACATCCGATAGAAGCCATTCCCCCTGGGCCGGCCAGTAGCCGCCGCCAATGTCAATGAATTGGATTGTGTCCAGAAATTGCTTTGGCATGCCGGAAAGAATCTCTCCCAGTTTTGTGATAAATGCGGTCTGCCTGTCCGGGTTAAGATTCCAGGATGAGTGGAATTGCAGTCCATGGAAATCCAGCTGGCCAAGTGCCTGGATCTCTTTGAAAGCAGACAATAGATTTTCCGGCAGCACCCCGAATTTGCGCCACAAGCCTTCGGGGTTGTTGTTCAGGCGCAGCCCGACAGGCATTCGGGTCTGCTTTTCTTCAAGAACAGTTGCCAGTCGTTTTGCCTCGCCGATACTGTCCAAAAGAATCACCACCCGGTCCGGGTGCCGGGCTGCAAGTTCCAGTTCCTGGGTGGTTTTACCCGGGCCGCTGAAAATTATGGATGATGCACCCAGTTCCAGGGCCACGGACAGCTCCACGCCGCTGGATACATCCAGCCCGAATCCATGTTTAAGCAAATGCCCGGAGAGATGGGGCAGGTTGTTGCTTTTCATGGCGTAAAAAAAGGCGGTGTCCGGCAGGCGGTGGCTGAAGGCCGCCCTGAACTGTGCCGCTTTTCTTGCCAGAACATCGGTTTCCAGAATATACAAGGGCGACCCGAACTGTTTGGCAATGTCCAGATATACCCCCTTGTTCTTAACGTAGGGGGTTATAAATTCAACAACTTTTTCCCTGGACAGGAGAGAGCCTGTGTTTTGTGTGTTGGCTGTGAGCATGCCTAATCCATTTCAATGTCGATACGTTTGGCAAGTAATAGACACTCGGTTTCAAAAAATTTGTGCCGGTGCGGTTCTATGATCATGTGCCCTAAAAGCCAAGAATCGTAGTCTTGGGGCGGCATGGTTATCTTGTGTCCCGGCGGGTGAATCAGGTGTATTTTTTTTACCCGGCTGTCGTTTTCCACGGCATCCGTTTTAATGCGTTTTAACACGCCGTTTTTCCGGGCATGGATGCGGAACGCCACCAGGGAGCGGTATGGCCCTTTTTTCTCATTTTTCCAGGCAAAACCCTGGGCGGCATCCAAAGTTAAGCCGAGAATGTCGATGTTGCCTGCTTCCTTGAGCAGGAAGGGGAGACAGTCTCCACCGGGCCTCGGCGTCATTTCTATGAGTACAGCTTCCCTATTTCGCAGGATAAAGTCCACCATGCATACGCCGGTTTTAATTCCCAGTGCCCTGGCGGCTCTGTAAAACAGAGTTGCCAGAATGTCATTGTCTGGCATTTTCCCATTATCATTATTTTCCGGGCAGATTGCATATCCGGAAATGGTGCCGAAGGGTCGGCTGTCCACTTTTATTTTGCGGGTTTTGCGCAGGATAACGGCCCGGTCTTTTTCCATGAGAAAATCACAGGAAAATTCAGGGCCGGCCACCCATTCCTCGGCCAGCATCTGGAAGGAACCAATATCCGTAGGCTTAAATAACGGATTGCCGGATCGTTCAGCAAGTCCCTCTGACGCCGCCTTGAACGCGGTGTTGCACTCTTTTCGTGTTGTGCATTTGAATACAAGTTCACTGCCTGAACCGCAAAAAGGTTTTAGCACAATGCCTGCCGGTACCTGGTTCAGAAAATTTAATATCTCAGTTTCAGTGTTGACCGGGAAGGTACGAGGGCAAGGAATCTGATTTTTTTCCCACAACTGTTTTGAGATGAATTTATCTCTGCTGTTTTTGATCGCCTCAATATCGGGGTAGGGCAGGTTTATTTTTTTTGCCAGAATGGATGCGGCCTCCATGGATTCGCAGTCAAAGCAGGCAATGCCGGAAAGGACTGTCCCGAAGGTTTTTTTGTGGCGGTCTAATGCCTGCATTGCAGCATCAATCTCGTTGATAGGGCATAAAATTTCCTCTCCGTTTTCCGGACGAGGCTCTGTGGCATTTTCACGAACCTTGGGCGCTGTCAAAAAAAGGACCTGTCCGGGGCGGACCGTTCTGATCCATTCAATGTAGTCGGATGTGGTGCCCACCACCAGCACTCGATTATTTTCAGGTTTAGACTGCTTTGCGCCCATAATGGCTCCCATGATGTACAGCTGCGTTTGGCTGGGTGTGAATTTCGTATGATGGTCTGGGGCTTAAACGAAACCGTTCTTTCCAATTAAAACTGCCGCATAGAAAATCTACGGCTTCCAATCGGTTGTGGCAGGCCCATTCCAGGTGGTGCAGGTTGATCACCTTGGCAATACCGATAAAATCCGGATGGGTACCCCCGGCCACAACCGTGTAAGTGTTGTTGAAAACAGCACCCATATCCACGGCTGCAATTTTTCCTTCCACAATAGCCGTGGTGATTCTGAGCATGCCCATGTCCCGCAGATATGCTGCAAATTGTTCAAAAGAGCGGTAAAACCGCGCATCGCTGAAGTAAGAATCAGATGTGAATGCCGCCATGTTTAAGCGGAACAGTTCGGTCACGTCCGGTTGATGGTTGTAGCGCCAGGTGAGTTGCCGCTCTTCAATTTTTTTTACATCCGCCTTGAGTTTTTTTCTGGTTTTTCCAGGGAATGCCAGCCAGAAATTGTCCATGGAAAAATCGTGCATCCGGGGGTAGAAAAGATATCCTGTCTCATCGGGGCCGGCTTGCTCTATTTTATCGAACAGCGGATTGAAACGCATATACCTCAAATTTAATGGCCCGGGAACTGATTCGCACAATGCCTGGAATACTTCCGGAGACTGTGCAAGAATCCGGTTTTGTTCCAGCCAGGTTTTGCCTTTCCAGGTTTCGCCGGGAAAGAAAACGTATTCACCGGTCTCTTCAACCAGGCTTAGCGGCAGAAATCCTACAATCTGTCCTTTATCTTCGATAAGATGAAAACTTAAAGGTCTTTTGAATGAAGCGTTAAAACATTGTCTGACAGCCCAAAGATCAAATATATCCTGGACCGGCCAGTATTTTTCCCAGGCCTGCCGGCAGTGTTCCGGATCTGTAATAATAATGGATTTCATTGAGATTCACCTAATGTCTGAAAGTTCTGCTGATCCGGGAGAGCTTCCCGCCAAAGTAGTTCCAGGCCGTTTGATAATTGTAGTCGTATGCGTTGATGTATATTTTAATTTTTTTTGGGGTAGTCATTTTTTTTCCTTTAAGTCGGCGGCGCAGCCTACCATTTTTCCCTGCTGTCGGTCGGTCGTTTAGGTCTTTTGTTCATTTTTTTTCTGCGTTTCCGGTCTTCCTGCTTGTCTTCCCAATCATAATCTTCGTCGTAGCTTTCTTTGAATCTTGGGCTCTTGCTTTTATTCCGGCTGATCTTTTCCCTGCTCATGACTTCCTTTCCTCTTTGGTTTTTGCCCGGCCGTTTTGGCCGGGTGGGGGATTAAATTCCAGCATACATATAGCAACCTGCGTGCCATTTAAGAATAAAAAAATAATATAAATTATTTCAAGGTTTTAGCCTTGTGTATGTGTGTCGCGTGTTGTGATTTTCAGAAAAATATTACTGAAAAAGTAAATGGTTTGGCGTTTGTTTGTAAATTGGTAATTTTTATCCGATTTTTGATGTGGGAATTGTGGCGAACAAAGAAATAATCTCTATTTTAAAAGGATATTGCTTGTTATATTTTATTTCTATATACTTCGATACGTGATTATAAACAGTAAATTTATACCGGAAATGAAATGCGATTTTTATGTTGATTCGACTGGCGTGCGCCATTAAAGAGACAAAAATACGTACCGAGCTTGCCAACAGGCTGGCGGAGCAGGATGTTCAGGTTCAGTTTTTTAAACCCAGTACCCTCTCCTGGCAGGCACTTGCCAGAAGCTGCGCAGACGTGTTCATTGTCAGCAGTCCTGCAATACCCAAACCTGTTGAATCAAGTATTTCCCTGCTCAATGATCTTCCTGAAGCACCCATGACCATTGTGCTGCACAATCGGGAGTCATCGGAAGAGCATGCCAATCTTCTGGCCTCGGGCGTTGATGTGGTGCTTTATTCGGGTATTCCAATGGACAGCCTTTTAGAAGCCCTTGAAACAACGCTGGAATCCCGCCGTCAGTTTTATTATGCGGAGCGGTTTGACCGCCGGGGGCGTTTTCTGCCCCGGCTTAACGATTTTACCTCCAACAGCCGGGACATGCAGGTGTTTTTGGATGAAACACGCCAGGTGGTGTCCAGTGATGCCACCATACTGCTCCTGGGTGAAACAGGTGTGGGCAAAGAACATCTGTCCAAGGCCATCCATGCGGACAGCCACAGATCCACAGGGCCTTTCATCGCCATCAATATGGCCGCCATTCCCGAACAGTTGATGGAAAGTGAGCTGTTCGGGCATGAGCAGGGGGCGTTTACCGGCGCCGTTCGCTCCCGGCGGGGCGCATTTGAGCTTGCCCATGGCGGCACGATTTTTTTGGATGAAATCGGTGAGATGCCACTGCAGATGCAGACCAAGCTGCTACGGGTACTGCAGGAGCTCGAATTTACGCCGGTGGGTGGTGAAAAACCGGTTTGGGTTGATGTCCGGGTGATTGCGGCCACCAACAAAGATCTTGAAGAGGAGGTTGAAAAAGGAACCTTCCGGAAAGATCTTTATTACCGGCTTGGGGTGATTTCATTGACGCTGCCTCCTTTGAGAAAGCGTAAAGAGGATATCCCTTCACTGACCAATCATTTTTTGACCATGAACCAGCAGAAATTCGGCAGGAATCTTAAACGATTTTCCCAACCGGCCATGGAGGCTTTGTGCAATTACCACTGGCCGGGCAATATCCGGGAGTTGATGAATGTTATTGAGCGGGCGGTCCTGCTGTGCAAGTCGGATATGATTACTTTGGAAGAGCTGCCGTCGGTTTTCCATGATGCTAAACCCACCCAGACCGGCGATGGCGAGTCAGCACTTTGTCTGCCCAGGGAATGGGCAACCATGACCCTGCCCCAGGTCCGAGAAGCTGTATGTGATCAGGTGGAGGCGCTGTATCTGGCCATGGTGCTGAAGAAAACCCATGGAAAAATCGGAGAAACCGCTGAAATTGCAGGCATTCATCCCAGGGGGCTGTATGCCAAAATGAAAAAACTGGGACTGGATAAAGCAGAGTTTAAAATTAAAGGATAAGTACTCATGTATTCGCCGTTTCACTACCAGATTTCTGAGTATGATTGTGTGCCCACAGCCATTACCAATGCTATCTCTTTTTTATTTCAACGCAAGGAAATTCCCCCCATGGTTATCCGGCATATTTACCTTTATTGTCTCGATACGGTGGGGCGAGACTCCCGGTTTGGTGTCGGCGGCACCAGCAAATATGCCGTACGTCTGGTTGGCAACTGGCTAAATTCCTACCGGATAAAGGCGTTTTCCGTTGCCACGCAGTTTCTGGAAAAAGAGCAGGTCTCCCTGGAACCGGGCGGGCAGATAGAATCCTGCCTGTCAGAGGGCGGGGTGGTGCTGTGCAATATTCTTTTGACCCCCCGGGATGAACACTATCTTATGGTAACGGCCATGGATGAAGAGTGGATATACTGTTTTGATTCCTACCGCAGGCAATCCATCCGCGGCATGAAGGGGATGGCCCGGGTGATCAATGACGTGGACGGCCGGTCACCTAATCTGAAAATAAAACGCGACTGGGCCGAGCAGGATGAGATAAAACGGTTCTGTCTGGGGCCCATGCCGATGCGTGAAAGTCTGTTGATCTGGCGAACGTAGAACATAAATTTTCAACTCATAAAAAATTAAGGGGTTTTCCGATAGACACCCGTCTTAAATGATGCTATGGGGTTGAATAAAAGTTAGTCTTGGGTTAAGTAGTGAATTTGCCAGTGTCACGGTTCTCCATGAAATACTAGGCCATGCAAGGTATAAGATTTCATGCAATGCACGCATTTACGAGATGGGAACGAATCATTCAAAGATTTGGTACATGAATCTGCCGATGACATTATACCGTTCTCACAAACCGAAAGAATCGCTTATGCCGTTTTAGATCGGCAAAAGGAGGAGAAAGTGCTTAGAGGAATTGTATTGATCGCTTTGGTGTCTACTGTTTTATTTGCTGGATGCGCCTCTGTTCCGATGGAAGATGTTAAATTAACGAATGAAGCTCATAAATTTAATCCACCATCAGATGGAAATGCGGGATTGTACATATATCGCTCCGGTGGAATTGGCACTGCTTTAAAGAAAGATATATGGGTTGATGGGAACTGTATTGGCCAAACTGCACCGTATATGTTTTTCTATGAAGAAGTCGAAGGTGATAAAGAGCATAAGATTTCTACAGAATCTGAATTTTCCCCGAACGACCTTATAATAAAAGTCAAAAGTGGTATGCTTTATTTTATTCGTCAATATATTAAGCTGGGCGTATTCGTTGGGGGGGCTGGATTAGAGCTTGTTGATGAAGAAGAAGGCAAAAAAGCTGTAAGTGAACTGGAAATGGCAACGAAAGGCGATTGCAGCAAATAGCATACCCAGATGAAACGAATTTTGCATATTACAAGCGGCGATATAGCCGGAGATCTCTTGGCAAAGAGCACAATTCCCGGCGAAGTGTTCGTTTGGCATGACATCCTTTACGATGGGCCAAGAAAACCTGGATGGCCGGATGACGCCACGCTGGATGCCCGGGCAGGTTTTCTTGAAGATATCACTTGCGGTGGCATAAGCAAACAAGACGTTTTTGATATCTTGAAAGTCCAATATGCCAAGCTGAAAACAGCATCAGAGTATGATACGTTGGTTCTCTGGTTTGATGCGTGTCTCTTTGACCAGTCCATGCTTTGCCACATTCTTGCGTGCATGCGGTTTCTTGGAAATGAAGATGCAGAGCTTCTCTGCATAGATGCCTTTCCGGGCATTGAGCCCTATCATGGCCTTGGGCAGCTGTCTCCTGATCAACTGGCTTCCATGTATAGCCAACGCCAACCATTAAATTCGGAACACTTTGTTTTTGCAGAACGCGTTGATCGTGCCTTTGCTCTCCAGGATCAGGCCGAGTTCATAAAGCTGGCAGGTACTGATGCTTCTTTGCCATGGATTCCGGCAGCTGTAACGCGTTGGATAGAAGAATATCCTGATAAAGCGACCGGGTTGGGTAAGCTTGAAAAATTGGCACTTGAGGCAATACGTTCCGGGATCGAAACCCCAAGCGACATTTTTTCGTTTGTTGCTGCACAGGATAAGCCGCCGCAGTACTGGGGTGATATCACGCTTTGGCAGAAAATCAATGCATTGGCAGACAGGGAACCGCCGCTGATTAAAATTCAAGGGCCAAATTCAAGATTGCCCCAATGGGAAGGTGTTGCGGATTTAAAGTTATTTAGAGTACTTCCAAATGAACGAAAAGTCACCCGTTGATGCGTTGCATACGGCAACTTTTCGTTCAAACAAGGGATTGCGTTCACATGTAAATTAGGATAGGAGGGCTTCTAATCGCTCCTGGTCTTCCTTACACGCAATGCACTTGGATGTTACAGGGCGTGCCTCAAGCCGTTTGAGAGAGATCTCTTCGCCGCAAATATCACAATAACCATAAGTCCCATCTTCGATTCTTTTAAGCGCGTCTTTGATTTTTTTGATCAGCCTGCTTTTGCGGCTTTGCAGGCGAAGGTTCATGGTGCGGTTGATGTCGTTTGCCGTGGAATCAATAATCTCCGTATCCCGGGTGCATTCAAGTATCAGTTCAGACACGGCGGAGTCAGCCTGGTCCAGCAATTCTCCCATGGCGGTGTTCAGTATTTTTTTAAAACGGTCAAGATCGTCATCGGTGATATGGGGTCTGTCAATTACTTCGGTGGTCATCTTCTTACTCCCAAGCGTGGGTAAAACCGCTTAATATGTGAATATTGGGGCGGGCATTGCCCGAATCGTCCTTCATGCCCCAACCGCTGTCACCCGGCAGCAGTCAAAGCCGTGTATACGGGCTTTTAAATGTCAATATATCGCAATAATAGTGCCAGGGGTATTGGTGGAAATGATTTCAGAAAATTATTGGGCTGTACACGTCATGAAGCCTATATTTTAAAAATATCGGGTGTGTGGCCCCAGCACCGCAACAGTTCCTGCTGACAGGGGTTCCAATATATACGAAGGTTCTTTGGCAAGGGTAGTCCGCCAGCAATGAAAGCGGCGTGAATCGCCTTTCATTGCCAGGCATCGCTGTGCCGTTTCAATGAATATCAGATATCCTTGTTCCGAATTTGTTCGCATATATTTTATTTTAGGATCTGCCGTATCCGTTTCTTTCTCGCGGCATTCGGCAGGCCAAATAACCATAAGGAATTTAGGGGCTCGTAAGAAGTCCAGGCGGCGGCTGATCGCGAGTTCATCAAGTTTGTTCAAGAATTTTTTGGGCCTCGTTTGCTCCTTTAAAATCTTTTTTTAACTGAAGTGCTTTTTTAAGGTATTTTTTAGCATTGATGGAATCCCACTTTTTGTTGTAGGCCAGGCCCAAGTGAAAGTTGAAAATCGGATTCTCAGGTTCTTTTTCAATGCAGTTGGAAAACTCTTGAATGGCCGAATCATAGAGTTCTTTTTTGTAGTAGATCCAGCCCAGGGTATCCATGATGGCCGGGATTTCTCCACTCAGTTCCTTGGCCTTTCGGGCCATATCCAGGGCTTTGTTCATCTCAATGTTCTGCTCGGCATAGAAAAAGGCCAGGTTGTTTAGGGCCGGAATGTATTCCGGATTCAGCTCAAGAACTTTTTCGTATTGCGCCTTTGCCTTGTCATTTTCACCCCTTTTCTCGTAAAACACCCCAAGCTGGAAATGGGGTTCAATCTGTTCAGGCCGCTGGGCCAGCAGGTTTTTATACATCTCGAGTTCTTTT
Organism: uncultured Desulfobacter sp.; assembly: GCF_963664415.1. Classification (NCBI taxonomy): domain Bacteria; kingdom Pseudomonadati; phylum Thermodesulfobacteriota; class Desulfobacteria; order Desulfobacterales; family Desulfobacteraceae; genus Desulfobacter; species uncultured Desulfobacter sp. Next base: position 398,174 of record NZ_OY761440.1, on the reverse strand, counting down.
TCATCATTCTCTTCCTGGTGGTAGATTGTGGCCAGGGCCAGGTAGGATTGAGTAAATTGGGGATTGGATTGGATAGACAATTCAAAGGCTTGCTTGGCTGCATCCGGCTTTTTAAGGGCCATTAAAAGGTTTCCCCTGAGTCCCTGGATAATAGAGACCACAACCGGCGAGGGAGACTGCAGAGCTTCAAGCTGGGCATCACACCTGTTAAGTGCCGTTTGATATTTCTTTTCGGCACTGTAAAGCCGGATCATGTTGATAAAAACATCCATAAGGTTTGGATTAATGGCCATCGCTTTGTCATAGATCGCCAGAGCTTTGTCTGGTTTTTTGTCCATGATAAAAAGATTGCCCAGCCTGAACAGGGCTGCCGGATTCTCGGGGTGGTTCTGGATTAACGATTCATAAACCGCCTGGGCCTTTTGTGTTTTCTTCTGGGCGGCGTATAGATTTGCCTTCAGTAAAAGGGCCTCATAGTTTTTAGGGCTCAGTTTTAAGGCCTTGTCGATTTCCGATTCGGCCAGAAGATAGTCTGTCTGTTTGAAATAGATATCTGCCATAATGATTCTTGCTTTGAGATGCAAGGGGTTCTTTTCAAGGGTTTTGGCAATATATGCCATGGCCTGATCTGTTTTTTTCTCTTGCAGAAGCACAGATCCCATTAAAAAATTGTACTGGGCTGAGTCCGGCTCATCTTCCAAAAGAGATAGGAGAATGTCCTTGGCCTGATCCAATTTCTTATCAGATATCAAAAGCTTTGCTTTGATGAATTTTGCCTGGGGAAAGTCCGGACGATTTGCCAGCACCTCATCAATTATTTTCTCGGATTTTTCATATTCCTGGTGAAGGAAATAAAAGTCGGCATACGCAGTTTTTAAACCGGCATGTTCCGGATGGATGGATAGGGCTTTTTTGATAAATCCCTCTGCCTTGTCCGGCTGCTCATTGACATTATAGAACCGGGCAATGAGCATGTAGGGCAACGGATTGTCCGGAGCCAGTTCAATTGCTTTTAAATAGGATTGTTCTGCCTGACTGCTTTCATTTTGGCTTGCCTGGAAGTTGGCCAGCATGATCCTGGGTTCAACAGCCTCCGGTTTTTGATCCACCAGCTTTTCCAAGACATCCCGGGCTTTGTCATTGGCTTTTTGGGATAGGTAGTATCTGAATACAGCCCGATGAATGTTCACGTCCTCTGGGGCCGTTTCAAGGGCTTTTTCCAACATGGCTTCGGCGTTGGCCGAATCCTTTTGGGTCAGGTAGATCTTTGCAAGGATCAACATGGCTTTTGTTTGTTGGGGATCAAGTCGTAAAATACGGTTATATATGTTTGCCAGGCTTTCCAATGGTTCTTTTTGGGCACCGAGAACTCCAGCCTGCAGATAGAGCCCTTTGATGTTGTCCGGATCAGCAGTAAGAACTTGAGTCACTTTCTTTTCTGCATCAGCCCATTTTTTGGCAAGAAAGTAGAACGACGCCAGCTGGAGTTTGTTATCTATATTGTCCGGTTCCAGTTGCTCCAGCTTTAAAAATGTAGAGAACGCTTCCTGGGCCTTTTTTTCTTTCAAATAGGTTCGGGCCAGATGATGATATGCTTCGGTTGAATCCGGTACCAGACTGACCGCGTTTTTCAACTGTATTTCAGCCTTGGTGTATTCCTGCTTGGCAAAATATGCTTTCCCTTCCCGGATATAGGTCTCAGCTTTTTCCTGGTCAGAAGCGCAACCGCCAAGGACGAGGATTAAAATTGAAATAAAAGATAAAAAACGATTCATGTTCTCCTCCTGAAAGGTTTGTTTCTTGATTATTTGTAACAACAGGTGTTCGCAATGATACCATGCAATCTATCATTTAACACTTTTTTCTTTGTTCAATTTTAAGTACGCTTCGACCTGTTTCGCAGTTTCGAGGGTTAAGACCGTTTGGGCCATTTTTTTTGCATGGTGCATGGTGCAGTGGCGTATGGCGTTTTTTACGTCTGGAATGTTGGGTGCATTCATGCTCAGTTCATCCAATCCCAAACCAATGAGTACCGGCGCCGCCAGGGGATTTGCGGCCAACTCGCCGCACATGCCCACCCATATCCCGGCCTTGCGTGCTGCCCTGGCGGTTTGAGCCACCATTCGGAGCACTGCCGGATTCAGGGCATTGACCAGGTGATTGACCTTCCGGTTCCCGCGGTCCGCCCCCATAATATATTGGGTCAGATCATTGGACCCTATGCTGAAAAAATCTGCCCTTCCGGCCAACTGGTCTGCGACGGCCACAGCAGACGGAACTTCAATCATTAATCCGACTTCCATATTTTCATCAAAAGGGATTCCGGCAGATTTCAACTCTTGTTTGACTTCATTCAGGACTGCTTTGGCTTCACAGAACTCTTCCGGAGTACTGATCATAGGAAACATAATTTTGATGTTGTGACCGGGACTTGCTTTAAGGATGGCACGCAACTGGGTTTTAAAAATTTCTATGTGAGCCAGGCAGAAACGAATGCCCCTTAAACCAAGAAATGGATTGTTTTCCGGGGCCATATTCAGGTAAGGAACAGTCTTGTCTGCACCAAGGTCCAGGGTTCGGATCACCAGGGGCCGGGTCTGCATTATATTGGCCATCTGGGTATAGGTCTGCAGTTGTTCCTTTTCACAAGGCGCCTGTAACCGCCCTAAGAACAGAAATTCCGTTCTGAACAGCCCTACACCTTCGGCGCCGTAATCCAGGATTGTTTTAGTATCATGGGCGTCGCTGTTGGCAACAACTTTTATGGTTTTAGGATTCCGGCCCATGGTGGATGCAGGTGTCTGGGCAAGGGCCTTGGCCTGCTGCTGTTGGGTTTGCCACCGCTCACGCCGTGTTTGACATTCCGTCAACTGGCTTTGGGTGGGATGGGGCCAGACCAATCCTTGGGTGCCGTCCAAGGCAATGATGTCGTTTTCAGTCCATGTGAGTATGTCTTCGCCTAACCCCACAATCGTAGGAATCCCCAGGGCTTTTGCAACAATGGCGCTGTGAGATGTCTGGCCGCCCAAGGCTGTGCAGATGGCCAGGACATTATCCGGACTCAGTTGAACCGTATCCGACGGGGTTAACTCTTTTGCAAACAGGATCGCGGGTTGCGCAAGCTCTAAAGTGGGCAGACGCCGGCCGATAAGGTGTACTAACACACGCCTGCCCACATCAATGAGATCAACTGCCTGTTCACGAAGATATGGGTCTGTAAGTTTACGGTATTCTTTTGCCATGGCATCTATGGATTTCTGCCAGGCCGATTCTGCATTGCACTGCTGGGTCAATATAGCATCCTGCACTGCATCCAGCAGGGCCGGGTCATTCAAAAACATTTTCTGGGCATCAAAAATTGCCGCTTTTATGGCACCTAATTTTTGCGCTGCCTGGTTCCTCAGTTGCTCAAGGTCCTTTCCTGCTTTGGAAACTGCTGCCTGAAGTTTGTTAATTTCCGATTGGGTGTCCTGAATTTGTCTGGTCTTAATTTCGGGAAATCGGGAATGGTAATGGGCCACAGGACCAACCGCAATGCCGGCAGACACCGGAATACCTGCAATTGCCCCTTGGACATTTTCCCGGGTATCGGCAAGGCCTGCTGCTTTTTCCAACGTTACAAAGGCGGTCTCTTCATCTTTCTCGTTAAATTTGTTTTCGGCCAGAACTTTCAGGAGCTCTGTCGCTTGTCGCGCCTGGGGGCCGGATGCCCTGACTTCGATTTGATCTCCCTGGCCGGCATCCAAAAGGGTCATCTGGTTGATACTTTTTGCGTTGGCGATTTTAGTCCCTTTTGCGACTGTGATGTTTGCCTGGAAAAGGCCCGCGGCTTTAACGAAATTGGCGGCTGGGCGGGCATGCAAACCGTTACGGTTAAGAATGGTCAGGGTCAGTTTAATCTTTTCTTGACCCGGTAAGGGTACGGCTGGGGAACGTGACGGGGCAAGGGGCGGCGCCATGGTGTTTACCTGGGCCAGCTGTTCAGACTTTACCCTAAGGGCGTTTAAGGCCTCGTTCATAACATCGGCAATATTGGCACCAATTGATGCTTGCACCGCCGCGGCAACAGCGCCTTCCACAAGAGGTGCCGCACACAGTTTAACATTTTGAGCCTGTTCAGGATCAAGAAATTCCAGGGCCATTTCTGCACTGAGAAGGGCACTGCCTAAATCCATGATCACCAGTACGCCGTTTTTGCCGTAAACGGATTCAATGGCTGCCTTCACTTTGATTGGATCGGTGCCAAAGGGGTTTTGGGGGTCGTCAATGCCGCCGGCAACTGCAATCATGCATTTGCCCTGGGTCATTTGTTCCGCGATCTCTTTTACGCCTTCAGCCAGTTTGGCGCTGTGGGATACAAAAACTAAACCAACCATGGGTTTTCCTTTGTTGGATACCTATGCCTCTAAAACTTTAAGCAGCATTTTAAATATCAGGCAGGAAGAGGTCGCCCCCGGATCCTGGTGCCCTATACTACGTTCGCCAAGGTAACTTGCCCGGCCTTTTCTGGCCTGTAGTGGAATTGTGTCTTTCATCCCCTGTTCAATGGCTGCTGCCCCGGCCTTGACAATGGTGAGGGTGTCGCTGCCCTTTGAGAGGGCGGCCTGCATGGCATCCAACGCCGGAGCCCAGGCATCAAACATAGTTTTGTCACCCAGGTTGGGCCGGCCGCGCTGAACAATGCCGTCCACTCCTCCTTTGAACATGGCGCATAAATCAATGGCGTCCAAGGCTTCTTTGCCGCTACCGGCTGTGGCGGCGCGCATGAAAAAAGTGCCGTAAAGCGGTCCGCTGGCACCGCCCACACTGGAAATCAGGGTCATGCCTGTTGTTTTCAAGATATTGCCGATATCCTTGTCTGCAATGGTGGGTAGTTTTTCCGCTACTTTTTTGAATCCACGGACCATATTAATTCCATGGTCTGCATCACCAATTGCTGCATCAAGCCGGGTCAAATGGTCTTTGTTATCCTGGATGGCATCAGCGGCTTTTTCCAGCCAGTCTATAATTTGTTGTCTGCTGACAGTCATTATTTCCTTTTTATGAATTTTCATGCGCCCCAGCGCAGGCTCGTGGTCTTCACCGGCGCATCCCAAAATTTGAGGATCTCTTTGTCTGTTTTGAGCAGCGTGATGGCGCAGCCCTGCATTTCAAGGGAGGTAATGTAAGATCCGATGAGGTTGCGTACAATTTTAATTCCTTTGGATTCGCAAACATCAGCCAGTTTGCTGTACACGGCATATAGTTCGGATATGGGGGTGCCGCCCATACTGTTGACAAGGGCAATGACATCATCGCCGGATTTGAGAGGTTCGTCGGTTAAGGATTTTTCCTCCCATTCTCCTTTTTGGGCATCCCATTCGCGCACGGTGCGGGTATATGCCCCGTCCTCAATGATGGAACGTGCCATATATTCGGCGATTTCATTCACCGTTTTTATTTTGATTCGTTTCGTACCGGGTTCTCCATGAATACCAATGCCCATCTCTATTTCATCATCAGCGAGTTCAAAGGTGGGCCTGCCTGCAGCAGGCACCGTGCAGGAGGTCAGTGCCACGCCTATCGATCGACCGTTTCGACTGGTCTTGCGGGCCAGGTCTGCGCACTGTTTCAGACTAAATCCTGCTTCTGCAGCGGCACCCACAATTTTTTCAACCAATACGGTGGTACCCATACCCCGGCGTCCGGCAGTATACAGGCTGTCTTTTACTGCGACATCATCGTCAATCAAAATGGTTTGTACCTTAATCCCGTCTCCATGAACCATTTCAACCGCTGTTTCAAAGTTCATGACATCACCGGTGTAGTTTTTCATTAAAAACAAAACGCCTTTATCAGAGGTTACCCTTTTGGCGCATTCATACATCTGATCGGGGGTAGGGGAGGTGAAAATCTGCCCCGGGCAGGCACCGTCCAGCATACCCATACCCACAAAACCGCCGTGCATAGGTTCATGGCCGGAGCCGCCGCCTGAGATTAGACCCACCTTTTTATTGGGCGCTTCTGCCCGATATATATACATCGGGTCAAGGTTAATTTTGATTTCAGGATGTGCTTTGGCCATGCCGGCCAATTGTTCTTTTACGACGTTGTCTGCGGCGTTCATTAGCTTTTTCATTGTGATTTCCTTGGTGCTTTTAACGAAAAGAAAATATTCGGATTCTATTTTTTTGACACGATCCGGCACAATATTCAAGTAATGGGCCGGCACAATATTCAAGTAATGGACAGATAATTTCGAATATTTGCCTATTCAGTTCAGGTCATAGATAGGCAAAAAAAACGGCGGTGCTTAAGATGCACCGCCGTCGCTTTCAAAAATCAAATTTATGTTCTATGGGTTTAATATGTTCGGCACTGAAAGCGATCCCAACGGAAGTACGGTTACTTTGGCATCTTTGCCTTTTAGCTCAAATGCTTTTTCCAAAGCCGCTTCTACACTATCAAACGGTTTAATGTGAACCGCTTTGATCTCGTCTTCCGGTAGCTCGGTAACGCCCCAGGTCTGGGCCCAGGTATTGATTTCCGCCATTTTACCGGCCTTATGATAACCCAGCTTATATTCAATTTTTATTTTGTCAAGCACCTCTTGGGGGGTGGCACAAGAGGCCATCAGATCAAAGAATGTTTTTCCGCCGATGCCCATTCTGCATTGTGATACAAAGATTAATATGCCGTCTTCTTTAAGCGCAAGCTTGCCGTTGTCTATGGCTTTTTGAGACTGGTAAAGGTCTATATCCATTGGATAAGGTGCCACAGAGATGACGATGTCGGTTTTTTCTTCTATGTCAACACAAAATACTTTTTTGGCACTGTCTATGGCATCATAAAATGCGCCCACAAGATCCCCGCATGTGGTCTCATATACGTTATGATGCTTATCCAAAATGGTCATAATGGAGAAGACTTTAATCTCTTTTAATACATTCATGGCATCCATCATATCTTCATGGACGGGGTTGCCATCTAATGCAAGGGCTTTTGCGCTCTTATTCAAGGCTAGTTTGTGGTTCTGGGTGATGGTTTCATAGGATGCTACGCCAGGTAAGAAGCCTTTTCTGCCACCGGTATATCCTGCAAAATAGTGGGGTTCCACAGAACCGATAACGATGGTTTTTTTAGCTTCGGCTACAATTTTATTCAGGTACATCTCAGTACCGTTTGTAGATTTGCCTAAATAGACCATCTCATCATTTTTGGCATCATGGGACCATATTCTGTCTTTTGCTTTCAGGTCCTCATAAATCTCTCTGCCAAAAATGTATTCAAACTCTTCATCATTTGGGGCTCTATGGGCACCGGTCGCGATGATAAAATAGATATCTTTATCTTTTATGTCATCATAAATTACCTTAAGTACTTTTGCCGTAGGTGTAGGCCGAGTTCCGTCATTGACGATGAAGACGACTCTCTCATCACCTTCCATAAACTCTGTGAAGTTCGCGTTTTCCAAATTTTTTGAAAACTCAGCTGCAAACTCTCTTTTTTCTACGTCGTTTGGAAAATATACGCCCTGCAGGTTGTTATCATTAATTTCAACATCGATTTTTTCCTTACCATACGGTATCTGTACTTTTGCCATTATTTTCTCCTTCCTGGAGTTGTTTTAAAAGTTTTATCTCAGGTTACCTGTTTCGGTTTTTTTCATAATGGGGTTTTCGTCTAAGTTTACGGCGGATAAAAATTAAAATCTTCGGCATATATTAAATATTCCGGGGATTAAGATTCTTATCCGCCGCAGATTCCAAACAAGAGCGCTACGCTCATAATTGGACGAAAAGACCATCTATGTGTGGGCTTAAACCTAGCGTATGGGGCCCAACTGATTTATCTTTTCCATAAAGGTGTCAATTTCAGCCTGGAACAATTGTTTGTCGCCTCTAGGAATCTGAACCAGATGAATTCGATCGGGATTAATATCAAGCGCTTCAAGGGTTTCCTTCATTTTTGTCACGCGTTTCAGGGCCGCGACATTTCCGTCATGGGTACATTCCCCATCCGGACAAACCCCAACAAGAATGCCCCATGCCTGGTTAAGGAACGGCGTCAATAAGAGGTTTTTATCAAGACGGCCGCCGCACAGGTTTACCAGGATTTCATACTCTTTGTCATGGGTTTCAGATTCCGGCATTTTGGAATTCTGAATGTCTGGGTGGTATGACCAGTTACAGGCAAAACAAATTACCTTGGCAGATTCAGTGGAGTTGAGGAACTCGGCAGCTTTTTGGTCCAGGTTTTCCGTATCGGTGCCGAACGGTAATGGAATGCTTACTGCTTCAATGGGGCAAACTTCAACACAGATACCACAGGACTTACATTTTACCGGATCCACGACAATGCCTTGAAGGTCAATATATTCCCGGGCATCATGGGGACAGGCCCTGACGCACTGCAGGCACCTGGCACAGGAGCGGTCTGTGGTTGATATGGTACCGATATCTTTCTTGTATCCCAGTTCAACCAGATCTCTTCTCAGATCCAGCATAATATCTGTTATTTGGACCCCGGATGAACAGGCCGCTTCGCACCGTTTGCAAAAGAAACAACTGAACGATTTTTCCGCAATTTCCCGTGTCAGTTCAATTGAACCGGTCAAAAGTCCGTGGGCTAAAATATTTTTACCCCTGGGTGCATCGGATTCCCACCGCGTGAATTTAAACATGGGGCAGTGCTCGTAACAGTATCCACACCGAATGCACTTGGCCAGCATGCCTTCCCATTTTTGTAGATTTTCAAACTTCGTTTTTGTTGTCTGCATAAGAAAAGTCCCTGTTATCCTTTATCAGCTGTTGACAGCATATCTAAGATCTGTTGCCGTTACCCAGTTTTCCGGCGCCTGCTGCAGTTTGCCGGGATTGAGAATATTATTGGGGTCCAGAGCCGCCTTGATGGCGGCCATCATTTTCAAGGAATCCGCTTTCTCCGTCCTGAAAGCATCTGCTTTGGAAATGCCGATACCGTGTTCAGCAGAAGTGGTGCCGTGGATGGAATTGACATATTCATAAATCTCGGCAATGGCTCTCTGGGCGCCTTCCCACTGTGCTTTTTTGCTGACGTCCATCATGATTTTGGTGTGCATGCACCCGGATCCGCAATGGCCGTATGCCGTCATGATGATGCCGTTCTTTTCGGCAGCTTCATGGATTTTAGCGGCCATATCCGCCATCTTGGAGTAGGGTACTGCCATATCGTCAGCCAGGGATGTGGAAGCCATGCTGGCGTCAAATTGTGACAGGGCAGGGAATAATTTTTTACGACCCATGAAGATTTGTTCGCGCTCTTTGGCATCAAAGCTGTACCAGAGGTCGGCGCCGTTGTTCTTTTTGCAGATTTCCTGCATTTTGTTAACTTCATACTCCACGGCTTCCACCACTTTTCCGTCAGCTTCAAAAAGCAGGGAGGCGGCCACTTCCTTAAGGCCTAAATTCATGGTTTTGTTTACCGCTTTGATGGCAACGTCATCCACGAGCTCAAGCATAGAGGGGATGGTGCCCGAGGCCATGATGTCACTAATGGCATTGCCGGCATCTCTGAGACTGTCAAAATTGGCAACGCCCAGGCATCTGAATTCAGGGATGGGTACAAAACTCATTATTGCTTCCACTACAACACCCAAGGTGCCTTCCGAACCCACGATGAGTTTTTCAAGCTGGTAACCGGATGCTTCCACCCGGGTATGAGCACCTAAGGTAACCAGGTCTCCATTGGCTAGAACCACTTTCAAGCCCAACACCGCATCACGGGTTGCGCCGTATTTTACGGAACGAACACCCGAGGCATTGTTGCCGATCTCTCCGCCGATGGTGGCGATACGTGAAGAGGCCGGTGTCGGGGGATAGAAAACCCCATAAGGTTTAAGTGCGGCATTGAGATCATCGTCCACCACACCCGGTTGCACCCGGCAGTAAACATCGGGCATGTTGATTTCAAGTATCCGGTTCATGTTCTTCATGTCCAGAAGAATTCCGCCCTTGATCGACACGGTCTGCCCGCACATTCCCGAGCCGCCGCCCCTGGGGACAACTGGTATTTTTGCATCATTGGCATAGGCCAGTACTTTTTGAACCTGACCGGTATTGTCAGGTCTCACAACGACCCATGGTGTGGCATGGTAAACAGATGCGTCTGCGCCGTAAATAAACAGGTCAAGCGGATCTGTCTTTATGTTTTGTTCCCCGACTATCTCCCTGAGTCTGGGGATATCGACCTTATTCATTTGCTATCCTTTCCTGATGAAAATTGTTAAAACCAGTGGGTCTAAAAAGCTTCTATTCCAGTTAATTCGCTAATATTTTCACAACTGTTTTAAAAATTCAATCCTCTTTACCCTTACAGTATTAATAAGTGTTTGCTTTTCTAAAAAGTTGATTTATAACCCCAAATTTTTGTATTGATTTGTATGTGTTAGCCTCCTTTTGTGTTAATATTTTAACATTTGGGGATACACTGTCCGCTGTATCGCTAAATTCCCGCCTTGGGATACTACCGTTAATGTAGAGGAAAATGCAAGTCTTATCCGCGCCGCCATATAGCTGACACCTGATATTCTCAAATAAATAATTTGAAATAGGCAGTTGATGGCTAAATTAATTGAACAATATCAGTTGTATGGCTCGGCATTGCTTGAAGGAATCACTTTAATGATATGTATATAAAAGTTGTCAGGGGTATAATAATGAAGCGAATGGTAAAAATGATCGAAGATTGTTTGTATGAGACGGAGAGATATATATAATGGATAGGATCGTTGAGTGTGTCCCCAATCTTTCAGAAGGCAAAGATAAACAGACCATTGACGCCATTGCGAATGCCATTGCCGAAACGCCTGGGTGCCGCCTGCTGGATGTGGATCCGGGCAAGTCCACAAATCGGACGGTATATACCTTTGTGGCAGACCCTGATTGTGTGGTGGAGGGTGCTTTGGCCGCCGCAAGGGTGGCCAGGGAAAAAATAGACATGCGCCGGCATCGTGGGGAGCATCCACGTATGGGCGCCCTGGATGTCTGCCCCTTTATTCCGGTGGCAGGTGTGACCATGGACGAGTGTGTGGCAATTTCAAAACGGTTTGCCAAACGTCTGGCCGACGAACTTGGCGTCCCTGTCTATCTGTACGAGGAGTCCGCCACCTTAGATTACCGAAAGAAACTGCCCCAGATCCGGGAAGGGGAGTATGAAGCCATTTCCCAACGAATTGTTCTGGAAAAATGGAAACCTGATTTCGGTCCGGCCAGGTTCGTGCCCGAGTGGGGGGGCACAGTGACTGGTGCCCGCTTTTTTCTCATTGCATACAATGTTAATTTGCTGGGTACGCCAAACCAGGCCCACCGTATTGCACTGAATCTGCGTGAAGCAGGCCGAGGTCCCCAGGAGCCCGGCCGGTTCAAGGATGTCAAGGGGATGGGGTGGTATGTAAATGATTATAACCTGGCCCAGGTTACAGTGAACTTGAACAACTATCTTGTCACGCCGCCGCATATCCTGTTTGAAGCCGTTAAAGAGGAGGCCGCCAAGCTTAAAATTGCCGTAGCCGGTTCACAGATTGTGGGTGTTGTTCCCCGCCAGGCCATTTTACAGGCTGCCGAATATTATATTGAAAAAGAAAATCTTTTTATTCTGGATGAAGATCAGAAAGTCCGGCTGGCTGTTGAGCGTTTGGGATTGAATTCCGTTGCGCCCTTTGATCCCAAGGCCAAGATTATAGAATATATCATTGCCGAAGCGCCCAATGAACCTTTAGCCGGTATGAGTGTCCGCAATTTTATTACAGAGGTCGCCGGCAGAAGTATCGCACCTGGTGGTGGTTCCGTAGCGGCAGCCATTGCCGCCCTTGGTGCAGGGCTTGGAGCCATGGTAGGAAAGCTGACCCTGGGCGTTAGACGGTTTGAATCGATGGACGCTGACATGAGAGTTTTGATTCCACCCCTGCATGAAGCTGTCCTTGCCTTGATTCCCATGATTGATGCAGATACCGATGCCTTTGCCGATTACGTGGCTGCCCTGGGATTGCCTGAAAAGACGGAAGAGGAGGATTCTTTTAGAAAGACGCAGCTTCAGCTGGGCCTGAAAAAAGCCATTGAAGTACCTTTGTCCGTTATGACTCTGGGTGACAAGGTCTGGGATGCCATGATGGGGGTGGCGCAGTTGGGTAATATTGCATCCCGATCAGATCTGGAGGTGGGTGCAAGGGCTCTTGATGTGGGTATCTGGGGTGCGTATAGAACCCTGGTTAACAACATGACCGAAATCAATGATCCTGAATACCGTAAAAAAATTATGGCAAAGGCAGATGCGATCAAGGACAGGGCATCCGAAAAATGTCAAAAAATATTGGACATCCTTGAAAAAAGATCTGTCTAAGAGGGCTGCGCCGCAGGGATCGGAGAATAGAAACCGGAAACAAGAAAAAATGAGTTCCTCAGTTGGGTGACTTTTCGTTCAAACACTATTTGGGCCGGGCCGGCATCAGCATATCCTCATTTATTCTGAAAAATCCTTTAAAGTGCTCCAGCCAGTAAGCGTTGTAAACTAAATTATCGCTGTTGAACGTGATGACCTCTCCCCGTTTTTTCGATGCATAGATAAAATGCATCCGCCCGCTGGGGTCTACTTGGTAAACCATGGCGGCAAGATCATTATTCAGCACGATCAGGTCTCCGTTTTGAACATCATTCGCTTTAATACTGTGGGTGTTGTCCAATAGAAGGTTCATGGGCATAAAGGTTTTGTATATCAGCCCTGCTTTGATTGCAGCGCCTGCGTAAATAGAGTAAAACAGCCAGGAATTATCCGTGCTTCCTGTTTGTTCAGGGCGTCCACCCACGAGCACGGGAATGCCGATGAATTGTTCGGCAATTGATGGAATAAACTGGCAAAAAAGTACGGCGGGTGTTGAGTCTACAGGTTGCTGGGGATGCTGTGTCTCTATAATATGGGAATGACTGGCCAGGGTCGGAACAGCCCAGACCAGAACCAGTATCAGATGTATGGTTGATCGTCTCATTTTGTTTTGTCTAACCCAGGAATAGGGTAGGCATATGGTTTTAAAATAGTTAAACGCTTTGAATAAATATAGTAAAGAGACACCTGCTCCCTCTTGTTTATTGATAATAAAGTCTGTGTAACTCATACAGATCTTTTAACTTTGGTTGTGGTTGAACCACGGTGAGTAATCAGGGCAGTCCGTGGCAGTATTTAATTGCTTTTATATTTAGTGGCAGGTTTAATCTAGATGTTGATAAACCACAGGGTAGCCAATGGCTGTTATTCCGGGAAAAGTATATTCATGTCTGATTTAATTTCCGGCATTTTTAAAATCTGCCGACATGTTTTTTCACACTACCTGTTTTTGAAACCTTTCGTCAAGAAAGAAAGTTAGATTACTTTCAACGCCTTGAGATTTTTTGTATCATATGACACTATGTAAGTTCGACCAGCCATGAGTAAAATGAAAAAAACATTTATGCCGCCTTCGGATGATCAGTCAAACCGCCACGCCTCCCGGCTTTCTTCCATGGGCCTTATTGCGCTTTCAATTCCGGACCTAAAGGTGGTTGGCCTCAACCGTTCCATGTCGACGATGCTCGGAAAGACAGCTGCCTTTTTTAAAGAGAAGGGCTTTGCACATGCCTTCGTAGAAATGGGAGGCAGGCTATACCATCCCGATCAGACCCCCCTTACCTCGGATCAACTGACGCAGCTTATTTTATCTTCGCTTCAATCATCCTTTCAGAGCATTGACCTGATTTTTCAACTGCCCGGCCAAGAACCCCACAAGGCATTGATAATGCCTCATTACATCTTTGAAAGAGAAGACCCGGCAACCATTATTTGCCTGTTTAGTGATTTAAGTTTGGTGGGCGATGAAGTACCTGTAGATTTACAGGAGATGCACGAACTGCAAAAGGCATTTAAAAAAAAAACAGGGGATCTTAAATCAATCAATGCCCAGCTTGAGGCCATGTATAATGCCTCCTCAGAAAGTATTTGGGTGTTAAACGGTGATGGTTCGGTCGTCAGTATTAACAAGGCAGGGGAGACGCTTTTGGGCGTCCGGGCTGAAGAAGTGGTGGGCAAACGTGTAGAAGAACTGGTGGCGGCCGGCTTTATTGATCAGTCCGTGACCCGGCAGGTGCTGGAAACCGGCCGGCAGGTCAGCCTGCTCCAGTCAAACCGCAAAACGGGTAAACAGTTGCTGGTTACCGGAACGCCGGTATTTGGTGAGAACGGCAATATTTCCATGGTGATCGTTAATGAACAGGATATGACCCAGTTGACAAAATTGCAGGAGCAACTGCAACGGGTCAAAGAAGAGAAAAACCGGATCAATACCGAACTTAACCAGCTGTCTCTTCAAGGGCTTAAGGAAAATGAAATCATTGCCCACTCCAAAGAGATGCAGGACCTTTTGGTGGTTTGCCGAAAACTTGCCGACATGAACGTGTCCAGTATTTTGATCATGGGTGAATCCGGTACCGGCAAGGGCCTTCTGGCAAAATATATTCATAATTGCAATGGTCTGCTCAAAGGTCCTCTGGTTAAAATTAACTGCGCAGCTGTCCCTGAAGCCCTTCTCGAAGCCGAGCTTTTCGGGTATGAACCCGGTGCGTTTACCGGGGCAAAAAACGAGGGGAAAATCGGCCTTTTCGAGGCCGCCAAAAACGGAACCCTTTTTCTGGATGAAATCGGAGAGTTGTCGTTACCTTTGCAGGCCAAATTGTTAACCTGCCTGGAAGAAAGGGAGATTATGCATATTGGCGGATTGAAACCCATTAAGATCAATTGCTGTATTATTGCGGCAACCAATGAAGACCTTGAAAGGAAGGTAGCGGCAAAGCAGTTTCGTCAGGATCTGTATTTCAGGCTTAATGCATTCCCTCTCACCATTCCCCCTTTGAGGCATCGGGCAGAAGACATTCTGGAGCTGACCCTTCATTTTCTGGATAAGTACAACCGCGCCTATAACCGCACCTGCTTGATTCCAGTCATGGAGCTTAATCGCATCCAGGCCTACGATTTTCCCGGTAATGTCCGGGAATTGAAAAATTGCATCCGGCGTGCGGTAGTGATGGCTGAAGAAAACAGTCTTGAGCGGGTTGTGGGCAGCCCGGGGGCATCCCAGACCAGTGCCGAAAAAAAAGGGCAGGGTGATCTGACAAAAGGATTTAATCAGCAAGTATCTGATTTTGAAAAACAATTGCTGGTTGATGCCCTTAAAAAATGGGCCACAACCCGTGCACTGGCAGCCGGTCTATGTATGACTCAGTCTCAGGTTGTAAGGAAACTAAAAAAATATGGGCTAAGTCATTTGCTTGCCAAAAAAATGTGATCATTATACATAATGTTGATTTGATATCGACTCGTTTTGGCTTTGATACTTCGTTATTACAATATGTTATTGTAAAATATTTTTGAGTTAAAATCGACTCTTGAATAAAATAATATAAATTCAACTGGTTAATCAATTGCTTTGAATTGATATCGACTCGATAGCTTCTATGTGGATCCAGGATTAAAAAAAATAAAGCGTAATGGTTTGAAATTAAAGCTTTTTTTTGTGGGTGTGAATTGGGCAGGCACGAATCCTGCTATTACCTTCTGCTATGATTTATGCATAACCCCAAAAAAAGTCAGAAAGGATAAAAAATGAGTGGTATTGACGATATTCAAACCCTTAGAGACCAGGTAATCCCAAATGGCCATGCCTCTGGTACAACCTGCTATGTTGAATCAGCCAAAGGCGCTGTTATTACAGATGTTCAAGGTAAAGAATATATTGATTTTGCAGGTGGCATTGCCGTAATGAACGTGGGACACAGCCATCCCAAAGTGGTGGCGGCCATTAAAGCCCAGGCCGAGAAATTTACCCACACCTGCTTTATGGTGAATCCCTATGATGTTGCCGTACGCCTGGCCGATCGGCTGTGTAAAATTGCCCCGGGCGCCTTTGACAAAAAAGCCCTTTTCGTTAACTCTGGGGCCGAAGCTGTTGAAAACGCAGTGAAAATTGCCCGCTATTATACCAAACGCCAGGGCGTTGTGGTGTTTGACGGTTCTTACCATGGCCGTACCTACCTCACCATGGCCATGACCACCAAGGTTAAACCTTATAAGTGTGGATTTGGACCGCTGGCCCCTGAAGTGTACCGGGCGCCCTTTGGTGATTTTGAGGCATTTACCAAATTCTTTATTACCGGCATTAATCCTGAAAATACTGCAGCCGTGGTTATTGAGCCTATCCAGGGTGAAGGCGGGTTTATTGCCCCGCCTGCGGACTTTTTACCCAAAGTCGCGCAGTTCTGTAAAGATCACGGCATTGTTTTTGTTGCCGATGAAATTCAGTCAGGTATCGGCAGGTCCGGCAAGATGTTTGCCGTTGAAAATTTTGGTGTGGAACCGGATTTGATGACCGTGGCCAAAAGTATTGCTGCGGGTATGCCCTTGAGCGCAGTGGTGGGCAGAAAAGAGATCATGGATTCCGTTCATCCCGGCGGTTTGGGCGGTACCTATGGCGCCAACCCCGTGGCCTGTGCCGCAGCACATGCCGTGCTTGATATTTTTGAAGAAGAAAATCTTCTGGAAAAGGCACAGACCATCGGCGAAAAGCTTGGTGAGACTTTTGATGCCTGGGTTCAAAAATTTGATCATGTGGGTGAAATCAGAGGCATTGGCGCCATGCGCGGCTACACCATTGTCCATGCCGACGGTACCCCTGATCCGGATACGGCCAAAAAGCTGTCCGCGTACTGCTTTGATAACGGTTTGATCTCTTTGGTTTGCGGCATTGAAGGCAATGTCGTCCGGGTGTTGATGCCCCTGGTTATTGAAGATGACCAGCTGCAAAAAGGTTTGGATATCATGGAAGCGGGGTTAGCGGCCGTGGCCGACTAACAAAGGGGAATTACATGCTAAAGTTAAAAAATTCAGATCTCCTTTGCTCCCATTGTTTTATTCAGGATGCGTGGGTTGACGCAGACAGCGGGAAAACTGTTGACGTGATCAATCCTGCCACAGGCGAGGTTCTTGGGACGGTCCCCTTTTGCGGGGCCGATGAAACACAAAGAGCCATTGACGCGGCCAATCAAAGCCTTGATGGCTGGCGCTCCAAAACGGCCGGAGAGCGCTCGGCTATTCTGAGGAAGTGGCACGACCTGCTTATGGAAAACCAGGGTGATTTAGCCACAATCATGACTGCGGAACAGGGCAAGCCCCTGGCTGAATCCAAAGGAGAGATCGCCTATGCCGCCGGCTTTTTTGAATGGTTCGCCGAAGAGGCCAAACGGGTATACGGGGATGTGATTCCTCAGACTGTGGACTCCCAGCGCCTGGTGGTAATCAAACAGCCTGTAGGGGTGGTCGCCGCCATTACTCCGTGGAATTTTCCCAGTGCCATGATTACCAGAAAGGCCGGGGCAGCCCTGGCTGCCGGTTGCACCATGGTGGTGAAGCCCGCAACCGCCACCCCGTTTTCCGCACTGGCCATTGCCAAGCTTGGGCAACAGGCAGGTGTTCCCAAAGGGGTTTTTAATGTGGTGACCGGCTCATCCACAGCCATTGGCGGGGAACTTACGTCCAATCCCATTGTTCGTAAATTGACCTTTACCGGCTCCACCGAGATCGGTAAGAAGTTGATGGGAGACTGTGCAGGCACCATGAAGCGACTCTCCATGGAACTGGGCGGAAACGCACCGTTTATTGTGTTTGACGATGCCGATATTGATGCGGCCGTGGACGGTGCCATGGCTTCCAAATACCGCAACTCAGGCCAGACCTGTGTGTGTACCAACCGGATATATGTCCAGGCCGGCGTATATGATGAATTTTGCCGGAAGCTGACAACGGCCGTGGACGGCCTTAAGGTCGGCAATGGATTTGATGACGGGGTTCACCAGGGCCCGCTCATTGATATGGGTGCCGTGGAAACCGTGGAAAGCCATATCCAGGATGCCGTCAGCAAAGGCGGAAAAATTTTGATCGGTGGCGCGCGCCATGCCCTGGGCCACAGCTTTTTTGAGCCCACCATTGTTGCGGATGCCACCGATGAGATGCGGGTGGCCAAAGAGGAGACCTTTGGTCCCCTGGCCCCGGTGTTCAAGTTTGAGGATGAAGAAGATGTTGTCCGCAAAGCAAATGATACGGAATTTGGCTTGGCTGCCTATTTTTACACCAAAGATCTGGGCAGAACCTGGCGTGTCGGCGAAAAACTGGAATATGGCCTGGTGGGTATAAATACCGGTCTTATTTCCAACCCGGTGGCGCCCTTTGGCGGTGTCAAGGAGTCGGGTAACGGCCGGGAAGGCTCGAAATACGGCCTGGACGATTACCTGGAAATCAAATACATGTGTATGTCGATATAATGTTTGAACGAAGAGCCGCCCACCTGCGGTGTTGCAGAAAAATTTTTAATCCTCACAACCATTAGGTTGCTCCGGTTAAAAAATTTTCTACGCCTTGCATCTGGGCAACTTTTCGTCCAAACGTGGCCATATAGGTTTTAATTAATAAGTCTCATGCTCCTGGCTATGAATTTTAAATAGGAGCATGAGAGAGCTCTAAACACAGGAATGATCACACTATGACGCTTAAGATAAACATAATGCTGGTGTCCATACTGGTGGCGATTATTCTTGTTCTGGCGGGGATCACCTATACCTACACCCAGTCCATCAGCCGGCATACGGTGGAAAACCATCAGCAGGCCCTGACCAAAGAGGCGGCCAAGATGGTTCAGATGTGGCTCGATCACCGGTTTAAGCTTGTCGAGGCGTTGGCGGATACCCTGGAAGATCTTTATTTGAACCAAGGGCAGGATCCCCGTCCCCTTTTGAAGATGACCATGGCAGCCGGGAATTTTTCCGATGTATATCTGGGGCTTTTTAACGGTACCATGATAGATGGGGCCGACTGGTATGCCTCAAGGGATTATGATCCCAGGACACGGCCCTGGTACAAACGGGCCATGGAAGAACAAAAAATCACATTAACCCGGCCTTTTATGGATCAAGGCTTTTGGACCATGGTCATTGCCGTCGTGGTGCCCCTGTTTCATAACGACCAGGTGGTTGGTGTGTTAAGCGCCAATATCATTCTTGATACGTTGCAGGCGTCAGTGATGGATCTTCGCATCGGCAAATACGGATCCGCCTTTATCATTGACAGTCAGGGTACCATACTGGTCCATCAGAATAAAAGCCTGATGATGACCACAAAAATTCAGGAATCCGATCCGGCTCTTTCAACCTTCGGTTCATATTTCCCCGGGCAGAATTCGGGCTCTTTCTCCTACCGGGATCGGATGCTCAGCTTTCACAAACTTACGGACACCGGATGGTACCTTTGTACCAATGTGGATCAGGAAGAGGCTTTGGCCCTGGCCAAAAACACGGACATGCTGTTTGCCATGTCCATGGTTTTGAAAATTTTGGGTATTCTATCGCTGCTGTTTTTTATTACCGTGGGCGGATCTGCGTTGATTCTGTTTATTTCCAAAAACAGGTTTGAAGCCATCGTTTCAGGAAAAGACGAAGATCTTCGCGGGGAAATCATTCGCAGAAAAGAGCTTGAGACTCGATACCGGACGCTTTTCAACACGGCAACCAATGCCATTATGCTCACAAGAAACGGAGTCTATATCGAATGTAATCAAAAGGCATTGGATATGTTTGAGCTCGCCGAAGATGACATCATCGGCCGGACCATGCTGGATCTCTCCCCGGGTACCCAGATGGACGGTACGGCAACAAAGCTCAAATTGACCCAGCTTGAGCAGTCCCACGCCCATGGCGGATCTGATGTGTTTAAATGGACCTTCCGACGAGCCGATGGTTCCGAGTTTCCGGCTGAGATCGGGATCTCCACGTTGACGCTGGATCGGGAAATGGTCAAAGTGTACAGTATCTGGGATATTTCAAAACGGGTGAATGCCGAGCAGAACCTGCGTCAGGCCCAGAAAATGGCCGCCATGGGTGAAATGATGTCCGCCATTGCCCACCAGTGGCGCCAACCGCTTAATGCACTGTCCTCGTATATTGCTTCATTGACCCCGGCTTTTTATAATCAGATGATTTCTGCACCGTTTATTGAAAAGCTTGTCCGGGAGGCCGATGCCCAGATTCAGTTTATGTCCAGAACCATAAACGATTTCAGGGAATATTTCAGGCCGTCTAAAAATAAACACACCTTTGAAATCATGGATGCGATACAAAATGCGCTCAAACTGGTCAAACCCCAGCTGCGACAAAACAATATTACCCTGGATATCGAGTTGGACGACGCAAATGATCCCATGCCCATCCTGGGATATAAGAATGAATTTGTTCATGTTCTGGTCAACATTATTTCCAATGCAAAGGATGCCATAAACGAACGCCAGGCCAACTCTCCGGATAGAACAGTACACAAACTGATCAACCTGGCGGTTTTTAAAAACAGTGATGAGCTCTGTCTGGAAATCAAAGATACGGGCTGCGGGATACCCTCTCACTTGATGGAAAAGATATTTACGCCTTATTTTACCACCAAGGGAACGGCCACAGGTACCGGCATTGGTTTGTACATGGCCAAAATGATTGTGGAAAAGGAGATGAAAGGCCATATTCATGTAGAAAACCGATACACGGGTGTTATGTTTAGGATTTGTCTGCCTCTGGCACTTGGTGGAAACGACCAAAGGGAAACCCAATAGACTCATGATTAATTTCAGCCACTCAAAAGTTCCGGTGGTTCTGGTGGACGATGAATCCTCAGAACTTGATGCGTACGGTTTTTTGCTGACGTCCATGGGCGTCAACCAGGTGATTCAGGTCCAGGACAGCCGACGTCTGCCGGGCGTGATGGCCGATCTTGGCGTGTGTGTTCTTTTTCTTGATCTGAATATGCCCCATAAATCCGGCCTTGAGGTATTAAAAGAACTCCGGGTGACCCATCCTCACATTCCCGTGGTAATTATTACGGCAAATTCCGAGATTGAAAGTGCGGTTGAGTGCTTGAAGCAAGGGGCACATGACTACCTGGTCAAACCCATCAACATGAATACCTTTGCCTCGGCACTGAGAAATGCCCTGGAAATCTGTGCATTACGAAACGAGGTTTTCACCCTGAAAGGGGTCTCCTTTAACCGGAACCTCAAATACCCGGAGCATTTTCAGCATATCATCACCGAGAACCCCAGAATGATAGGCCTTTTTCAGTATATTGAATCTATCTCCAGCAGCCGGGAGCCCATTTTAATCCTTGGTGAGACCGGTACCGGCAAGGAGCTGATTTCTCGCGCCATTCATGATGTATCCGGGCTTGCCGGTCCTTTTGTGCCGGTGGATGTGGCAGGGCTTGATGACAACCTGTTTTCAGATACGCTTTTCGGCCACAGCAAAGGCGCTTACACCGGGGCGGATAAACATAGGGAAGGGCTGGTGGAAAAGGCTGCGGGCGGTTCTCTGTTCTTAGATGAGATCGGGGATCTTTCGGCCGCATCCCAGGTAAAATTGTTGCGGTTAATCCAGGAAGGCATTTTTTACCCTCTGGGATCAGACAAACCCCGGATTTGCCGGGCCAGAATCATATCGGCGACCAATAAATCCCGTAACGCGCTTGCGGCTGTGGATCAGGACCGGTTCAGGTCTGATCTGTTTTTCAGACTTTCCACCCACCTGATTGAGGTTCCCCCGTTGCGGGAGCGCAAAGAGGATATCCCTTTGATCGCAGCTTATATCAGGGATCAGGCCGCCAAAGCCATGGGCAAGCCCGTTATGGAAACCGGGCAGCAGTTTTCGGCCGTTTTAGCAGCCCACAATTTCCCCGGCAATATCCGGGAGTTGAAAACCTATATCTATGATGCTGTGGCACAAAGTACCGGCACAAGCCTCAGTGTTGACACGATCCTGGACCGGCTGGCTGATGTTTCGACAGTCTCTTCTCCCACCACAGTTGATCTTCCCACTAACCGCGACACCTCCATTGAAGATTTAATGGGCGGGTTTCCTACCCTGGCTGCACTGACCGAATATGCCATTGACCAGGCCCTGGAACGTACCGGTCATAATCAAAGCCAGGCAGCCCAGCTTCTCGGGATCTCCAAACAGGCATTGAGCAAGCGATTGAAAAACCGGGACAAAAGTTGACGCCGGGGGTCAATAAAAGTTGACATGGTCAATTTTTGTTGACCTTAAAGTCGTTCGCAGGCTATTTCTAAGTTTGAATTCAGTGACATCACTTCTTTGCTCCTAATAGATTTTAGGCTTATAACCTAGTGTCTTTCTCTTTTTTTTATTACAACGAAAGTCACGAAGAACATGAAGATATTAACCCTTCGTGTTCTTCTTGACCTTCGTGGTAGATTATAAGATCAAGTATATAACAGTTTTGATTTTTCCATGATTCGAAGTTTTTGGCACACGCCTTGCTCATGTTCCATTATTACGTTTATGAAACCACGTGCGAAACATTTTATGATTCGCGCACCATTTTAACATCCATAAGGAGGAAGAAATGAAGCTCAATCGTTTTTGGACCGCAACGGCAGCCGCCGGACTTTTTATCAGCGGTCTTATCTTTACCGGCCCTGCAGCGGCCAATGAAACAACCATCAAAATCGGCAACATTATCCCTTTATCAGGACCCTCTGCATCCGTAGGCCAGCAGGGTAAAAATGCAAGGGAGATGGCTGTTGAGGAGATCAATGCAGCAGGCGGCATTAAAGCCTTAGGCGGGGCCAAACTTGAAATGTTCTATGCCGATTCCGAATCAAAACCGGAAAAAGGCGTATCTGAAGCAGAACGGCTCATTAATACCGAAAAGGTTAATGTACTCACCGGTTGCTGGAACTCTGCAGTAACCTATCCCACCACTGCTGTGGCTGAACGTTACGGCGTCCCCTTTATTGTACCGGTTTCTGTGTCCGATAAGATTACCGAACAAGGTTTTAAAAATGTATTCCGCATTGCCGCCAAAGATTCTTGGTGGACCCGGGATCAGTTCGCATTTTTAAAAGATATGCAGACCGAGTTTAACACTCCTGTGAAAAAACTTGCCTTTGTTTATGAAAACGGTGACTGGGGAAAAGGCATGGCAAGCCAGTGGAAAAAATTGGCTGAACAAGACGGGTATGAAGTGGTCCTGGACGAACCCTATCCCTCCACCGCCACCGACCTGAGCCCTGTTGTCCAGAAAATCAGACGTTCCCGGGCCGATGTCCTTTTATTGGTTTCCAATGCTGCGGACGCCATTCTTTTGACCAATACACTGGCTGAGTACAAGGTGCGCTTAAAAGCCATTGTAACCACCGGCGGCGGACATGCTGATCCATTCTTTATCAAAGCCGTGGGGAAAAATGCCCGGTACCTCTTTGATATTGTGGAGTGGGAAGCCGACATCAACAAGCCTGGTGCCAAAGAGACCAATGAAAAATACAAAGCCAAATACGGTTATAACCTTACAGGGGAAGCTGTGGACGCCTATCTGGCCATGTACGTGATCAAAGATGCCCTGGAACGTGCCGGCAGCCTCGACAAAGACGCTGTCCGCAAGGCCCTGGCTGAAACCAACCTGGCCTCAGGTCCCGGCATGATCGTAGGCTATGATGCTGTTGAGTTTGACCAAAGCGGCCAGAATTCCCATGCATCACCAGTCCTTGTTCAGATCAATGACGTGGGCAATGGCCTTGAAAGAATTACCGTATGGCCTAAGAGTGCCAGGCGCGCCGGATACACCCCTGTTTTTCCCAAACCATAAAACGCCCATTCCAATGTCCCGCGTTGAAACAACCGACGGCTTTTCAACGCGGGACATAATCGTCCGGAGAAAAAGATGATCTATTTAATTGAAGATACAATCAACGGTATCCTTATGGGCTCGATTTACGGGCTGACCGCCCTGGGTTTGACCATTATTTTTGGGGTGCTCAAAGTGGTCAACTTTGCCCACGGCACCCTTTTGATGGTCAGTATGTATGTCGCCTACTGGACCGTTGTCCTGTCAGGACTTCACCCTTACCTTGCGCTTATCATAGTTGTTCCGGTCATGTATGTGTTTGGATACTATCTGCAGGATATTGTGATAAAGCCCATTTTCAAAGCGGAAAAGAACGTCCGGGAACCCAGTACGGTCATTATCGTCACCACCGGTGTGTGGTATGTGCTGGATAATCTGACCCTGATGATTTTTGGTCCCCAGTATCGCTCCCTGCCGGATAATCCGCTCCAGGGAAAAATGATAGAACTCGGGGAGATGTTTATTTCCGTTCCCAAGCTGTGGGGGGCTGTTACTGCTGTTGCAACCGCCTTTGGCGTATACTACTTTTTCCAGAAAACACGAACCGGGCGTGCCATCAGGGCATGCAGCCTTGACCGCGATGCGGCCAGCTTGTCCGGCATCAACCAGTACAAGATATACAACATGGCCTTTGGGCTCGGTACGGCCGTGACCGGCATTGCCGCCGTAACCCTGGTTCCTTTTTATAACACTTTCCCTTCCGTGGGCGTTCTGTTCGATATCAAAGGCTTTATCATTGTGGTGTTGGGCGGACTCGGCTCCATTCCCGGTGCCATCATCGGCGGGATCATCATCGGGGTCATTGAATCCGTGGGCCCCCAGTTTATGACCGCAACCTGGACAGAGGCCATTGTATACGGTCTGTTTCTTCTGGTCCTTTTTGTTAAACCCTCAGGATTGTTCGGAGTAAAATATGACTGGTAAACCCATCGAAGATACAGGGGCCAACACCACCCCTTACGAAACGGACGACGGCGTTCTTGACCGGTCCGCACTGGCCCGGCAGGTGGTCAAGGATACCATTAACAAGGTTTTGCTCGGGGCCGTGCTGATCCTGGTGCTGGCATTACCGGCCGTTGTCAGCAGTCCCACCTGGCTGCATATCATTGTACTGATATTTTTTTACGCCTATCTGACCACCTCCTGGAATATGGTGGGTGGATTTGCAGGGGTGCTGCCTTTGGGGCATGCCGTATTTTTAGGCATCGGTGCGTACACCTCAACGGTACTTTCCCTCCAGTACGGCATCAGCCCCTGGCTGGGTATGTTCGTCGGCGGTGTTTTAGCTGTTGCCGCCGGTATGGTCATCGGGCTTCCCACCTTGAAAATGCGTGGGGCCTACTTTGCCCTGGCTACCATCGCGTTTGCCGAAGGCGTGCGTGTCATGGTTGAGAATATGGATTACCTGGGGCCCTTTAAACTCAATGGCCCCAGGGGATTGCAGATCCCGCCGTTAAACATTGGCTGGTCCCATTTTATGTTTTCATCCAAGGTGCCGTACTACTACATTATTCTGGCCATGCTGCTGCTGATTCTGTTTTTGACCTGGGCTGTTTCAAGATCCAAGCTGGGTTATTACCTGACCGCCGGCGGAGAGGAGCCCGAAGCGGCCCAGGCCCTGGGTGTCAATGTCTCCCGGGCCAAGGCGATTGCCATGGCTTTAAGCTGCTTTTTTACTGCCCTGGCCGGAACATTTTACGCACAGTTTTCTTTGTTTATTCATCCTAAAAGTACCATTTCACTTGATATTTCCTTTGAGATTGCCTTTATCGCTCTGATCGGCGGCAGGGGATCTATAGCAGGACCTGTTTTGGGAGCACTGCTGCTTCGTCCGGTCAGTGACCTGTCCAGAATCTATTTTGGCGATATTCTGCCCGGCATGCATCTGGTGATATACGGTGTTGTACTCATTCTTGTTATGATCTATCAACCCCGGGGATTGCAGGAACCTTTAACCCGGTTATACGACAGGGTGGTCAACCGTATGGCTGATGGCTTCATCAAAGGAGGCGCTAAATGAATCTTCTTGAATTAAGGGATGTGACCAAACAGTTTGGCGGCCTTACGGCAGTGGACAGTTTAAGTTTTTCCATGGAAAAAGGCGAAATCCTCGGGGTGATCGGTCCCAACGGTGCCGGAAAGTCCACGGCATTCAACTGCATTGCAGGGGTTTTCCCTCCCACAAAAGGCGAGGTGGTTTTCGACGGGCAGGTAATCAATGGTCAAAAGCCCTGGGATTTATGCAAAAAAGGCCTGGGCAGAACATTTCAGATCGTAAAGCCCTTTGCATCCAAAAGCGTACTTTATAATGTTACGGTCGGGGCCTTCGCCAATACGTCCAGCAGAAGCGAAGCCGAGGCCAAGGCCATTGAAGTGCTGAAATTGCTCAATTTTGATGATAAAAAAGATGCCAAATCAGGGGATCTGACCATTGCGGACAGAAAACGTCTGGAGATTGCCCGGGCCCTTGCCACAGATCCAAGGCTGCTGCTTTTGGATGAGGTAATGGCAGGCCTGAGGCCGGCTGAGGTGGATGAAATGGTTGAAATCATTCGGTTTCTGCGTGGCCAGGGTGTCACTATTCTGGTCATTGAGCATATCATGCGCGCCATCATGGCGTTGTCTGACCGTATTGTGGTGATTCATTTCGGGAAAAAAATCGCAGAAGGCGTACCCGAAGCGGTGGCCTCTGACGAAAACGTGATCAAAGCATATCTGGGAGATGAATATGGGGTTTCTTGAGGTAAATAACATTAATGTCAGCTATGGGGATGTCCAGGTCATTTTTGATCTGTCCATGCGCATTGAAGAGGGTGAAGTGGTCTCCATTATCGGCGGAAACGGGGCCGGAAAATCCACACTGCTTCGCACCATTTCAGGGTTGATGAAACCGTCTTCCGGCCAAATCTTTTTTAAGGACCGCTCCATGCATACCCTTCCCCCCGAAGAGATCGTCAATCACGGCATTGTCCATGTCCCGGAAGGGCGAAGGCTTTTTTCCCTGATGACCATAAAAGACAACCTGATCGTGGGGGCTTACAATAAGGAAGCTGATAAGCACAAAGAGCACACCCTGGCCCAGGTATATGAGATGCTGCCGCGACTCAAAGAGCGGGAAAATCAAACCGCCCTGACCCTGTCCGGCGGGGAACAGCAGATGGTAGCCATTGGCCGGGGGCTGATGGCCCGGCCTAAAATCCTGATGCTCGATGAGCCGTCTCTTGGGCTGGCCCCGGTTTTGGTCAACAGCATTTTTGAGACCATACGGAAAATCGCCGACCAGGGCACCACCGTGCTGCTGGTTGAACAGGACGTGAACCATTCACTACGCCTGTCAGACCGCGGCTATGTCCTGGAACACGGCAGAATTGCCCTGGAAGGCAAGGCCGATGAACTTTTAGGCAATCCCCACATTAAAGAGGCTTATTTAGGTATTTAGCTGTAAATTTTTCTCAGGCCCCCTTTTTGGGGGCTTTCTGAGCCCACGCCCTTCTTTTGTTTCCCTTCATCAGGGGAGGTCTTGATGTAGTCTTCGATGCGGATCTCATCGATTTGTTCGGGGGCAAGGAACTCTTCTGCGTATTTCATATACACCCCGCTTTCAAGAAACAACTTGAACAGATCCGCATCCAGGCGGCGTTCCCAGGTCTCTTTGGCGATCTTCTTCACCCGGTCGGCCTGGGTTCCGTCCATGAATTCGCCTCCTACATTACACCCGGCAATAAAGGCGAAGTCCTCCTCAATCTCTTTTTGCCGGGCCGATAATGTCCGTGCCAGCACCGGCACCCGGGCACAGTGCTCACCGGTGTAGGGGGACTTCTGGTCGATGGCCACGGCGAGCAGTTGGATAAAGGAATCCATCAGTTTTTTTAAGGACTCCTCGTAAGCTTTGATGGATGAGGCCATTGAAACCATGGACCGGGACAGGCCGAAAATCTCGGTGATGTTGCTCTTGACCATGCCCACCTCTTCGTAACACCACTGTTTGACTTTTTGACTTTCCAGTGCCAGGGCGTTGTTTAAAATCGCGGACAGAAGTTTATTTTCGGGTCGTACCAGGAAGTGGAGCCCCATATCCCCGTCTCCGCTCCGTTCAGCTCTTTTGGACGGCCGCCGATGCTCAGATCATTAAAAAAATGGGAGGCCACAAGGTAGCGCAGAACCGGTTCGCTATCAAGGGCGTCGTCGGCTTTCCCTTCGGACAACGCTCGCAGGGCGTCAAGGGGAGTGGCAACGTAGAGCCTTTTTAACCCGGGGTGTTTTTTTGTCAGAAAGGTATCGGTTGCCCACCCTTTGGGGATGGCCAGGGTTTTATCCTTGAGTTCGTCCAGGGATCGGGGGATCGGGCTCCATTTTTTACCACGAAGGCCTGGGTGTCGAGTATGAACCTTTGCCTTTGGAAAAATTCGGACAGTCCTGCCGGAGAGATATCCACGGCAAAGACCCGTTGCCCGTCTTCCACCTTTCTGGCATAGGTGACGCCCGGAGCCTTGAGCAGGGAGAAAAAGTAAGGCGGTGTTTTGATCATCCGGGCGGAGGCCCGGGCGGCGGCAGACCAGGGGCGCTTTCTGGGATCGTAATCGGTCTTCTCCCGCCTTTCTGCCCGGATTTTGAAGGCGGGATCCAGATAAACGGAGGTTTTACTGCGGCCATCCAAACTGGTAATTTTAACCAGTACCCAACTGTCCTGGGGCGTCGCTTGAAATGATTTTCTAACTTCTTGCCCGCTCTCAAGGTTGATCAGTTCAAAAAAATCTCTATTGGCGTATCCGACGTAGACTGCGTAAATACTGGAGTTGTGTTTCATGGCTGCTCCGAGAAGGGGAAGGGCGCATCTCTCCTTTTCCGGATCGGGAAAGGTTGAAAGTGTATGAAAATTGCTCAGGACATCGACCAGGTTGGCACTATAGTTATCTAAGGCGTTCATCTGCAGGCCTACCTTTTCCGACATGCTCCTAAAGGTGTTATCTGCTGCGGTTCTGGCCAGATCTCCGCTGAAATAATACTGCAGGCCAAGGGCGATGGCTGCTGTTAAACCGGTGATTATAATGAATACGCCAAGCACGGTTAACCGTATTGATTTTATTCATACATAATGGATTGTCCTTTTCATAGAACGTCCGCCAACGGACCGTAACGCTGCCGATACTTAGGAAGTGTTCCGGCACCCGGTACCTTGGCCGAGGCTTTTTTTAACAGGCCTGGGAAACCTGGCCAAGGTACCGGGACAACGGCTCTAAACGTTCAAGCTATGATTCCTGACAGCCGGCCTTGGTAATCCTGTACAGGCAGCCATGCCTGCCGCCAGAAGTCCGCCCAGCAGGAAAAATCCGTTCTGCCAACGGTCAGGCGCTCCGCAAAGCCCCATCAAAAAAGGCCCCCCAAAATAGCCCATACCCCAGAAAAAATAAAAACAACCGGAAATGGTGCCTTTCATGTCATGGGATATGTCTTGGTTAAGCCATGAAAGGGCTGCGACACAAAATGAGCCCAAGCCTAGCGCGGCCAGGGCCAGAAGGGCAAACATCCAGACAAGGGGAGCCTGGGGAAACAGGGCCATGCCAAATGCTGCGGCGCCCAGGCCGGTGACCATTACAGGTTTTCGTCCCCGGTTGTCGGATATGGGCCCGGCAACCACCTGGGAGAGGCTGACGCCAATATAAAAAAGAACAAATAAAAGACTGACGGCATGGTGGCCGCTGCCCCGGGTGCAGATGAGAAAACCGGGGACCATGGTAATAAAAATTGCGTACCCGGCCCCGTAGAGGAAGATACAGGCAAACACAGCAAAGGTGCCGGGACGGCGGACCAAAAAGAGCAGGCTGGGTCCGGTTTCCTGTCTGTGGGGCTGAACGGACGTTGTGGCCGAAGCCTTGGGCGCCTTAACAAACAGGGCGGTTATGAGTCCTGCCAGGACCCCGGTGACGGCGAATACCAGAAAAACCTGGTTGCCCCGGATTATGTTCTGGGTCCAGATGCCGGTAAAACTGCCTGCTGTCAGGCCGCAGTGAATAGCGGCATTATAAATGCCCATGACCCGGCCCTTGTGCCGGGGATGCTGCAGGGCCAAAATGGCTGGCCCCATCGACCAGACCGGCACCTCGCCCAGGCCCTGGAGCATCCGCCCCAGCAGGATAAGCATCTCATTACCGGAAAAATAGTAGAACAAGCCGGATGCGGCACAAGTTAAGTAACCTGCGATCAGAAATGGTTTAACCCCGAACTTGTCCGACAGCCGGCCAATGGGAATTTGAATCAGAATAAAAGTTGATGCAAATGCCGACGCCAGGTATCCGACATGGGAAGCATCCTTGGACAGGTGAATCATTTTTTGGGGCAGAATTGCCATTATCATGCCTATGCCGAACATGAGCAGAAAGGCAGACAAATACAACGCAACGTTATAACGTCTCATAAGAATATCTCCTTTGAACAACAACCACGGACTGGCCCGGCCTGTCAAAATGCAGGCTTGGGCCCATGGCTGAGCAAGAAAGTAATTCAACCGCTGGGTGAAACTTTCTTACGGATTTTTAAAATGAATGGGGGGCGCAAAAGGACATCAATGTGTTCTAAGCCGGGGATTCCCCTGTGCCTGAACGTGCCTGTCCGGCTTCGATCAAGAAAAAGGTCTTGTCCGAATGCCTCTTGCACACCTTAAGAATAAGGTTAAAGGGCAAGGGGGGGAGGAAGAATGGTGCCTGAATAGCTGCGGTTATTCATTTTTTATCCTTGTTGTTCCGTTTCCGGGGATTTCTGCCTTAAGGCATTACGCAATATACATAATTGATTTCTAAGTCATGCCTAAGTGTGTCCGACCATGGCATAGAAATAATTCTCGGTCAAGGATAAAATAGATTGGCATTCAGTTAAAATTTCCATATTCTCAGCAAGCTATGAGTTGGACTGTTTTTAAGTAAAGGAATTTCACATGCCGCCTAAAAAGGACCCGGTACAGGATCGTATCAAAGCGTTCAATTCAAAATGTGAACACAGTGATCCTGAAACCGTTAAAGAGCTTGTAAAACAGCTGCTCGGCGACCGCCACTGCCTGGCTGTTGCCCGTGCGGCACAGGTCAGTTCCCAGCGTTGTTTTTATGATATGGAAGATGATCTTTTAAACGCATACCGGCGTTTTCTTAAAAACCCGGTTAAAAATGATCCCAACTGTATTGCAAAGGGGGCCATTGCGCGGGCATTGGTCGACCTGGACTGCAAGGATTACACTTTTTTTATTGCAGGGCTTCACTACCGGCAACATGAACCGGTATGGGGAACAACGGTTGATACCGCTGTTGAGGTGCGTGTCAGCTGCGCCATGGGGTTGGCCCAGACCTCCTATCCCCGGACTTTGATCGAGCTTGTGGCAACCCTTCACGACCCGGAAGCGCCGGTCCGGATCGGAGCCGCCCGGGCAATTATCTGCACCCAGCCCCTGGCAGCCGAAGCAGTGCTGCGGGCCAAGGCCCTTGCAAAAGATCCTGACTTTGATGTTACGGCCCAGGTTTTGACAGCCCTGCTTCATGTTGCACCGGAAGACTCACGGGATTTTGTATCCGGTTATCTTGAAAATCAAACCGATCCGGAACTGATCGAAGCCATCTCCTTTTCACTGGGTGAATCCAGGCTTGATGCGGCTTTGGATGTGCTTAAATCATGCTGGGACAATCAGCCGTTAAAACGAAAACAGGAACACGCTTTTCTTAAGGGGGCTGTTTTTCATCGCAGTGAACACGCATTTTCATGGCTGCTTGATGTGGTTGCTGAAGAAGACCGGATAAGTGCGATGTTCATCATTGAGGCGCTTGCCATATACCGGACAAATGAAAGACTCAAAGCCAGGTTGAAAAAAGTTGTGTCCCAAAGGGCGGATGATAAATTGTCCGATCATTTTCACCGTGTATGGGAAAAATAATCGAGGTCAGAGTAAAACTGTTATTGTTGTTTTAAGAAGACTTATTGTGGTGCTTAAGAAGTGTTGATTGAGAGAATTTCTTTACACAGTCCGATATTGCTGTTAAAAAACCAAACAAGAATTCAAGACGCGTGACGTTCCGTATACCCTTCTGCTCCGCATCATATCTGATTCGGTGTCAAATCAGTAAAGGCCCCCGGAATGGTTCTTCTACTTGCTCTAATACATGAATTGATAAGGTTAATTTCCATGAGTCCCCAAAATGAAAAAGCGATCCAGATTCTTCGGGCATGGCACCGGGTTGAGTTTTTTCAGACATACTCTGTACCAGGTCGCGAAGATAGTGAATTACCCCCTGTTAATATTGGTGTTAAAGAATTTAATGCTGATGCAGATAAACTCCTCCCTTGGTTAAATCCCCTAAAACAACCTAAGTCAAAGCTCGATTCAGAAAAAACGTTGAAATATACTTTATATCTGGGATTGTTCGACAAGGCGGTCCTATGCAAAATTGTCGAACAGCAATCCAAGTTACAAGAACCAGATGGATTCTGTAAGGACGAGATAGAACAACGCCTGGATAGCGAGGGATTAAGCTGTTTTGCCAAATTGAATCTTGATGAGAATGGTATGCCTCTTTGGGATTCCTTTTCAATAAGTACGTTACCATGGGCTATTGGGCAGCTTTTGAATGACAGGGTTGAGGATCTGTCTTTTGCCAAATTTACTAAGGACTGTGAATTGTTGGATGAGTGGCTATCCAGAATTGAATCAGAACTAATGGAATGTGCTTTTGATTCTCAGACTTGCGGATTGGATGCTCTGGGGATATCCAAATTGATCAGTTCACTCTATCAATGGGCCGGGCTTCAACCCAATGACTTGGCCTTGAGCGGTGAGACACCGGATTTTCTTTTTCAGATTGCTTTTTATCAAGTATACGAAAATAAAAAGAAACAAGTTTCGGAGAGTGCAAGTTCAGTAGAAAAAAATAAAGAAAAAGAAAGCGGAGATGATGACGAAGAACTTCCCGAACAAGAAGCATCCCAGATTCCCATACTGAATAGCTTTTACATCCAGGATATAGAACGTGCCATCAATTGTATTTCCACCGGGAAAGCCGGGAAAGGCCTGATGCAATACTTAGGTGATCCCCCTAATCGGTACGATGACTTGTATGGTGAGAAGGCTCTCTCTCTGATTGCAGATCGACTTGCCCCAGGGCAGACGCCTGAGGGACGCTGGCCTTCCAATCCTGGGCATAATATGTCCTTGATGCAGCAATTTTCTGTGAATACGGTATTCAAGGAGTTGAAGGAAGAAGGACTGCTTTCTGTAAACGGCCCTCCAGGCACAGGAAAAACGACCTTGCTGCGTGATATTATTGCCCAAAATGTTGTGGAAAGGGCGAAAGGCTTGGCTGCTTTAGCAGATACAGGCGCTGGATTGACAATAGAGGGGAACCTGATCGAACCTCTTACCGGATTTGAAATGGTCGTGGCCTCTTCGAATAATGCCGCAGTGGAAAATGTTTCCAAGGAACTTCCCCAGAGAAAATCTATTGATAAAAAGTATTATGATCAATGCCGCTATTTTGAACCTGTTGCCAACCAGCTTGCTGCAAGAGAATCAAAAAAGGGCGAGCTGCTACCAATAATTAAGCCTGAAGAACGGGCCTGGGGCATTGTGTCTGCGGTAATGGGGGCAAAGGAAAAACGGAAAGAGTTTGCTCGGCGTTTTTTCTTTCATAATCATCGGGGAAAAAACCACAAAGAACAGCCTTCTGAACGAGAACATGAAACTAATTTTTTAAATTTTTGGAAGTTTAAAGAAGAATATAAAAAAAAAGGATTATCATTTGAAGCGGCAAAACAGTCATTTAACAAGGCAATAGAACGCGTTGAAAGCTTTAATGGATATTTAAAAGCATTTGAGGAACTGAATCGATCATTTGAGCCTGAGGCCTATCAAGAAAAAATTATGGCAATTCAGGCAGATATCGAAAATTTTCAAGAAAAAGAATCGGAAATTATAAAGAACCGTTCAGAGCTGACCCAAAAACAAGAGGTTTTGGAAGCCGAATGCTCAGTTGAAGAGATCGCTCTTGAAAAAATTCGATTGGAAAGGCCTGGGTTTTTTGCATGCTTATTTAATCCGGCCCGAAATAAGGCGTATAAAAAAAAGTTTCAGAATCATCTATTCATTGTTGAAAAGCTAAAGCGAAGACTATCTGAGCTTATGAAAACCACCCAGGTAATTAAGAATGATTTGGCGCTAAATGAAGCAACCCAAAAAGAGCTATCAGCCCAAAAAAACACACTCAAGTTAGAATTGAAGCAGAAGCAAGAAGCGCTCGAGTCGCTTAGGGAAAGATTAGGCGAATGCAAACAGCCTTCTGAAGATCAACGCATCTCTGATCCAGAGGTTCAGCGACACGCCTATTGGCAGTGTAAACAAATCAATGATCTGCGCTCCGAAGTTTTTATCGCTGCCATGCAATTGCACGAAGCCTGGTTGATAGAAGCCTCAAAAATTACGTCTTTTCGTAAACGCTTGTTCAGGATTTCAGATGTTGTAAAAGGCATATTAAAGGAGAAGGACGATTCTCAACCTATATGGCAGATCTTATTCATGTTTGTCCCTGTGATTTCAACGACATTTGCTTCATTAGGAAGAATGTTTACCCATTTGGATGAAAAATCCTTGGGTTGGCTGATGATTGATGAAGCAGGGCAGGCCATCCCCCAAGCCGCAATCGGTGGCCTGATGAGGGCAAAACGCACCATTGTTGTTGGAGATCCCCTGCAGATTGAGCCGGTGTTTATAGCGCAGCCAAGACTCGTTGAACACGTTATGTCTTCTCTCCTTGAACGGGAACAAAAAAAATGGAGTCCAAATACCTGGTCTGTCCAGCAGTTGGCGGATCGGGTGAACCCTTATGGCTGCGCTTTGAAGGTGATGGAAAAAGAGATGTGGATCGGAATTCCCCTTTGGGTTCATCGTCGTTGCATTGATCCCATGTTTGGTATCTCCAATGCCATTGCCTATGATCATCGGATGATTCATGGCAATGCAGATGTCGGTCGAATCCCCGTCAAGAGCCATCCTGAATTGGGTGAGAACCGCTGGATCGAATCTTTGGGTAAATGTACAAAAAAACAATACAAGCAGGAATTGGCTGAGGATACACTGGTTCTTCTGTTGAACGTTGCAAAGCAGAAAAAAACGTTAGAGAATATATATATTATAACGCCCTTTAAGCTCGTAAAGCAGGAACTTAAGGCCTTCCTATTGAAAAATAAGAATCAATTTTTTCAAATACCCGGGTATCAGGAGACAAACCTGTCAGCCTTTTTAAAGAACAATGTCGGTACCATACATACCTTTCAGGGAAAAGAGAACAAAACCGTGATCCTGGTGCTGGGTTGCGACAGGGAAAACAACGGCGGTGCAGTCTGGGCTGCATCCAAGCCTAATCTATTGAATGTTGCCGTTACCAGGGCCAAACAGCATTTATTTGTTGTGGGGGATTCTCAGGTTTGGGGCGGTCAAAAATATTTTGATATGCTCAATCAAGTGCTGGCCAAGGGTGAAAGCTGCCTTTTTAAAGAAAAAAAACAGTATCGATTCAATGATTTCCAGAAGCCTGGCCTTGCTGGATGATAAACGCGTTGAAAATGTTCGTAGCGCATCTATAACATTTATTATCCATTAAATCTTAATCAGCGTTAGCCAGAAAGAACAAATGAAAGCGAAGATTCCATACTGTACAATAATACTATCGATTCTGACATTGCTGGTTTCATTTTATGTGGCTTATGACATTAGCGGTTTTTTTTTGGTGATGTAAAAATTGTTCAATTAGAAAAATATGGTGGTGTAACATTCAGTCATATTGCAGATTTTGAGATATGGCGTTTATTTATGTCTCAGGTTATTCACGTAAAACAAATCCATATGCTTTACAATGTGACCTCTCTTTTTATTATTGGTACATATATTGAGCGTCATTTGGGTTCTGTCCGTCTATTAATGTTGTGGCTCTTGTCAGGGATATCCGGAACTTTAATAAGTACCTTATTCGTGAGTCCTCCTTGGAATTTGGGAACAGGTGGTTCTCAAGCCATCATGGGGTTGGCGGCTGCTGGTGTGGTTCTAATCTACAGGAGAATGGATATGTCTATAGGGTTGAAAATAGCAACTGGATTTGCTTTACTCCCGGCTATTTCACTTGATATAGTGTTTGCACACTACCCCAAACCGGGGCATGTTTTTGGTTTCTTAGTCGGGATTGGTGTGTGTCTTTTTTTTATAAACGGTCTTTCAAAGGAGCAAATTCGAAATAAAGGTCAAGTTGGCTAACAGTTTCAACCCGACGTTTATCTCTGCGGTGCTCCGAAAAATGTAGCTGTGATTTAGTCGAGGCAAATTGGGCAGAACCCAATAAGAATTTTTGTCTATACTCACCCGGGATGTTTGGAAGTGTTGTCTCGTATGTTTGCAAAGGGTCTGTAAAAAGGAGATAATAAATGAAATGGAAAATTTATAATTATCCCAGATTCTACGACTGGTATATGAAGAAACTGGCGGGTTGGATTGAAGTCTATCGTGAACGGGAACTACTCCATGTATTGGATCAATGTGTTGCAAACAATAATGTAATACTTGATATTGGCTGCGGTACCGGAACAACCTGCATGCTTCTTGGCAAGCGCTATCAAAATGCCCGGATAGTCGGTATTGATATTAATCCTGATTTTCTTAGTTATGCAGAACAAAAGGTTTCTTCTTCCGGTATAAAAAATGTAACTTTTATCAAGCAGGATATCGCCAATTGCACCGGTGAAGATATAAGTAAAGACCAAATTGACATTGCAATATGCACACTTGGCCTCAGCGTATTCACTGACTGGGAGAAGGCAATAGAGCAGACATTTTCAATTCTTAGGCCTGGTGGCGACTTTATAGTATTTGACCTTTTCATTGATACACAAACTTTCACAGGCAGATTAAGTAATTTTCTTACAAAGTCGTTTTTCAAAGCGCATCATGACCGCATGATCCTGAACAAACTCAGAGAGACATTTATTGAAACAGACACGATAGAAATTGATGTTAAACCCGAATCGAAGACTTCTTTATTCATCTTTCGGGGGCATAAATAACTTTTTTTATGGATCTCAGTCGATCCATAAAAACCCGCAAGGCCTGCCAATAGGTTTAAGAGAGTGACATGAAGCAGATACCAAAAAAATTCCCAACAAGATCAGCAGACCGGGCTCTTGCCGGAATGCTGGGTCCGGTTACCTGTGTTATTCAACTCGAGATGAGTTTTGACTATAAGCTGGAGTATTGGACCGGATGAGATAAATGAACAGGTCACCCGGTCGTTTTTTGATCTTGTGGTTTCAGAATTGCCATTATCTTGGGGGAAAGAATAACATATTGGTTTTATATGAAAGATCTGGGTGATTTACTCAGATCTCTCAAGTTTTGTTGTGGGCCGAAGTCTTGGTGTAGATAGACCAGGTCGGCCCATGGCCGTTATTTGAGCTGTCCGGCGATCAACTCCGCAGTATGCCGGACTTTGATGCCGGCACCATCCTGATCCAATCCCCCCCTGATCTGCATGACACATCCGGGGCAGTCCATGGCCACCACGTCGGCTCCGGTGGTTTTAATGTTGGTGAGCTTTCGGGCAAGAATCGAGGCGGAAATTTTGGGCAGTTTTAAGGCGTAGGACCCGCCCATGCCGCAGCATGTGTCGCACTCGAACATTTCTTCCAACTCAAAGCCGCTTTGGGTCAGCAAGTCACGCGGGGGCTGATTCGCTTTCAAGGTGCGTTTGAGATGGCAGGAATCATGATAAGTGATTTTGCCCAACTCCTTGCCTTCTTTCAAGGTCAGGCGGCCTTCATCAACCAGTTTTTTTACCAGGGTTGAAAAATCAATAACTTTGCCGGCAAGTTGTTTGGCTTTCTCGATCTTGCCGTGTTTGCCGGTAGATTCAAAGGTTTCAATGAATTCTCTGTCCAGAGCCACCGTGCAGGTCGGACATGCGGATATCACATACCTTGCATCGCTGTTTTCCAAAAGTGCATCAATATTGTCTTCGGCATTTTTAGCCGCAACGTCATACGCACCATTGTAACGGGCCGGCGCGCCACAGCAGGTTTGGTTTTCCGGAAAAAGCACTTCAATGCCTGCCTTGTTCAAAATTTTGACCACAGCCTCTCCCATTTCAGGATAAGCAAAATCAATCAGGCATCCGGCATAAAAGACGGCTTTTTCACGGCATTCAGGCTGTTTGATAGTTTTGAATACATCACGGAACGGTTTGGCCGCAATGGCAGGCAGGCTGCGGTCATCGGTGAGATCAGAAAGAAAAAGGGGAAGGTGGCGGATAAATTTGCCTTTGGCAAACGGCTTGCCGGCCAGTGACGCGGTGCGCAACATGCTGTGAAACAAGCGGCGGTTATTGACCACCTTGTAGATGGATTTTGCCGCAATAGGAATGCCCTGCTTTTCAACCAGCCGCCTGCGAATCTCCATGATCAATGCGGGGATGTCGATTTTGCCCGGACAGACATCCTTGCACGCCCCACACTGGATGCACAGTCCCTGGATGTCTTCGGCGTTTTGAAGCTGATCGTACCAGGCGGTCAGGATGGTTCCGATGCCGCCCGTGTAGACCTTGCCGAACACAGGCCGCCCACAAGACGGAAAATCGGGCAGACATTCAGGCAGGAGGCGCAGCGGATGCACTGCATGGCCTGCTTGAATTTGGGGTCGGCGGCCATCTCGGCCCGGCGGTTGTCCATCAGGACAATATGAAGGTCTTTCATGGAACCGTCTTCATTGGGTGTCTGTCCGGTGATCATGGTCACATAACTGGTCAACTGCTGGGCGGTGGCACTGCGCGGCAGGGCCCGCAGAATCGGAACGACGTCGGCAAACTTCTCCACTATTTTTTCCACACCGATTACGGCAACATGGATTTTAGGCAGCGAGGTGACCAGCCGGGCGTTTCCTTCGTTGGTAACGATGGTAATCGTACCGGTTTCGGCCACGGCCATGTTGGCACCGGAGATGCCCATGTCGGCCTTGAGAAATTTGGTGCGCAGTTCCTCTCTGGCCACGGCAACCAGGCGGGGAATGTCCGTGGAGAGCCGCTCATCAACTTCCTTGCTGAAGATATCCGCCACCTCTTCGCGGGTCAGATGGATGGCCGGCATGACCATGTGCGATGGCCTTTGTCCGGCCAGCTGGATGATCCATTCGCCTATATCGGTCTCGCCTACAGATATTCCGGCCTTTTCCAGGTGCGCGTTCAGGTGGATCTCTTCGGTGGCCATGGATTTGGATTTGACCACGGTTTTGACGTCATTTTCCTTGGCAACCTTGAGAATATAGTCGCGCACATCAGCCGGGTTTTTGGTCAGGAACACCTTGGCCCCCGCTTTTTCGGCATTTGTCTTGAACATGGCGCACAGTTCGTCCAGGTGATTGGCAGCATAGGCTTTACGTTCGGCAATGGTGCCGCGCAGGGTTTCAAAATCAATGCCTTCATAGGCCTTGGCCCGGTTGACCTTATAGCTTTCCGAAAAATTAGCAAGTGCGCCGGTCAGGTTGGCGTCGTTGATGGCCCGGTCTATGGATTTTTTAAATTTTTGTTCCATCAGTTACACCCTCCCAGATCGTCTATTACAACAATAATCAGCCGTTTGGGGCCATGGACGCCAATGGTCAGGACCCGTTCGATGTCAGCGGTCCGGCTGGGTCCGGTAATCATGGCAATATAATTCATCTGTTGCGGGCTTAAGATTTCAAGTAAAGCAGCCATATCCGGAAGTAGGCCGTTTGAGGGGAGCAATGCGATATGAATTTCAGGCAGGGTAGAGACCAGCCGTTTATCAATGGATGTGGCATCCTGAACCAGTGTGCCTGTATCCGCCAGGGCCCAATCAACCTGGCTGATACCGATGCGGGCGTTGGCGGCCCGGTCACGGCTGATGTCAAATGAGAAACCATGGATTTGATGCAATAGGTCTTTATCTGTGTTTTCAAAAAACGGACACGCCGCCACAGCCGCATAATACCCAGGTCTGTCGCAGATCTGTTCCTGGTTCATTACATCCGTAATAAAATCCAAGGCAATCCCCCGGGTGGAAAAGCGAAACACTTCAGCGCTTACACTTTCCGCTTTGGACTTGAATTCATCGTACATGGTCACTCCTTCTAAATTATAATTTGTCTTACCAATTTTTAAATACACTATAATACCTTAGATTTATTGTCAATTAATTTGTCATACCAATTTTTAATATGCTGGTTGTCGGGATTTCAATTGAAAATATATCCGGTTTCGCGTGATTAGAAAGTTGCTGAAAATCATTATCTATGGTTTAAATGGTAAGACAAATTTACAAACCTATGATGCAAGATACACAATAAATGACCTTTAAACCGATTAAACCCAAAAAAATTTCAACCCAGATTGCAGAGCAGATTCGTGAGTCAATATTACGTGGTGAGTTTTCACCCGGAGAAAAACTGCCTCCGGAACGGAAATTGACGCAGATGTTTGGTGTGTCAAGGCCGTCCGTGCGTGAGGCCCTGAACATGCTGGCTTCTTCCGGTCTGGTCATGTCGTACCAAGGGGGCGGGACAGTGGTGCAATCCTTAATTGATGCGGATCAGGACAACGCCTTGGGTGAGCTTATCCGCACCCAGAGGTCGTGCGCGCTGGAGGTGATCGAGGTTCGCAAAGGCATGGAGGCCTTAACAGCCTATTATGCGGCGGAGCGCGCCACACCCGAAGATATCATCCGGATGGAAGAGATCCTCAGCCGGATGGACGTTCAGCTCAAAAACAAAAAACCGCTGGAGGATTTGGATGCCAAGCTGCATCTCCAGATTGCCCGGGCTACCCACAACGTTATCTGGCTCCATCTCATGCAGGGGCTTTTTGATGCCATGAAGGATTTCCAGCGTGGCGTCTGGCGTAATGTTTACTCCCTGGGCGACGATACCCGGCTTTTATTTACTCACCACAGACGCATTGTCAAGGCCATTCGTGATAGTGATGCCGACGCAGCCCGCAAGGCCATGAGCGAGCACCTGAATTTTGCCGAAGAACGGTGCGCATATTACATTACTTTTAATTCTTTTTGACAAACAATCGGCTCCCGTCCTAACAGAAAAAGGGCTTTTTTATCGGATGCACCCCATTTAAAACTTGTTTCTTTGCCCACCATGGACGCGGATGACGATCCTCTGGAATCAGTGGGAACAGGTAAAATTTACTACGGTGGGGATACATTGACTAATGCAGCATACTCTTCTTCAATAGGAATAGAGGGCATTGAAAATCTGGTAATGCCCTTTGGCACGTTTAAAGTTTTGAAAATGACCCCCGAACAATTTTATACTCACGATTCTCTTCCATTTTCTGTTGAATCTACTTTTACCCTTTATATTGAACCGAATCTGGGCGTTCTTGCCCTGGAGGATGATGAAAACGGTCGGACCTCCCTTACCGGTATTGCCAATATCCCGGTGCCGGGCGATACTGATAGTGATGCAGACGTGGATGGTGTTGATCTTACAGACGAAATCGCTGAAGGGGATGTTGAAACCCTGGCCGGGTATTTTGGCGTATCCGTGCCCGTCATCGTCAATTAGGAATTAAGTAATATCCCGGCAACTTGGAAAACATATTTAACATCGTTGAATATGTTTTCTATATTTCAGCGAATCATGTTGATAAACAGGTAGATTTTTAGTAAAATTAGTACATCTTTTTCACAAATTCCCATCAATTGTATCAGATTCTTCAATTATTCATTTTCAACGCCGTATTGCGCCTTGACTTTGTGCCTGAATTTGATAGATCATTATCAAAAAGAAAAAGTATCCAAGACTGTTTTTTATATGAAAGACTGGGTAAGTCACTCAGATCTTTCAAGCGTTGTTGTGGGCTGGGCCTGTCAGATCATATGTCAGGTCAGCCCATGGCTGTTATATTAAAGCTCCAATAAGCTGTTTAGTTGCTTTCATGCTTTGTTATGGGATGAATCCGGGTATCAATAGCCTTGGTCAGCCCATGGCTGGTTTATAAAAGGTCAACGGTAAAATCGGATTGTCACTTTTTCCCCTTTGTTGTGGGCCAAGTGCGGTCAACAAAGAAATTGGCTCATGGTCGTTATATCGGCCGTAGAAGGGACATGATCTGACGGACTTTCTACCTGGCCCGATGCCGGGAATATTTATGGGAGGCATTATGATTCGCAAATTCATTCTGGTATTGAGCATCCTGATCTGGACAACTATGTGCGGTACGGCATCGGCAGCAGACTTAGGGATAATCACCGGCAGTGCCAAAGGTACTTATTTTCAATTCGGTCTGAATTTGAGGGAATTGGGCAAAAAATTCGGATATAATATCCATGTATACAACTCCCGGGGGTCCGTGGAAAACGTGTATGCCGTGTACAAGCGTCCCAAGACCCAGATGGGTATCGTTCAGTCCGATGTTCTGGCATTTGTGCTTAAGGTGAAATCCAATAAAGTCCTAAAGCAGATCGCAAAAAAAACCAAAATGGTCTTTCCCTTATATAACGAAGAGATCCATCTGCTGGGTAAAACTTCCGTTGCGTCGTTTGATGACCTGAATAACATGAGGGTGGCCCTGGGCAAGGAAGGCTCGGGCACCTATTTGACCGCAAAACTTCTTTTTGAGGTCTCGGGTATCAAGCCTGTCCAAACCCTGGCTGTGGGTACAAATGAAGCTCTGGCGATGCTTAAGGCCGACATTATCGATGCCATGTTCTACGTGGCCGGATTTCCCGTGTCCCTTTTTTTAGAGCATGTCTCAGCCGGGGACGGCTTGCACATCGTACCCATTGAGAATAAACAGATTACCGAATTCTATCCCACCGTCCAGATTCCGGCCGGTACCTATCCATGGCAAATCCAGGCCGTATCCACCGTTGCGGTCAAGGCGGTGCTGGTTTCTTTTGATTTTAGGCAATACAACTGCGAGTATGTAGGAGAATTTGCCAATATAGTCTACGAAAATTTGGACTGGCTCCAGCAGAACGGTCATCCAAAATGGAAAAGTGTAGACCTGGACTACCCCCTCAAGGGGTGGGAGCAGTATGACTGCGTTAAAAAATATCGCAGCGGTGGAAATGTGGGAGAGCCGTCTCCGCCCATGGAAAAAAATCCGTTGTTGGACGCGATCAAAGAAATTTTATGACTCTGGCCTAGAGGGATGGGTCGGCAAAGTGGAGGCATCTCATGTACTGCAGCCATTTTCACCTGAAAAAGAAACCGTTTCAGCTCAGTTCAGATAACAGTTTTTTGTGGCTGGGCGAAACCCATGCCCGGGCTTTAGACCTTCTTAAACAGGGTATTGACGGTTCTGAACAGCTGCTGGTCCTAACCGGCGACATTGGCACCGGTAAGACGACATTGATTTATGAGCTGCGTCATTATTTGCCCCAAACAACGGCAGTGGCCCATATCAGTGATCCAAGCATTGAACTGAATTATTTGTACCTTGCCATTGCCCAGGGTTTGGGATTTGATGACCTTTACAAAGACGGCGAAAATTTTGATCCGGTTTTGTGGGCTTTTTTAAACCGTCGGCGCCGGGTCCAAAAAAAATGCCTGATTATCATTGATGAGGCGCACCTGATCCCGGAACAATTTCTGGCACAGCTTCCCTCCTGGACGGAATTTGCGCCGGTCGATACCCTCACCATACTCCTTGCCGGCCAACTGGAACTGCACCAAGTCATGGAAAAACAATTAGGCCTTTCATGGGAAACAAAGGTGGATATCCATGCCATGCTCTCTCCTTTAGAAGAAAAGCAGACCCGGGATTATATTAACCGGCGTCTCGAACTGGCCGGTGCAGTACATAAAATTTTTGTCCCCGGTGCTGTCCGGGAAGTACATGGGTATACCAAGGGCATTCCCCGGCGCATCAACATCGCCTGCGACCAGGCTATGATCGCTGCCTACTCAAAGGAAATGCAAACCGTTGATGCCCAAATCTTCCAGGAGGCCGTGGGTGTCCTGGAAGTTCCCCAGGTGCCGTTGGGGGGCTCTGAGCCGGTGCCGGGTTTCAAAACACCGTCGGCCGCTCTACTAGGATCCAGGTGGCGGGCAAAGACGCTGTATGCCCTTGCTGCAGCCGTTCTTCTGGTGGCTATCGCCTGCACGTTTTATTCTCGGAATTTTTCCGATCCGGATACAATACCCAATCTTTCAATTAATACACCAGCAGAGCCAACGAGTCCGGTAATTGTCAAGGCCGTGGTTGTTCCAAAGCCTGTGGATAGCGGGGGGCAGGGGGGGGGCTCCGAAAGCGTTCCCCGGCAGGAAACATTTCAGGCATCTCCCCAAGCACCGCCGGCACCTTTTGAAAAAATCGCTGCCGAATCCGTCAGGTCTGCCGAAATGGATGCGCTTGTCAACGAGGGTTTCATGATGCACGAATCTGATTCAATACCCCGGGGCCCGGACACATCCCCCCAGCTAACGGAACATAGTGCACCGGCGTATGAAACGCCTACACCGCCACCTGCTGTTCCGCCGATATCCGCCCGTCGGGATTCTGATCCCGCGCCTGCCTCAACCGCCCAGCCCGATCCCGAAGCCATTATTGACTGGCTTATAAAAGAAAAATCCCTCTAACCCTTCTTAAAATGACCTGAAAAAGATCGTGTGCGACAAAAGGTACGCTGTCCAGGGTGTGCCTTTGCGTCCAATAAACATCCGCGCTTTGCCGTTGGTGAGCATGATAAGGCGCTATTGAATTTTGCATCTAAACGCTGATATCTCTAAATATCCATCATTCCCATCGTCTTTAGAACATTTTATATGAAAGAAGCTTAGCAATTTATCGGTACTTTCATATAAATGGCCACGGGCCGTCCTTGGTCTTTGACCGTGGTTCGGCCCACAACGAATATTGAAACATCTCTGTGGCTTACAGAGAGTTTCTTATAAACAGTCATGGGCCGACCAGACATCTCAACTGCCAGGCCCAGCCCTCAAGAAAGATTGAAAGATCTGTGTAGGTTACACAGACTTTTTTTAGAAAATAACAAT
The DNA here is from genome assembly GCF_963664415.1 of uncultured Desulfobacter sp. Lineage (NCBI taxonomy): Bacteria > Pseudomonadati > Thermodesulfobacteriota > Desulfobacteria > Desulfobacterales > Desulfobacteraceae > Desulfobacter > uncultured Desulfobacter sp. Next base: position 353,374 of record NZ_OY761440.1, on the reverse strand, counting down.
AGGCCTGAATTGGGCTGTTCGCTCAGGTTTCACAGCAATGTAAAAAATTACATGAACGATGCCATTACCGGGAGGCAAGATGCAGAAAATTATCATGTTTGGTTGGTTAATTATTATATGCGTTTTGATTTTGTTTGCTTGTAATCCGGACAATCAAAATCAGCCTGTACAACCCCATGGCGGTTGTTTGCGGCCACGCCATAACGGTTGATATGTTCAAAAGGGAAATGTCAGAGACCCGAACTGATTTCAGTGATCCTGATGGGAAAAGGCGATTGCTGGACATGATGGTTTTCAGGGAAACTTTGTACCGCAAGGCTGAAAAGTCGGGCTATCTTGAACAGCCTGATATCATCCGGCGTATAGCCGCGCTGATTGCCGAACAGTTCCGGCAGGATCATCTCACCCCTGTGTTAAATAAAATCATGATCACCGAGCGCGATATCCAGAGTTACTATCAAGACCATAAACAAAATTTTTTTACCCAGGAGATGTTCAGACCGGCAGTGATTCATTTGAGGTTACCGCCCAAAGCCTCTGAGCAAATAAAAATAATTCTTGAAAAGAAAGCGGAACATATCATGATGGAAGCACTTGCACTCCCATACGATGCGTCCGGTTTTGGTGCTCTGGCCGTAAAGTGTTCCGATGACCAGGCCAGCCGATATAAGGGCGGAGATCAAGGTTGGATACAATGAACGGTGATAGAGACCCAGTGGGACCCGGCTGTTGCCAAGGCCCTTTTTTCAATAGCAAGACCAGGCTGTATCAGCCCGGCTGGATTGCCTACTTTAACACAGCTTCAAAGCAGTTTTTGACCAATCTGCATGCCGTGCTGGCTGATAAGGCCTATCTGATTTTTCTTGGCGGCGGCTCATCCATCACCCTGACAGTGACCGGTACCCCTTCGGTAAAAAAGATAAAATGGGTGCCGGACAGTTTCAACCTCGTGGGTTTCAGCCTTGCCGGTTCGGAAGATGCGGTGTCATTTGGAAAATTTTTTTCCAGATCTTAAATATTCACTTAAATCAAGGTTGTCCTATGACCCTGTTAATAAAACACTGATTTTCAGAGGGATGCTTTCAGATCAGGGCCTTGGCGAGCCCCTGCTGCTCCCCAATGTGATGACGGGAAGTGAAAAAAAGGATCTTCAAGATTTTAATCACAGCGAAGGAAGTGACTGGGATACCGCAGTTGATAATCTGTATGCCCTGTCCCGGAACCCGGATGCTGTCGGGCTCTTGGCGGACAGTTCAGAGCTTTTCGTTGTGAATAACATTATTACCGGCAACCGTCAGGGAATCTCATGCACGGATGCCTCGCCTTACCTGAATTATAATAATATTTGTGCAAATGCCTCAGGCGATTATGTCGACACATGCCTGGCCGGGACCAATGACATCTCTTTGCTGCCTTTGTTTGTGGACGAAACCAATAACGATTTTCATCTGGCCGAAGGCTCTGCATGCATTGATGCGGGCGATCCTGTGGCTTTTTTATTCCTGGATTATGAAGGGGGAAGCCAAATTTATCTGGATACGTCTTTAACCCTTTTGATTGGAGATCGGATTTGGATAGCCGATGGCCTTAATACTGAAACAGACATTGTATCTGATTTGACATTAGAGGCTTTCCAAACCCGGCTCGACATAAACGGGTCGTTTGTGAATGATTACATGATGATGGATTCAGCCTATATTTACACAGCCACATCGGATTGTCATAAAGAGCCGGATAATTTCAGAATTGATATGGGCGCTTATGGCAATACACCCGAGGCAAACGGCTATAATGCCATGGGCCGTCCTTGGTCTATCTACACCTATGCTCTCGCCCATAACACAATATGAAAGTAACTCAACAACTTGTTGGTACTTTCATATAAACGGTCATGGGGCGACTTCGTCTGTCAGGCCACATGTTTAAATGTCATTTCGCATGCCAACTTGCCGGGATATGATACGGCCCCGGCAAGTTGGCGCATGAACATGTAACGCTGACGTTTAAAAAAAAATCGTTCAACGAATTCTTACCTTCTATGGGCTTGAACTCAATCCGAAATTCCCTTGGCTTATGTAACGCTGTGGGCTTGGGAATTTTATGGAATTTAGTATAAATATGTGTTTTACTGAATTTTAGTTGAGGGATTCGCCTAAGTTCAAATGTTATCGCTCACCAGCACGCTCTTTTTATTTAAATTGAGGGTTGAAAAACCACTGACAATCTGCCTGTGGCAACACAATCGATTGACGGCAAATACTTTGGCAGGGAATAGATATGCAAAAGGATAAAGAATCAATAATCACCTCTTTTTTAAAAATGGAATCCACTGGGGGGATTTTGCTTTTTTGCTCAGCAGTGCTTGCCATCGTCATCGCAAATTCTGTTTTTGACCCATATTACAAGCTTTTTATTTCAACGCCCGTGGAAATAAGGGTTGGCACTTTGGAAATCGCAAAACCCTTACTGCTTTGGATTAATGACGGATTGATGGCGATCTTCTTTTTTGGGGTTGGCCTTGAACTAAAACGAGAGGTACTTGTGGGTGAGCTTTCAGAAAAAAGTAAAATAATACTGCCCGGAATCGGTGCTGTTGGCGGTATGCTGATTCCGGCATTAATCTATCTGTACTTTAATGGTAATGATTCTGTTGCGGTTAAAGGCTGGGCAATACCTGCGGCAACGGATATTGCATTTGCACTGGGTGTGTTGACATTGCTTGGTTCCCGGGTTCCTTCTCCCATAAAAATTTTCCTTACCTCTTTAGCTATTTTTGATGATATTGGCTAAACTGCCTGATGGAATGAATTTTTTAGGTTTATACGGCACATTTGCGCTTTGCGGGATAGGGTTTACCATGAGTTTGTTCATTGGGTCTCTGGCCTTTGAAGCGACCGGTGTTAATCTTTTGTTTGATGGAAGACTGGGTATCATAATCGGTGCATTGCTTTCAGGAATTGTGGGGTTTGTGGTTCTCAGATTGAGCTTAAGGGGTGATCGGTAATAAGGACAATAAATTTTATAAAGTAGACGAAATTACTTGTTCTTTGACCCATCTACTGCGTTACGCCAAAGGCCTAATAGGCCAACTATTAAACCTTTGGCGCATCTTGTTTATGAGCCAAAGCCCGGCGCAATTTAGTCTACTTGATTTCATTCACGGTCTTAAGCTGACCAGACCAGCTTAATCGTGCAACTTTTTTGTGTTACACTCTTTGGGTTTAATCGTGCGGCTTTATCTTGACACAGGTTGTATTTCCCGGGTATTAGAAGAGTTTTTTTTATTAACTCCAAACGGTTCAGGAAGTCTGGTAATGGCATATAAGATAGCAGTGAATGGATATGGAAGGATAGGACGTTGCGTGGTGCGTGCCCTCTACGAGTCCAGGGCATACAGAGAACAGATTTGTCTTGTGGCCATTAATGAAACCTGGCATCCGGATACTGTGTATCATTTAACCCGGTTTGATTCCACCCATGGGCGGTTTCCCGCAGATGTAAATAAAACCGCCCGGGGGATGTCCATCGAAGGCGATGAGATCTGTCTGTTCCAGGAAAAGGAAATTGAGCGCCTGCCCTGGAAAGACCTTGGGGTGGACGCAGTTTTGGACTGCACCGGTATTTTTAATGACAGGCAGGCAGCTGGACGGCATATCCTGTCCGGTGCTGCAAAGGTGATTTATTCCCACCCAGGTAAAGATGAAATGGACGCTACCATTGTATACGGGGTGAATCACGACACGCTGAAAGCCGGACATGCTATTATTTCGAATGCATCTTGCACCACTAACTGCCTGATTCCCATTTTAAGTGTCATTGACGCTGTGCTTGGTATTGACAGCGGCTCAATTACGACGATTCATTCTGCGATGAATGATCAGCCCGTAATTGACGCATATAATATGGACCTGCGTAAAACACGGTCTGCCTTGCAGTCTATTATTCCGGTGAGTACGTCCCTGGCAAAGGGAATCGGCAGGATTCTGCCCCATCTGGATAATAGATTTGAAACGCTGGCTATACGGGTCCCGACCACCAATGTTTCCATTATGGATATTGCTTTGGTTGTGGCGGCGGATACGGATGCAGCGCAGATCAATGATCTGCTTACCCGGGCCGCAGAAACAGATTTGAATGGCGTTTTAGGGGTGAATGATGAGCAGTTGGTGTCTTGTGATTTTAACCATGATCCCCGATCGGCCATTGTTGATTTGCCCCAGACCCGGGTATCGGGAGCCCGGCTTGTAAAAATTCAGGCATGGTTTGACAATGAGTGGGGGTATTCCAACAGAATGCTTGACACCACAATTGCCGCTCTTAGTAAATAAAAAATAAAGGAGGTTGGTTATGGCGTTGGATCCAACCAAACATGCGGATTGGGAAATTGCAGAAGATGCCGAAAAAAGAATGCTCACCATTTATAAAATTGGTGAAAAACTTGGACTAACCGAAGACGAATTGCTGCCACATGGGCATTACATTGGCAAAATTGATTTTATGAAAGTGCTTAACCGGCTGAAAGACAAGCCCAACGGAAAATACATTGATGTCACCGCCATTACCCCCACCCCCCTTGGTGAAGGCAAATCCACCTCTGCCATAGGGCTGGTGCAGGGCCTGGGGAAGTTGGGGAAACGTGTTTCCGCTGCCATTCGTCAGCCGTCAGGTGGTCCGACTATGAACATCAAGGGCTCTGCCGCCGGCGGCGGCCTGGCCCAGTGTATTCCTTTAACACCCTTTTCTTTAGGGTTTACCGGCGACATTAATGCCATCATGAACGCCCATAATCTGGCCATGGTTGCCCTGACGTCTCGTATGCAGCACGAAAGAAATTATACAGATGAGCAGTTGGAGCGCCTTTCGGGTATGGGGCGGATAGATATCGATTCCACCAACATTGAAATGGGCTGGGTGATGGATTTTTGCTGCCAGGCCCTGCGTAACATCATCATCGGTATTGACGGCGTAAACGGCAAGTTTGACGGGTTTATGATGAAATCCAAATTCGGTATTGCCGTTTCTTCAGAGGTTATGGCCATCCTTTCCCTGGCCACTGACCTTAAGGATATGCGTGAAAGAATGGGGAAAATCGTTGTGGCATACACCAAGAAGGGCACACCGGTTACCACCGAAGACTTAAAAGTTGCCGGGGCTATGACCGCCTGGATGGTTGATGCCATGAAGCCCTCTTTGATGCAGACCCTGGAAGGTCAGCCTGTGATTGTTCATGCCGCGCCTTTTGCCAATATTGCCATTGGTCAGAGCTCTATTATTGCAGACAAGGTTGGCTTGAAACTGGCAGATTATCACGTGACCGAATCGGGCTTTGGTGCCGGTATCGGGTTTGAAAAATTCTGGAACCTGAAATGCCGCTATTCGGGACTGACGCCTGACTGTGCCGTGATTGTTGCAACGATCCGTGCTTTGAAGTGTCACGGTGGTGCGCCTGTGCCTGTGCCGGGAAAGCCCATGCCCCAAGCGTACGGTGCTGAAAACGTTGGATGGGTTGAAAAAGGATGTGTGAATCTCATCCATCATATCCGCAACGTGCGCAAAGCCGGTATCTCTCCGGTTGTTTGCATCAATGCGTTTTATACCGATACCGACGCTGAAATCGCCAAGGTGCGTGAACTGGTCGAGGCTGAAGGTGCCCGGGTGGCTCTTTCCCGTCACTGGGAAAAAGGCGGTGCCGGCGCCATCGAATTTGCCGAGGCTGTTGTTGACGCATGTGAGGAAAAAACGGAATTTAAGTTCCTCTATATGCTGGATATGCCCCTTAAACAAAGGATCGAACTTATTGCCAAGGAGGTTTACGGTGCTGACGGCGTTGATTATTCGCCGGTTGCCGACAGGAAACTGGAACTGCTGCAGGCGGATCCGGACGTAACCAAGATGGGCGTGTGTATGGTGAAAACCCACCTGTCTTTGTCTGATAATCCTGGGCTTAAAGGGGCGCCTAAAGATTGGAGGCTGGCTATACGTGAAGTCCTGATTTACAGGGGTGCAGGGTTTATTGTTCCTGTTGCCGGCGACATCTCTTTGATGCCCGGAACTTGCTCCAACCCCGCCTTTAAACGCATTGATGTTGACGTTGAAACCGGTAAGGTTCAGGGGATATTTTAATTTTTAAGATCAAGATTTAACCAATCCGGTAAAGGCAACGGTACTGTATATCGTTTTTTTTCTTGACCGGAACATAGCAGGAGAAAGTGTATGACCGCGGAAATTATTAGCGGAACCGAGATTAGGAAGACTATTCTGGCTGAAATTAAGACTGATGTTGAAAAGATGAAGGCCAAACACGGCAAAGTGCCTGGCCTGGTGACCATTCTTGTGGGTAGCAATCCCGCGTCTGTCAGTTATGTCACTTTAAAGGTCAAAACAGCGTTGTCTGTTGGATTTAATGAAATCCAGGATGATCAGCCTGAAGATATCAGCGAAGCGGACCTATTGGCTTTAATTGATAAATACAACAATGATCCCGACATCCACGGCATCCTGGTTCAGTTGCCGCTGCCCAAACATATTGACGACAAAAAGGTGATTAATGCGATAAATCCGGACAAAGATGTGGATGCGTTTCACCCCGTGAATGTGGGCCGCCTGATGATCGGCGGTGATGAAGCAAAATTTTTGCCCTGTACCCCGGCCGGTATCCAGGAGATGATTGCTCGTTCCGGCACCCAGACAAGCGGGGCAGAGGTGGTTGTGGTCGGCCGTTCTAACATCGTTGGTAAACCCATCGCCATTATGCTGGCGCAAAAAGGTGCTTGTGCCAATGCCACCGTGACCATAGTGCATACAAGGACCAAAAATCTTGCCGCCCATTGCAAACGTGCAGATATCCTTGTTGTTGCTGCAGGCGTCCCGGATCTTGTAAAACCCGAATGGATTAAACCGGGTGCCACTGTTATTGACGTCGGTGTCAACCGTGTGGGTGTGAATGAAACCACCGGAAAAGCCATTCTCAAAGGTGACGTGGACTTTGATGCCGCCAAAGCAATTGCAGGGAAAATTACTCCTGTGCCGGGCGGCGTAGGGCCCATGACCATTGCCATGCTCATGAAAAATACCCTCAGGGCCGCTCAGTATGCCCTGGAAGATTAAATATTGAGAATGCATAGAATCTAAAGGTCATGGCAGATTTGGCTATCCCATGTTATAACCGCAATGGATGTCGTAGTATTGCGGGGTGGATTATAATTTTGTCGTGACACAAAGGAGGAAACATGGCCCAGGGAGATGGATTTGTAATGAATGAGGGGCAAACCAATGGCTCAGCCCCTGAAAGCGCACTACCCAAAATAGATTTTTCAAGTTTTATTTTGTCGTTGTATTCATCCGGTCTTGTACAGCTTGGCACCGTGGAGGACCCCTCAACCGGGAAAAAAACAAGAGATTTGGCAATGGCCAAACACACCATTGATATGATTGCAATGCTTCAGGAGAAAACGGAAGGTAATTTGACCGATGATGAGAAAAATCTGCTTAAAGCCCTGCTCAGTGAGTTGCGCATGGCCTATGTGAAAGCTAAGGCCTGATAGGTGTTCTTTTCTCCTGCTAAAATTAATTTGTTTTTGTATGTCACGGGCAGGCGGGCGGATGGTTATCATGAGCTGTATTCCCTGATGGCCCCTTTGACACTTGCCGACCGTCTGGAAATCGTCAGGTCGGGTAACGGCATCAGAGCGGTGTGCAGCCATCCGGATGTGCCGGAAGGCGATGGAAATCTGGCATGCAGAGCCGCAGCCCTTTTCAGGGCTGCTATGCTTGATAAAAAAGCAGATCCCGGGTTCCATGATCTGACCATTCATATTGAAAAAAAAATTCCTGTATGCGGTGGACTTGGCGGGGGCAGTTCAAATGCTGCCTGTGTACTGCTGGCTTTGAATGAGTACAGCGAAAATCCATTTTCCATAGATGAACTGATGCGTTTGGGCTTAACCCTGGGCGCAGATGTTCCTTTTTTTATCTTTCAAAAGCCGGCGTTCGCCTCCGGTGTGGGTGAAAAGCTCATTCCTTGTAGGCAGATGCCACCTCTGTCTGTGATTGTTGTTAATCCGGGGGTGCCTGCTTCAACAGTAAATGTTTTCAAAAAATTAGAATTTGGATTGACATTTGTTCCTTCATATAATATAAATCCGAGTTCGAATGCACTGCCATTCGGAATGAAACTTGATGGGAGGGAGATTTTGCATAACGATCTTGAAGAGTCGGCATGCAATTTATACCCTGAGATCAGGGCTGCAAAAAAAGAGATGGTGTTGTTGCTGCAAAGAAATGTATATATGTCTGGAAGTGGCTCGTCTCTTTTTGCTCTTTATTCGGACCACGATGTGGCCGAAAGGGATTATGAACAGCTTTTAAAGGCTCGAACGGAAAATATGAAATTTGTTTTCCTGACTAAGATTAAGATAGGGTCTTTGGGTTGCTGATATAAAAAGTTTTGGGGCGTCGTCAAGCGGTAAGACACAGGGTTTTGATCCCTGCATTCAGAGGTTCGAATCCTCTCGCCCCAGCCAAAATTTTAAAGGGCCAGGAATGGTTAGAAAACAAAGAGGTTTATTATGAACGGCCTGTCGATTTTTGCCGGAAACTCCAATGCTCCCCTTGCAGAAAGAATATCGGAATACTTGGCCAAACCTCTGGGGCGATTGAAAGTCAACCGGTTCAGTGATGGGGAAACCCAGGTCGAAATTCATGAGAATGTACGTCGACGGGAAGTTTATGTTATTCAATCTACATGTAAGCCTGTAAATGATAATTTGGTGGAGTTGCTGTTGCTTGTAGATGCCTTCAGGCGTTCTTCTGCTGCCCGGGTGACTGCGGTTATTCCCTATTTTGGTTATTCCCGGCAGGACAAAAAGGTTGCACCCCGCGTTCCCATCAGTGCCAAAGTGGTTGCAGAACTGCTTGAAAGGACCGGCGTTGACAGGGTGATCACCATGGACTTGCATGCTGGACAGATCCAAGGCTTTTTTAATGTGCCAGTAGATAACCTTTATGCCGCCCCCATTATAATTGATGATATAAAAACCCGTTTCAGTGACGAGGTTGTTGTCGTCTCTCCGGATGCGGGCGGAGTGGAGCGGGCTAGAGCTTATGCTAAGCGTTTGGATGCTGGCCTTGCTATCGTTGATAAACGCCGTAGTGCTCCCAATCAGGCCAAGGCCATGGCTATTATCGGAGATGTGAAGGACAAGGTCGCTTTGGTTATTGACGATATGGTGGACACGGCAGGTACCCTGACCGAAGCTGCCAGCGTTATCAGGGAAAAGGGTGCCAAGGAAGTACATGCCTATTGTACACATCCTGTATTATCAGGTCCTGCCATTGACAGAATAACACAATCATCTTTGAGCTCCCTTGTTGCAACGGATACCGTCCCCTTGTCGGAAGAGGCCCGTTCCTGTGGCAAGATAAAGACTCTTTCCATTGCAAAACTTGTCGGAGAGGCCATTATGCGCAGCTACAGGGGAGATTCTGTAAATTCTTTATTTGTATAAAAGATATATATTTGATCAGCCTGCCTTTTGTATTAAAGGACAGGTACGAAAGGTTTAAGCATGGAACTTATAGAATTAAGTGTTGCAAAAAGAGAACGCACCGGTAAGGGGGCTGCCAGAAGATTACGGGCTGCCAACGCTATCCCCGGCATTGTTTATGGCGCAAAAAAGGAGCCTGTAATGGTGTCGGTTGATGTCATCGCCTTTGACAAGGTAATCCGGGAAAACGGCACTACAGGTCTTTTCTTTGATTTAGACATTGAAGGGGCTGGAAAAAGTGTAATGCTGAAGGATCTCCAGATGGATCCTTTTGGTCTGCGCTACCAGCACATTGATTTTCATGAAATTGATATGGACGCAACAGTGTCCGTTGTTGTTCCGGTTGAAACTGAAGGTGTCAGCGCCGGTGTTAAAGAAGGCGGAATGCTCCAGATTATCCGTCGTGAACTTGAAGTGGTTTGTAAACCTAAATATACGCCTGACAGTGTTAAACTTGATATCTCAGCCCTGGAAATCGGGGATGGTATTCATGTGGAAGACATTGATCTGGGGCCTGAAGTTGAAATTCCTTTTGATACCAATTTTACCGTAGTCACCATTGTTCCGCCTGATACGAGTTCAGATGAAGAGGAAGTCGAAGAGGATGCTGAAATTGGTGAAGTTGCTGAAGTCGCCGAAGAAGCTGAAGAAGCCGCTGAATAGATATAACGGCCTTTGTGTTGCTGTTTTGTCTTAAGATGCTTTCTAACTTTAGGTTGTTCATATAGGTCATGGTTGGCTCGAAACGATTATTAGCGGGTTTGGGAAATCCTGGAGATCAGTATTCCCAGACCCGTCATAATATTGGCTTTGATGTTGTTGATGCCTTGGCGAATCGAGCCGGGTGCCGTGTGAACAAAGAAAAATTTAATGCTGCCTATACCAATGCGCGTGTGGGGCTTCAGGATACAATTCTGGTAAAGCCCCTTTCGTATATGAACAAAAGTGGTATTCCCATTCAGAGACTGGCAGCCTATTTTAAAATCGATATATCGGAAATCATTGTGGTTCATGACGATATGGACCTTGCCTTTGGAAAGATAAAGATTGTCCAGGGTAGGGGGCATGGTGGCCATAACGGCATCCGTTCGATTATCGATGCCTTTGGGCAAAAGGCATGTATCCGGGTTCGGGTGGGTATTGGCAGACCCGGAAGTGACCGGTCTGTGACCGGATTTGTCCTGGGGAAATACACCCCGGAGGAACAGGCTTGTCTGGATCAGGTTATTGATGATGCCTGTGGCGCCTGTTTATCTATTCTTGAAAAAGGGGTGGTTAAAGCAATGAATCTTGTTAATTCCTCTCGATAGCACACTTTCTTTTTGTTCAGATATTTCTTTAGTTCCAGTTCCGGGATGTGTGTTTTTCTTTTTTCGAGTTATATACCGTTCGAGTCTTTGTACGCAAAAATTCAATAGTTGAAGTAAGGATGCGTTTTTTATCTATCTGTCACTTAACTATTCGTTATTTTGAATTTTTTTTCTCAGTATTATTTTATTTCAAATTATTGTCTGTTGTTCTTAAATAAACGATAATCATTTTTCGTGCCGGGATTCTTGTCTTCTTGAATTTAAAATTACTGATTAATAATGTTGACAATATTGTTTAGATGTGGTTCTCTGCCTGAGAATGGATAACGTGTATCTTTAAAATAATAAGGTAGGCATAAATGGCAAAACAATCTGGGACAACCAAGGCTAAAGAAAATAGCAAGTCAACCAAAACAGCGTTTTCAAAGGGCGACATGGCAGTCTATCCTGCCCACGGTGTCGGCTGTATTGAATCCATCGAAAGCCAGGAGATCAATGGAGATACCATGAATTTTTACATGATGAAAATTGTGGAAAATGGTATGACAATCATGATCCCTACATCTAATGTTGAATCCGTAGGATTGCGGGAAGTAATTCCTGAAAAGGAAGTGGCCCAGGTCTACGAGGTTATGCAGAAAAAGGCTCAAGCCAGTGACAACCAGACTTGGAACCGTCGTTACAGGGAATACATGGATAAGATCAAAACTGGTTCTATCTATGATGTGGCCGAGGTATTCAGGGATCTTTTTCAGCTTAAGCTTGAAAAGGATCTTAGTTTCGGCGAAAGAAAACTTCTTGATACTGCCCAGAATCTTCTAGTTCAGGAACTTTCCATGGCCAAAGATGTTGATGAAGAGCATATGATACAAGAGATTGAAAATCTGTTCAACTAAATGCCTTAATATTTGATAACACAAACATGCCGGCAGGGTGTAACACCTGCCGGTTTTGTATTTTTATGCGCATAAAGATAGAAATTACCCCTGACCAGACTGGTCTAAGGCTCGACCAGGCTGTTGTTGCTTTTTACTCCCAACTATCCCGTTCCAGGGTTTCAAAGCTAATCTCCCAGGGTTTGATTTTGGTGAACCACGTCTGTAAACGCCCTGGTTATAAGGTTAAACCCAAAGATTTGATTGAAGGAGATGTCCCCTTATCAGATCCATTGGATGGAAAACCACTGCTCCCGGAATCTATCTCTTTGAATATCCTTTACGAGGATGACTATATCCTGATGATTGATAAGCCTGCTGGGCTTGTAGTGCATCCCGGCGCTGGGAATAATTCCGGAACTCTGGTCAATGCCTTGATGGCCCACCATCCTGCTTTTAGTGAGCAAGGCTGGGATAGAGAGCGTCCAGGTATCGTACATCGCTTGGACAAAGACACCTCCGGGCTGATGGTAATTGCCAAAACCATGAAGTCACTTCAATTTCTCCAAAAAGAATTTAAGCAAAGGCGGGTCAAGAAGAATTATCTGGCTCTGGCCCGGGGGCAAAATATTCCGGATGCCGGGGTTATTGAGCGGCCCATTGGCAGGCATCCCCATCATCGTAAACGCATGGGCGTCCTGGATGAGAACGGTAGATATGCAAAAACCCGGTTCAGTGTCATAAAACGTTTTTGTTCAGGGTGTCTTATGAAAGTCCGGCTTTATACCGGTAGAACCCACCAGATTCGGGTTCATTTTTATGACCAGGGTATGCCCCTGATCGGCGACTGCATTTATCAAGATCGACGATTCCGAAAAAAAGACCCCATGGCGTCGCGTCAGATGCTTCATTCCTGGGCTTTGTCCTTTCGTCATCCCTATTCAGGTGTGCGTTTGGCTTTTGAAGCTCCCATGCCCGAAGATTTTAAAATCACTTTGCGGCATCTATCCGATGCATCCTGATAGAGATTAATGAAGGTTAATACCCTAAAAATGCTGTGCCTTCTGGCTCTACTGGCTGCTTTCCCTCCGTTATCAACGGATATGTATCTTCCGGCATTGCCTTTGCTTCAAAAAACTTGGCAGCAACCTAAGTCCGTGGTCAATCTTACACTGAGCGGATTTTTCATTGGATTCTGTGTCAGTATGCTGCTGTATGGTCCCCTGTCTGATAAATACGGTCGAAGGCCCCCGCTTATGTGTGGCATCATATTGTATATTGCTGCAAGTTTTGTGAGCGGATTTGTGGACGATATTTATCATCTTATTTTGCTCAGGGTGCTGCAGGGGCTTGGTGCCTCATCCGGGGTGGTAATCGCCATGGCCATTACCAAGGATTTGTATGAAGGGCCGCAGCGGCAGCACATACTTGCCTATATGGCCGTGATCATGGCTCTGGCCCCCATGCTGGCTCCCGTGTTCGGCGGATTGATTATGGCTTGGCTCTCCTGGCACTGGGTGTTTTTTGTCCAGGCTCTCATGGGAATAATTGCCCTTGGTGGTGTGTTCCGCCTAAGGGAGCCTTTACAGACGCTTGAACATATCAGTGTCCTTAAAACCATGGGGTTGTACCTGAAACTCTTTGGTAATCGCCGTTATATCGGCCTTGTACTCCTTTTTTCTGTTATCGTTTTGCCCCATTTCTCTTTTATCGGATCCGCGTCAAATATCTACATTTCTCGGTTTGGTACGTCGGAACAGGTGTTCAGTTATTTTTTTGCGTTCAATGCAGCTGCCATCATGGCAGGGTCCTTTATGTGTACGAGGATTCAACGACGCATGTCTTCGGATAAGATTGTGACCGTCAGCTTCGCAGGAATATTGGCTGCCGGCCTTTTAATGCATGCCGATATAGTGGCAGGGCCTTGGGGACTTGCCCTGCCCATGGCCCTGGCTTCTTTTTTCTTTGGCTTAAGTCGGCCGCCAAGCAATCATTTGGTGCTGTTGCAGGTTGATCAGGGTGCGGGAACAGCATCATCTCTTATGATTTTTCTTTATTTTATTGTGGCTGCATTTGCCATGTGGTTTATATCCCTTGACTGGGCGAACACCATTCATGTGATTGCCCGACTGGCAATTTTTGCTGCATTTTTTGTTCTTGCCGTCTGGTTGCCGATGGTGAAAAAGATTGATCTGAACAAAAGATAGTAAGTTCAAGTTTCTATAATTAGAGTTCCAATAGGTTGATGAGTTATTTTCATTGTTTGTTATGGGGTGAGCCTGGGTGTTGATAGGCCAGGGCGGCCCATAGCCGTTATTACGAAATTTTCCTTTTTTTTCTGCAGAGAACTTTTTTTGCGCAAAGGCATATGGCGTGATATATATATAAACCTGAGCGTTATGGAAGTATTACCAATGCAAAATTTGGCTGTTTTGGGAGAAATGATGAAGAAATATTTTACGTTAAAAATAGTCGCTTTAAGTGCTGCCATCCTATTTGTGCTTTACTTTCTTTTGACAGGACTTGTTGCCCCCTGGGCCGGAAAACGCATTGCTGTAAATTCTTTGACCAAAGCCCTTGGAAGGCAGACTCGGATTGAATCCATAACGTTTAATCCTTTCACCCTGGAAGCACGGGTTAAAAATTTTACTATTGAAAGTAAAATCAGTGGAGAGAATTTGGCCTCGGTTCAGGAATTTTATCTCAACCTGTCTATCTCATCTCTACTTCATTTCGCCCCGGTGGTTTCGGATATTCAGGTGATGGCGCCTAAAGTTTCCCTTCATTTAAACCAGGACAACACTTTCAATATTTCAGATCTTCTTGAAGGGAAGAAAGCCGATTCTGAACCGGAGGCGGAGACTGCAGAAGATGAGCCTAATACCTTGTTTGAATTTCGGGTGTCTAATGTAAAAATTACGGACGCAGCTTTGATTTTCACTGATCATATCCGTTCCGTCACCCATTCAGTGGAACAGCTAAACGTTGACCTCCCCTTGGTCAGCACCATGGAAAAGGATTTGGCAACACAGATAAAAGCCGTTATGAACTGCCTGGTGGATAAGGCCCGGGTGGATATTAATGTAGCAGGGGTGCCCTTTGATGCCACCCGGAAAATGTCGTTTTCACTGAACATGCAGCCCCTGGATCTCAGTTCTTTTGCCCCCTATATCGATCTACCTGACCCCTATAGAATTAACTCCGCCGGTAATCTTGCCGTAATCGTTTCTGGTGAATATGAGATCCCGGTGGGAAAGACCGTTGCAGACCAAAAGCTTGCTGTCAACCTCCAGACTTTCGTTAAAAATTTTGATTTGGACAACCTATCCGGAGGCGATTTGTTTGCCTGCCCCCAGCTGAAGGTGAATGCCTCATCCCAGAATGTATTTGACATGAATTTTTTGGTGGATGAGGTGCTCGTTGATCAGGCCTCTTTGTTTGTTGAACGTAATGCGCAAGGGGGCATTAACCTTGTTCCCTCGGGGTCTGGGGCCAACGTGGCAGCGCCCCCAAAGACGCCTGCCCAAATGCCGGACACGTCACGCGCTGTTGCCCAGGTAGATGTCCCCCCGGATCAGGTTGTTCAGGCTGATACGTCCGCAGATGGAAAAGAGATGCCCCCGGCCGATGAGGGCCAACCTTCAAAGGCTTCTGCTGATAATTCAACGTCCGGTGAAACAGATGCTGAATCCGCCTTAGCCTCGGCTATAACAAACGAAAATGAGACGACATCGATACAGCAAGGTTCAGAGATACCGGCCGAAACCAACACTGCCAAAGATCCGATCGTTCAGAAGCCGGCGGCACCAAAGCAAGAGAGCAAAGAATCTGTTAAACCGGTAATTGAACTGTCTTTACCGTTTACTGTGAAAATTAATCAGGCTGCCGTGAAAGATATGCATATTCGTTTTAGTGATAAGATGGTGTCACCGGCGGTAATCAAAGAGATCTCCAGTTTGGATTTTATTCTTACTGACGCGGATATAGGTTCTAAGGCTGCAGGAAAATTTGATGTTCATATTCTGACCGGCGATGATGAAGAGATAAAAACGGTAGGCGATTTTCATGTTGAAAATGATGTGGATGCCAATGGCAGCGTTTTTGTTAACGGCATTGATTTGAAGAATTTTCGTCCCTATCTGGCTCCCTATCTTGGCGATAATGTCACCCTCGAAAATGTGGCTGTGAATTTGAACTTCAAGGCAAGACTGTCCCAGACGGGTTTAGGCATCGAGGTCTCCGACGGTCAGGTGACCCTGGATAAATTCGGTCTGACCGAGCAGGGCAAAGACACGCCTCTGGTGAACTTCGATCAACTGGCATTATCAAAGATTGCCTGCAATCTGTTAAAGCAAGAGGCCGAGGTGGGCCTTGTGGAACTGCATAAGGCACAGGTTGAGGTGAATCGGGATAAAAAAGGCCGGATGGATTTGCTTGTTGCCATTGAACAGGCGCTGAAAATAGGTGGTGATCCTAAAGAAACTGCCACGACAGCCAAGCCTGTACCGCAAAAACAGGCAGTGCCAAAACAGGATGAAAAGTCCACGCCTCCCCCTGCCTGGGTTGCAACGATTCATAAAACGGTTTTAGACCAGTGCCGGGTGCAACTCACTGATCAGGCTAAAAAAGAGCCGGTGAATGTAGTGATGAACGATCTTGGTGTCACGGTTGAAAATATCTCCACAAAAAAAGGGGAAACATCAACATTCAATGCATCCATGACCAATAAGAACGAGGGCAAAATTAACCTTGATGGAAGTTTTGATATCTCAGGGCCTGCCGCAACCGTAAACATAGACCTTAACCGGATTGACGTGAATACGGCAGAGCCCTATTTTACGGATTTTTTAAAAATCTCAATATCCAAGGGGTATTTAAACACAAAGGGCACAGTGGTTGTGACACCTGCCAAAAAGAAAAGTGAGCCGCCAAAAGTTACATACAAGGGCCAGATTTCCCTTAACAATTTTTTGTCTAAAAATAAGGTGGATGACACAGATTTTTTTAGATGCAAATCCCTGTACGCCACAGGCATGGATATTTCAGTAAATCCCATGAAGGTTGTGATAGATCAAATTGCACTGACCGATTTCTACCAGCGGGCCATACTGAACCAAGATGCCCAGCTCAATTATAAACAGATCATAGTAGAACAACCCGAAGACAAGAGTGCGGCAAAAGGTAAATCCAAACCCAAGGCGGCGTCGGGCAAGGGCGGCAGTGAAATACCTGATATCCGCATTAATGCCATTACCCTCCAGGGGGGGCATATTAATTTCAGTGATTATTTTACCAAACCCAATTTTACCGCCAACATGACCGAGATTGCGGGCAGCCTCACAGGTCTGTCTTCTAAAGGCCAGACCCATGCCCAGCTTGTCCTTAAAGGTGTCCATGGCGGGTATGCCCCTTTGGATATTACCGGTCAGCTCGATCCATTAAAGGACAATCGCTTTATTGATTTGACGATCTCTTTTAAAAATATTGAACTGCCTAAGTTCAATGTGTATTCCAAAAAATTTCTTGGGTATGAAATTGAAAAGGGAAAGCTTATCCTGGATCTGCATTATAATATAGACGGAGATCAGCTTAATTCAAACAATCGCGTCCTGTTTGATCAATTGACTTTAGGTAAGAAAGTGGACAGTAAAGATGCGATCTCTCTTCCTTTGGAATTTGCCATTTCCCTGCTTAAAAATTCCAAGGGGGAGATTGACCTGGATCTGCCTATTACTGGCGATATCAGTGATCCCAAATTTCATTTCGGAAAGGTTGTGGGAACGGTTTTGAAAAATTTTATTATGGGGATTGTGACGGCCCCGTTCAAATTTCTTGGCGGTCTTGTGGGTGTCGGCAGTGGTCAGGATCTGGGATATGTAACGTTCGATCCGGGAAAAAGTTTGCTGGATCAGGCCCAGAAAGAAAAATTGGACAAGCTTGCAACGGTGCTAGGTAAAAAACCGAAATTAAAACTGGAAATCATGAGCCGTTACAATCAACTTAAAGACGCTGAGCAGCTAAGATATGAGGCCTATGAAGCCATGGTGTTATCCATGGATAAAAGATTACCTGAAGATGGCACGGTGAAACTTACCGATTTAGATGAAGAGAAACGTACCAAGCTCATTGAAAAGGCCTATGACAAGGCTGAGTTCCCCAAGCCCAGAGATGAGTCCGGCAAGGAAAAAGAGTTGACCCTGGATGAAAAAGAAAAGCTCCTGGTCACCAGCATGCCCCTGGATGGGGAAGCCTTAAGTGACCTCGGACGGGAACGTGGCCATGTAATTGCCCATTATCTGACAGAAATCGGCAAGATTGATATAATACGTGTATTTGTTACAGAGCCTGATCCTGTTCCCCAGGATGAAGAAAACAATGCCAGGATCAAGGCGACCTTTAATTTGAAATAAAAAAAATTGACGATTTCTCCGTCTGTGGCAAGGTACCCGCCATCTCCGATTTATTTTTTTGAATCGCCAGTTGGCATCTGAAATAACGGCTGCAAATTAAAGAAACAGTTCTTTTTTTAACAGGATATCTTCTTTTCTCATTTACGAATGACCTTTGATACAAGTTTGTCGATAGAGCAGAAGTTTGAACTGCGCAGGCGTTCCCTGATGGCAGATCTGTTTATCACCGGAACAAACGCCATTACCCAAGACGGCCACTTGGTAAATCTGGAGATGATCGGCAACCGGGTGGCGGCCATCATGTGGGGGCCTAAACATGTGCTGCTCATTGTGGGTCGTAACAAGATCTGTGGGGATCTTGACGATGCCATGTCCCGGGTTAAAGACTATGCGGCGCCGGTAAACTGTATGAAACTTGACAAAAAAACGCCCTGTGCAAAAACCGGAGTTTGTCACGATTGTTCGAGCCCGGACAGGATTTGTAATTACTGGACCATTACGGAAAAATCCTTTGAACAGGGCCGGATAAAGATCATACTCGTTAATGAGGACTTAGGCTTCTAATACCGGATTTCAAAATGTGTTAATGCCGGATCCACTGAAACCGTTCGGGTATTTACATCCTTTACCTCTGAAAAGGTGGACCCTTTTTGGCACCAGTCCAGCATATCTTGTACGTTTTCCTGTTTACCCTGGAACAGGGCGTGGACCGATCTGTCCGGCATGTTTTTGACATAACCTGACAGTTGCCTGTCCTGGGCGGCCAAGTTGGTTTCATGCCTGAAGCATACGCCTTGCACTCTTCCTGTAATGGTCACTTCCACAGCACAAAGTGGGTTCACTTTTTGGTCTCCTATGTATTTGTGTGAAAATTTTCGGGTTTTCAGGTTCGCTTTTTTCAATGCATCGGGGCCAAATTTGGCGAGCACAGAATCCATAGCCCGGTCCACGGCCTCCCATTGGCTGCTATTTAACTGGGCTTTATCGGTGAACAAAGATCCTTGAACCGGTGTTTTCGTGTCCTGAAGGTCCGAAACGCCCACCCCGACCAGGCGGATTGTTTTTGTGATTTTCACATTGTTATATAAGTGCAGTGCCTGGTCAAAAATAGCATTGGATGAGCAGATCCATGTATCAAGGGTTTTGGTCCGGGTGATTTGGGAAAAATCTGAAAATTTAAGTTTAATGCTGACCTTTCTGCATCTTTTTTTGCCGGCCCGCAGTTCATTGCCGACTCTGTGGGCCTGGGCAAGAAGAACGGATTGTACGTCACGGGGATTAGAAATATCACGGGACAACGTGACTTCACCGGATATCGATTTTCGGGGCCTTTCCGGTTCTATGGAGGTGTCATCAATACCCCGGGCCAGCTGGAACAATCTTTGGCCGAAACTGCCGAATTTGTGATTTAATAACTTATGGTCAAACTTTTTTACATCGCCCAGCGTTTCAATGTGGAGGCTTTGCATCTGCACCAAGGCCTTGTTGCCGACACCAGGCACCTTGCTGATGGGCAGGGTGTCAATGACCCGGGCCATGTCCTCTTGAAAAATAATGGTCAGCCCGTCAGGCTTGTCCATATCCGATGCGATTTTTGCCAGAAACCGGACCGGTGCCGCACCGACTGAACAGGTCAAAGCGAGCTGATTGATAATTTCAGCTTTAATTTTTTTTGCAGTCTGTTCAGCAGTGCCGATCAATTTTTCACATCCTGTGATATCCAGGAAGGCTTCATCAATGGAAACAGGTTCCACCAAAGGAGAGAACTGTCTTAAAATCGCCATGATCTTTCTTGAATCCCGGGCGTATTTTTCCCGGCTGCCCGGCTGAATAATGAGATGCGGACATCTCTGCCTGGCCTGGAATACAGGCATGGCTGAATGGATGCCGAATTTTCTTGCCTCGTAACTGGCCGCAGATACAACACTGCGTTTGGAATGCCCTGCCACAATAACGGGTTTGCCCAAAAGCCCCGGGTTGTCCCGCTGCTCTACTGAAGCAAAAAATGCGTCCATGTCCACATGGAGGATCATGGGGTGAAAACTCCTCTTGGATCAGATTAAAAATTGCTGTATTGTTTTACTTTTTAAAAATTGCTGTCAAGGGTTGATTTAATCTTTTTACAAGTTCGGGAAGAGATAATAAATATGCTATCCAGGCGGGTTGTGTTCGCGGTGTCGGCTATGCTTTTTTTTTGCCTTTCAGGGGGGCTGCCGGGGTGCTCATCTGATAAACCCCAAAATGCGCCTCCGCCCCAACCGCCTTCCAATAAGGGGCTTGCCCCCCTGGTGTATCAAACATTGCCGGATAATATTCAGTGGCTCACCAATAATACAGATCCGGTATTTGCCTCGGACAATGCTCAAAAAGGCGGTATCTTCCGGGGGGCGATTATGAGTTTCCCCATGACTTTCAGGGTGGTGGGGCCCGATTCCAACGGTTCTTTCAGAAGTGCGATTCTGGACAACCAACTCTCTTTGATCAATCTTCATCCGGTCTCCCGGAATATTATCCCAGAGCTTGCCACCCACTGGGCCTATGCCCCTGATAAAAAGACCATGTATTTCAAGCTGGATACTGATGCCCTGTGGTCGGACGGGGTGCCGGTGACGGCCAGGGATTATGTGTATACCCTGACGTTCATGCGCTCTGAACATATTGTGGCCCCTTGGTACAATGATTATTACACCCGGGAGATCGAATCCGTTACTGCCTTTGACGACTACACGATTGCAGTAAAAAGCACCAAGGCCGTGCCTGATCTTTATCTGAAACTTGGCATCAGTCCTACGCCCGAACATTTTTTCAGAACCTTGGAAGATGATTTTGTGTCCCGGTTCAACTGGGCCGTTGTTCCCAATACCGGAGCGTATCAGATCAGTGATTTTAAAAAGGGGCGGTTTATCCGGTTTTCCCGCAAAAAACAGTGGTGGGCAAAAGATCGGCGGTATTTTAAAAATCGGTTTAACGTGGATTCGGTTCTGTTTACGGTCATCCGTGACTTTAATATGCAGTGGGAATATTTTAAAAAAGGCCGATTGGATACCTTTGGTATGGTGCTGCCCAAATTCTGGCACCAGAAATCCGACACCCCGGTAATTAATAAGGGATATGTGGAACGGATCTGGTTTTTCAATGATTTGGGACAGCCGTCCAGGGGGATGTGGCTTAACCTGGACCGGCCGATATTCAGGGATATTAGAGTCCGGCAGGCCTTTGCCCATGCCATGAATATGGATAAGGTGATCAAGCAGGTTTTGCGGGGTGATTATTTCCGGCTGCCCCAGGCTTTTTACGGATATGGAGAATATACCGATTACACCATCAAAGCCCGTAGGTACGATATTTCAAAAGTAGAAACATTGATGACCCAGGCCGGTTGGCAAAGAGGAGCGGACGGCATCTGGCACAAGGGGAGTATGCGGTTTTCGGTAACCGTAACCTATTCTTTGGAAGAGTACATGCCCCGGCTGGCTGTCTTGAAAGAAGAGGCATGCAAGGCCGGCATTGATCTGGAATTGGAGCGCCTTGACCCTACGGCCATTGTTAAGAAAACCCTTGAAAAAAAACATGATGTGGCCTGGGTGGGTTTGGGTGCCGGCCTGCGGCCTTCCTTCTGGCAGGGGTGGCATTCGGCCAACGCACATAAACCCCAGACCAACAACATTACCAATACGGATGATCCTGAACTGGACAAACTCATTGACCAGTACCGCGACAGCCTGGACGAACAGGAACGTATCAATTTGTCTATAACAATTCAGAATAAAATACATGATATCTGTGCCTATGTGCCGTCATATATGGTGCCCTATGTCAGACTGGCTTACTGGCGGTGGATGCGGTTGCCCAAATTTCACGGCACCCCTGTGTCAAATAGCCTGTTTGATCCTTTCGCCTCGGATACGGGTGGGCTTTTTTGGGTTGATGCGAACATACGGCAACAGACCCTTGCCGCTGAAAAAGAAGGAGAGGGATTTGCCCCTGTTACCATCATTGACGACAAATATAAAAGAAAGGCAGGGCCGGAATGACTCAAAAAAGTTGTCCTCCGCTTTTAGCTGTTAAGCATCTTGGGGTCGCATTCCAGACCGACCAGGGGCAGATGCTTGCCGTGGATGATGTCAGTTTTGACCTTGAGCCAGGCCAGGTACTGGGTATTGCCGGTGAGTCCGGGTGCGGCAAGAGTGTGACGGCCTTGAGTTTGATACGCCTTTTACCGAAGCCTGTGTCAACAATTAAAGAAGGAGAAATCCTTTTTAAAGGGCAAGATCTGCTTAATCTCCCCATGGACGCCATGCGTAACATCCGGGGGAAAAAAATATCCATGATTTTTCAGGAACCCATGACCGCCTTAAACCCGGCTCATACCGTAGGTCGGCAGATTGCTGAAATTTATTCCCTGCATTTTCCCGGTATGGGGAAAAATCAAAAATATACAGCATCGTTGCAGATGCTTGAAAAGGTAGGGATACCCGATGCTCTAAAGGCTATGAAAAAGTATCCCCATCAGTTGTCCGGCGGGATGCGTCAGCGGGTAATGATCGGCATGGCGCTCGCCTGTGAACCCGATATCCTGATTGCCGATGAGCCGACCACAGCTTTGGATGTAACCGTACAGGCCCAGATTATGGACCTTATTTTTCAATTTCGGGATGCAACAGGTATGGCGGTGATTTTAATTACCCATGATCTTGGCTTGATTGCAGAGTATTGTGACCGGGTTGTTGTCATGTATGCCGGTACCGTGGCAGAGAATGCTTCTGTGACCACTCTGTTTCGAAATCCTTTTCATCCCTACACCCAAAAACTTTTGCAATCCATACCCTCTCTGGCTCAATCGGCGAAAACAAAGCTTCCCACCATTCCGGGAAATGTGCCTGCGTTGTTAAAAATGCCTTCGGGATGTCGATTTGCCAAACGCTGTGAGCGTGCTGTGCACCAGTGCGATATTCAGCGTCCCAGGCTAATGCCAGTGGCTTCCGGACATTTTGCTGCGTGCCGTTTGGTTCATATCGACGAAAAAAAATGAAATTTTAATAAATAATCCTTGATTTTTAAACAGAAGCTAATAATATACATTCAAAGCTGCGAAATGCAGGGCTTTGAAAGTTTCGTTCTAAGGGCTGGACCCCATTGTTGGCGTGGCAGGACCTGAGTTTGAAACTAAAATTATTCACTACAAGTAAGGAGAGAGTCGCAATGGCAAATGGGATCGTAAAGTGGTTTAATGATGCAAAGGGATACGGATTTATCGAGCAGGAGGAGGGACCTGACGTATTCGTGCATCATACCGGCATCAACGCAACAGGCTTTAAATCTCTTAATGAGGGTGACCGGGTCACTTTTGACGTGGAGGACGGACAGAAAGGACCTGCAGCGGTCAACGTAACTGTCCAATAAGTCTATTTTTGAAGGGTTTTTGAGCACTGATTCTGTTCGAAAACCCTTTTTTGGTGCCCATTTTTTTGCCATTCCTTTAAAATCCATTCTTAGATGCAAGCGCAAACAAAACAGAACCCAGAATCGTACTAACGTACAAGAGGTCCGATCTCCTAACTTGGGCAGGATTGTGCCGCAACGTCGCATATGGGTGGCTTTGTGTTCAAGCATCAATTAAATCTTTCCGGTGAGAATGGTGCCGGATCAATCTCCGGCGGTTTTTCCAAAATCAAATCACTGACAAGTTTACCCGTGCCCGTGGCCAAGGTAAGTCCGAGCATACCGTGTCCTGCGGCCACAACCAGGTTGCTGAATCCGGACGTCCTGCCGATCACAGGCATATCATCATAGGTCATGGGTCTTACCCCTGCCCATTCTTCAACAATAGGTCGTCCCATCGGGGTTCGCATATATTCGGCCGCCCCCTGAATCAGCTTGTTTAACCGGGTTCGATTCAGATCGGTTGAAAATCCTGAAAATTCCATGGTGCCGCCTAATCGATACCCGCTTTTCCAGGGCGTTACCACCATGTTTCTTTCATGGAGCATGCAGGGAACAGCAGGGCATATTTCCGGGCGGTGCATGGTTATGCTGTATCCTTTTCCCGGTTGGATGGGCAGGCAAAGCTTCAGCGTCTTTGCCAATTTAGAGCAAAAGGCACCGGCAGCCAGGACAAATGCGTCTGCAAACAAAGGTCCCTGGTTCGTTTGGACGCCCTGGATGGTGCCTTGCTTACACACAAAATCCGTTGCTCTGCACATCTCTTTGATTTTCATGCCCCGGCGCAGCAGGTCATTTTTCCATGCCGCGACCAAAAGATCCGGGCGAGCATGCCGGTCATGTTTTGAAAACCAGGAGCCCACAACTTTCGATGACAGAGCGGGTTCAAAATTCAGGGTTTGTTGTCTGGACAGTTTTTTATATCCAAATCCGTATTGTTCAAGAAATCTGTTGGTCCGATGAAATCCGTCAAAGGCTTTTTTTGACAGATACGCGGTGAGTACACCTTTATCTTCAAAATCACAGGCAAGTATACCCGTGTCGAGCAATTGCCTGAACAGACGGTCTGAATATGAAAGTAAGGCGTATTTATCTTTTGCCGCCCGGTTCATATGGTGTTTGCGGCAATTTAGGGCAAAGCGCAGGAGAAAGGCAATCCGGTCCATATCCAGTTCCGGCTTGATGAAAAGAGGGCTCGTGCCACGCAAGGTCCGGATGATTTCCGTGGAGACCACGCCTGGTGCGCAAAGAGTAATCACATCACTGAAAAAAAGCAGGCCGCAGTTGCCGTGGGATGCCCCTGAGCCGATCTGCTGATCTTCTATAATAGTGACGTTTGTTCCCTGGTTCATCAAATAATGAGCACAGGCAAGTCCAATGATTCCGCCACCGATGATTATTATGTCATTTTTATTCGTGGTCACAATCCATGTCTCTTTTATTAGGAGTTCGGAAAATAAAACAGATTTTGTAATAATTCAACCGAAAAATTGTAATATTTTGTTTAATTTTGATAGCTAATGTTCTTTCTCCTTTAGCTTTTTGATACTTTGAATTCGGAAATCATATGGCTTAGTGTGACTGAAAGATCAGAAAGACGAGTTGCATTCTGATTCATCTGGTGACTATTTTCCGTCATATTTTCGGCTACGTCATTCATTCCCGAGACGCCCCCTGCAATTTCTGCAGAGAGGTGTGAGTTTGCTGATACATTTTTAGATATCTCATCCATGCTGCTGGACGACTGTTCGATGCTCGTGGTAACATCCTGAAAAGTTGCAAACTGTTCTTTCAGAGAATCAACAATCGTCTTTACCACGTCATCCACATTTGAAATAATTTCTGAAATATTTGTGACATCTGAAATGGTATCCTGGGTCGAGGCTTGGATTCTGGTAACCTTTTCCTTTATGTCTTCTGTTGCCTCAGCCGTTTGGGCGGCTAAGGTTTTTATCTCTTGGGCGACGACAGCAAAGCCTCTTCCTGCTTCTCCTGCCCTAGCCGCTTCGATGGTTGCATTGAGTGCCAGCAAATTGGTCTGTGCGGCTATATTTGTTATGACCTCCATGACCTTTGAAATCTCTTCTGCAGAGCCCCCAAGGGACGCTACCCGCTGGGTGGCATGTTCAACTTTGGTGGCGGCTTCATCTGACATCTCCTTTGCGCGATCACCTTCCCGGGTGATTTGCTCCAGGGTGGTGTTTACATGGGAGGCGGATTCAAATATCATTCCCATATGTTCTGCAGCTTGTTCCCCAAAGGATGAAATGGTTGTCATACTTGAGTTCATTTGGCCGGTGGCAACGGACATGGCCTGGGATTTTTGGGAAAAATCATCAACACCTTCTGCCATTTTACCAGAAAAAGTAAGAACGGATTTGGATTCGCTCATCACTTTTTCTGCAGCTTGACCGATATTAATGATTATTTGGTCAAGACGGTCGATAAATTGGTTGAACCATGCGGAAAGCTCTCCAAGTTCATCCTTTTTGTTTTTTATTTCCAAACGTTTGGTTAAATCACCTTCTCCCTGCGCAATATCTTTAACCATATAAATCACTTTTTGCATGGGGGCTGTGATTGTTCTTCTCACAAGGAAACTAAAGCCACCGGTAGCAAATGCGAAGAATATAACCATGCATGAAAGAAACAATCGATCCTTTTCGATAGCTCTAGCAAAGGTATCAGAGATGGCAAGGATTTCCTGGCTTCCCTGGGTAATGTGATCGCTGATTTTTTCAGTTTTGCTGATATGATCTGAAAAATCACGGACATTTGCCAATTGTTCTTTCATTTTCTGGGTAGAGTCATCCATGGTTTTTACAGCGACATGAAGGCTTACCAAGGCTTCTCTTTTCATGATTTCCTGAAGATTTCCCACACCGTCCGCCATGTCAAAAAGTTGATCCTGAATACTCTCATCTTCAATACTGTCAAGCAGGTTTTCAATAGATTGGGATATTCTTGTAAGCTTCCAGGCGCTGGCTGAAATCTTTTTTTCAAGGATTTTGATTGATTTGTTGGTTTCCACGGTTAGATCATTAAGTTCGGTCATCCGGCCCACCATGGAATTGACCTTGGCCGTTGTACTCAAAATGTCCTTTCGTGACTCCTGGGTGACTGTCCTGTTCTGGTCCGCCTTTCCGATAATCGTTGAAAATCCGGTGAGCAAGGAGGAGAAAATATTAAAAATGAGCAGCAGAAGAATTAATTGCAGTGCAATATTCATGACCCCAAGCAAAATTATTTTGGTTTTTAGTTTCATCGTTTTCTCCTGCGTTATTTGGCGGCTTGGGCTTCGTACATTTTCACTGCTTTATTCATTTCTGCAAGAAGAGGCAGGTTCTTTTGGGCAACTCCTTCGATTTTTTCAATAGAAACGCTGCCCTTTATTTTGGCTCCATATTCCATAAGGGGTTTAAAATCCTGCCACAGGGACTGAACTTTGCCTAATTGTTCTCGGATGGCCTGATCTTTTGTGCCGGGAAGTTCAAGTATCTCATCTCCATCCATCAGCCCTTTGAGTGTTCTGTCAAACAATGTATAAGTTTCTTGGAGGCTTAATTGACTGGCCTGAGCGTTTGACGTTTTGGCAATAATGAAAAACTCTTTGGACATTTTTTGACTCAGCATACGCTGTTTTCCTGCAAGATTTATAGTCACAGCCAGTTTGGGGTCCATCTCAACTCCGGATTTGGATGCCTCTTTTTCATACAGTTTGACACATTTATTCATTTCACTGAGCAAGGGAATGTTGTTTTCTATCACAGCGCTGAGCTGGGCCGGGGATACTGTTTTGGCTTTTATAATTTCCTGGACCTGACGAAAAAAAGCATTCCATACAGGTGTGATTTTCAGATCAATCTGGCGAAGTATCCGTCTTGATGTGGTGGGAGGGAGCGATAATTCGGGGGAACCATCCCTCAGCCCTTTCAATGTTTTATCGAAAAGATAAGCGGTTTTTTCGAGTGCGGATAAGTTTTCGGCTTTATTATAGTTAAGACTGATTAGAAGGATCTCTTTGCTCATTTTCTGCGACAACATTCGTTGGCGGCCTGAAAGGTTTATGATGGTTCCCCACTCTGCAGGGGTAATGGGGTCTGACGCTGATGCTATCATGGATGAACAGATCAGCCAGCATAGGATGATAGTAACTTTTGTGGGGATGCTCTGGGAAATACGCATGGTAAACTCTCCTTTTTTGGGGTGGGCTCATGGAAAACATGGCTCCAATTGAATGATTGGGTATCCGGGACAGCACAATAATTAAACCGCCTGAAGGAGATTTACCCGTAAAGATTTTGGACGACACAACCATTTGACTAAATGGTCATGAATAGCTGCGATACATGTCGTAGAATTAATAATTAGTAAGATGATAAAAAAATATATCAATTGTGTTGTTTTTTATCAAGATTACTTTTTTTTGATAAAATATGTTTGTTCAATGTTCCGGCAGTTTTTTCAGAGTCAAAACGCTCTTGTTTTTAACGCATCTGCCGTGTTATTTCTCGGGTACAGACTATTGAAAAAGCGCATTTACGGGAAGGAATGAATGGGACAATCAGACTGTTCAGAAAGCCGTCGTTCGATTTTGGAGATCCAACACCTGAAAAAATATTTTCCGGTGACTTCGGGTGTTTTTATGCGTCGGACAGGTGATGTGCATGCAGTGGATGATGTCAGTTTTTCTGTTTTCAAGGGTGAAACCCTTGGTGTTGTGGGAGAATCCGGGTGTGGGAAAACCACGTTGGGACGGTGCATTATGGGGTTGTGTCCACTCACCCGGGGGCGCATTCTTCTGGAAGGAAAGCCATTGTCCGCCATGAATCGGAAAATGCGTAAAGATTTTTCAACCCGGGCCCAAATGATTTTTCAAGATCCTTTCGAATCCTTAAATCCCAGGCAGACAGTACGTCAGATTTTGGAAGAAAAGTTTCTTATTCACGGGGTGTCTCAACAGAAAATGGCCACGCAGATTGCGTCATTGATGGATCAGGTGGGGCTTGATTCCGGGGCGTTGACCAAATATCCCCATGAGTTTTCAGGGGGGCAACGTCAGCGCATCGGTATTGCCCGGGCCATCAGTATGACCCCGCAGATCGTTATTTGTGATGAGCCGGTTTCCGCCCTGGATGTTTCGGTACAGTCAAAGATTTTGAATCTGTTGCTGGATCTACAGTCTGCCATGGACTTGACCTATCTGTTTATTTCCCATGATCTGTCTGTGGTCCGCCACATGTCTGACCGCATCATTGTCATGTATCTGGGACGTATCATGGAGATTGCCGATGCCCAGGTGGTATATAAGCATCCCAGGCACCCCTATACAAAGGCTTTGCTGGAGGCCGTCCCCGTAATAGACCCGGAACATCGGCTCAAAAGAATCCCGCTTAAAGGTGAAATCCCTTCAGCTGAAAATCCACCGCCGGGCTGCAGATTCTCTTCCCGCTGTCCTGTGGCACGCTCTTTGTGTTTTGAAAAAACACCAAAACTTTGTGCCTGTAATCATGACCCCAAGCATCTGGCAGCCTGTCATTATCCTTTACCCAATTAATCTGTTTCTCTAAAGGCTGTCTTTATATAAAGGGACAGATCACACTTGAAAGGGTTGCGAAAAAATAGGCATAATGCTAAAAGTTTCCAAAATTTTAAGGGGAATTCCCAAAAAAAAATAATATACCGGCATGGCAGTGAGCCACAATTGGGAATATGAAATGAACAGCATTGCACATATTGGGTGGGGCGTAAAGGATGTCAATGAATATTTACGGGAGTTTTTAATTCTCACGTTTATTAAATTCTTATTGGCTTTTGCAGCAGGTCTTGCAATCGTAACAGTCTCCGGGTGTACGGATCAAAAGAAAGTTGAACAAAAAGGCAATATCATAAAAGCCGGCTCTGTGGGAATCAGCCGGGAAGATTTTGTCCGGGAATTGGAGATCAAGCTGGCCAACTACCCCTTTGACATAAAAGATAAGCCCCGAGAATACAATGCCATGGTGCTGGATCTTGTTTCTGATTTGTCTGATGAGGCTGTCTTGCTGGCGGCTGCTGCCGCCAAAGGGATTGATGTCAGTGCCGAAGAACTTGAGAGTGCCGTTGTCGACTTTAAAAAAGATTATCCTGAAAACAGCTTTGACCGGATGCTCCTTGAAAGAGCTATATCATATCCTGTCTGGAAAAAGAGATTGAAAAAGGATATGGTCATCCAAAAATTAATCATGCAGGATCTTGTGGCAGCCCAGGAAATTCATGCCGAGGATATGATCGCGTTTTATGACCGTTTTGCCGAACAGGCCAAAGACCAAGACAACGATAATTCACAAGTGATGGATGAGAACGCTTTGGTGCTTAAGCTACGGATGGAAAAAAGCCAGGACGTGTTTGGAGAATGGTTGCAGGAATTACAGACCAGTTATCCGGTGGAGATTGACAAGCCGGTGTTAAGCACCTTTTTAATGAACACAAAAGAACATTAACAACCAAAGGTCGGGCTGGTTGTCTATGTTTAAGTTCAATCTGTGAAAAATATTTAAGAGCATTACAGTAAGTTTATAAGAGTTTTTTGATGAAAAAAGGCGGAAGTATGGAAAGAAAACAGAACATCATCCTAATGGTTTTTACGCTTGGAGTTTTCTGGGCGGCAAGTTGCTTTGCCCAGGAGGTGGTTGACCGGATAGTCGCCATTGTAAATGATGATATTGTAACCTTGTCCCAGCTTGACATGGCTGCGGCTCCGTATCGGAAAAATATTGAGACATCCCAGGAGTCTGCGACCCGGAAAAAAGAGTTGATGAACCAAATGTACACCCAGGTACTTAATCAATTGGTGGAAAACAGCCTGGTGGTTCAGGAAGCTAAACGAATGGGGATTGCCGTGGATGATACCGATGTGGACAATGCCCTGGAAAATTTTAAAAAAGAGCACAATCTTGATCAGGAAAGACTCGAACTTGGTCTGGCCGCCCAGGGAATAACCCTTGAACAATACCGTGAAAGAATCCGGGATCAGATTCTCCAGAGCATGATCGTTTCAAGGGCTGTCCGTTCCAAAATCGTTATCACGGATAAAGAGATAAAAGCCTATTATGACAGCCACTACCAGGACTTTAAGGGCAAGAAAAAATATCATTTGAAAAATATTATTGTAAAGGGGGCAACAGAGCTTTCGACGGTTCGGGAAAAATTGAAAAACAAAGTTGATTTTTCACAGGTTGCAAAAGACTATTCCATTGGCTCCAATGCAGGTGCCGGTGGTGAGCTCGGTGAGTTTGACATATCAAGTTTCAGCGATGAAATCAAAAATGCCCTTGAAGGAGTTGGCAAAGGACAATACACCAAGCCCATTGATATGGGCGGTTCTTTTCAAATCCTTTACGTGGCTGATATCCTTTCACAGGGACAAGGCCCTGTTCAAAAAGAGGTGGAAAAACAGATCCAGGATATTTTATACCGGGAGCATGGAGAAGCCCAATTCAAAAAATGGATGGAAAATCTCAAAAACAGCGCACACATTAAAATAATGTTTTAGATCCTGTCAATCTGTCTGCCCAAAGGAAATTTATCCATGCAAAAAGAGCAAATTTTGATACTTGAGAACAGCATTACACGTTTGTTACGCCGGGGTGCGAGCAAACAGCTGCTCAATATCATAAAAAAAACCCATATGGCAGACCTGTCTATTGTTTTTGAACATCTGACCCCATTGAACCAGGAAAAACTGTTCAACCTGCTGGACAATCCCGAGGATATCGGACTGTTATTTTCACACCTGCCTGAAAAGACCTTTGTGGAGTTTGTCAAAGTTGTTGATTTCGATAAGCTGGTGACGGTTTTTGACCACATGGCCTCGGATGATGCTGCCGAATTGCTCGGATGTCTGGACGAGGAACTGTCCGACAAGATTCTATCCAAAATGAAAAAGGAAGAATCCTACAATGTCGAGCAGATCATGAGCTATGACGAGGATACTGCCGGCAGTCTCATGGTTAAGGATTTCGTGGCCCTGGAAGAAGACGTCAAGGCCAAGGACGTTATCGAAGCCTTGCAGAACAAGTATCTTGATGTTGAGATGCCGTTCTATATCTATGTGATAGACAGCTATGGTAACCTTGTGGGGGTCAGTTCCCTGCGCCAGTTGGTCGTGGAATCCCCTGATAAACCCCTTAAAGAGTTCATGGCTACGGATATTGTATCGGTTAAGCCCTATACGGACAGGGAAGTGGTGGCCCGGCTGGTTTCCCGGTATGATTTTTTGGCCATACCGGTTGTGGACGATGACAACCGGATTATTGGTATTGTTACCGTGGATGACGTCATAGACATCCTGCACGAGACAGCCACCGAAGATATGTTGAAAATGGCGGGTGTGGGTGAAGATTATGTTGAGACGCAGTCTGTGTTTAAAGGTACCCGGATTCGTTTGCCCTGGCTGTTTGCAAGCTGCCTTGGCGGCATCGCCAACTTTTTTATTATCGGCCGGTTTGAATCCACTTTGGCCCAGCTGACAGGCCTTGCCGCATTTATCCCCATCATCATGGGCATGGGAGGGAACATCGGTACCCAGAGTGCCACCATCGTGGTGCGGGGAATTGCTACGGGCCGGGTGAATATCCGGGATTTTGCCAAGATCATTTCCAGGGAACTTGGCGTGGGATTTATTCTCGGTATGACCTATGGTTCGTTGATTGCGGCGGTGGCCAAGATCAGTTTTATGTCCACCCCCTTTTCCTGGGCCTTGTCCATCGTTGTTGGATGTTCAATTTTGTCTTCCATGACCGTGGCGGCTTTTGTGGGAACTTCGGTGCCATTGATTTTCCACCGGCTCAATATTGATCCGGCTGTGGCCACAGGCCCCTTTGTTACGACGACCATGGATTTGATCAGCGTTTATTGTTATTTCACTATTACAAGGATGTTGATCGGTATTTGACAACAATATGGGCGATTTCAGCACAGACGCCATTCTGCTTCGCAAAATTGAATATGGAGATCATGATCTGATCATCACCTTCCTGACCCGGGATAGAGGAAAGATCAGTGTGATGGCAAAAAACGCGAAAAAAAGCGTGCGCAGATTTTCAGGCGCTATGGACCTGTTTTCGGTGAACCATATCCAGTGTGCCTTTCCAAAGAAAAATAAAGATGCCATGATCAATTTGTGTCAGACAGTTCTTGAAAATGGATTTCCCCAGATTCGGTATAATGTGGTGAACACCGCATATGCCTCATATTGGACGGAGATTGTTTCCCAATGGCTTGAAGAGGGAAAGGCCCAGCCTGAGATCTTTGAGCTGCTTTACACGGCCCTGGAGATGGTGAATGATGGGTGCATTCGCACCGAAGTGATCAGCTTACTTTTTCAGATTCGTTTTATGCGGTTGTCCGGATTTTCTCCCGGGCTTGACCAGTGTGATGACTGCTGTACAGGCATCGAGGCGGTGGATTCTGCCAGGCTTTGGTTTGACTTTAAAGCGGGGCGGGTCGTCTGCCCCAAATGTAAGGGTCGTATACAAGGGGTGCAGGAGCCTGCCGGACTATTTGGCGGCAGCGTCCAGGGGTGCTGGGTCTCCAAAGGTACCCTGAAGCAACTATCCTGGATCAACACCGTGGAGATGGCACGTGCAGACCGTATTAAGTTTTCTCCCATTGCCATCCAGGAGGGAGAAATTTTGCTTGAATCCTTTATCCCTTTTCATATCGGGCGACATTTCAACAGTTTGAAGTTTTTATACAAAATGAGATCTGAAATATGAATCTTGCACCAATACTTGAAAAAAAACAGATACACGTGTCCGTGCCCTGTCGCATTGATTTTGGTGGCACTCTGGATATTTCCACCTTTTATCTGCCATTGGCAGACCTTAAGCCTGCGACCTTGAACCTGGCCCTTGATATGCGTACCCATGTCCACCTGTCACCGTGGGAACCCGGTCAGATCCGGATCTCTTCCAAAGGCTTTGAAACCATTGAGCGCAGCATGAATGATAAAGGATGGGATGGTCCCATGGGACTGATGTTTGCCGTTTTTCAGTATTTTAATGCCCATGGGGTTCATCTGCATATTGAATCGACATCGCCGGTGCGAAGTGCACTTGGCGGGTCTTCCAGTGCTGCCGTGGCTATTATTGCAGCTGTGTATACCGCTTTGGAAAAACAGGTTGATCCCGAACATATCGCCTGGCTGGCCCATTATCTGGAAGGTGC